>WHSN01000136.1 GCA_009380045.1 Luteitalea sp.
CAGCGTCATCCCGTCGCCGGCGCATGGATCGCCGGACTGTTGATTTTCGCCAAGCAGTACCTTTTTCTCGCTGGACCGTCCTTTCTGCGCTACGCGCTCGGGCAACGGCGGCGCCAGGCGCTCTTGATACTCGGGTTCGCGGGCCTGGCTGCGGCGGCGGCGACGCTGCCGTTTGCGCTGTGGCATCCGAACTCGTTCATGAACAACGTGATCTGGCTGCAGACGCGGGAGCCGTTTCGAACCGACTCTCTCAGTTACCTGAGCTGGGCGGCTCGTGCCGGATGGGGACAAGGCTCCTTCTGGTGGGCGGTCGGCGCGGCATGCCTCGCGATGGTCATCAGCCTGGTGGCCACCCCGAATACCGCGGCCGGGTTCGGCGCCTCGGTCGCTCTGTACTCGCTGGCCATGTTCGCCTTTGGCTCGAAGGCGTTCTGCAACTACTACTACTTCGTCATCGGCGCGCTCTGCTGCACCGCGGCACTGTGCGCGGCCCGACTTGACAGCTCCGGCCCTTGGCCTGAATCATATGGCGAACAAAGGGCGAACCATGGCAACCGATCCCCTCCACCTCTTCCAACTGGGTGAATCGAAGCCCACCACACGGCAGATCGCCGACCTCGTCAAGAAGGGTGGGACAGCTGCGCTCACGGAGGCGGAGTGTCGCGCTGATCAGGCGCGGTATCAGGAGGTCACGTGCCGCTCCGCGCTCAACCGGGTTCACGGGATGCCCTTTCACTGGACCCTCAACCCGTACCGCGGTTGCACGCACGGCTGTCACTACTGCTTTGCACGCCGCTATCACACGCAGTTCGAGATGGATTCCGACGATGAGTTCGCCTCGGTGATCCTCGTGAAACGGAACTTCATCGAGGTGCTGGCCAGGGAGCTCGATCGTCCGTCATGGAGACGGGAGCAGGTCGCACTCGGCACCGCCACCGATCCCTATCAGCCGATCGAGGGACAGTACCGCCTGACGCGCCGCGCACTCGAAGCCCTCGCCCGGGCGCGGACGCCGGTCGGTCTGGTGACGAAGGGTCCGATGGTGGTCCGCGACCGCGACGTCTTGATGGAGCTGAGCCGCGGTGCGTCCTGCACCGTCTATGTCAGCGTCCCGACCGTGGACGAGGAGGCATGGCGCATTCTCGAGCCGGGCACCGCCCATCCGCTGCAACGGCTGCGCGCTGTTCGAGAGTTGGTTGACGGCGGGGTCAACGCCGGCGTCCTCATGGCGCCGATCGTGCCTGGCTTCTCGTCGTCTCGCGACAAGCTCGAACGTACCGTCAAGGCGATTGCGGACCATGGCGCGCGCTTCGTCGGCTGCAATGTGATGTATCTACAGGACGGCACGCGCACGCACTTCATGAAGTTCATCGAACGCGAGTTCCCGGCGATGGCGCCGCGCTTCGAGCGGCTCTATGTGAAGAAATACCCGCTGGACAAGTACCGGAACGAAGTGCGCTCGATGATGCGTGTGCTGCAGCAGCGGTACGGCCTCGCGAAGCGCGACGCGCCTGACGAGCCGCCGCGCCAGCCGGAGGACGTCGTGCCAGAGCAGGTTGGCTTCAGCTGGTGACCTCAGAATTGCAGGATGACAGGATTGGCGGATTGCAGGAGAGAATCGCAGAAAGAGTGGAACCCATGCTGCAATCCTGCAATCCTGCAATCCTGCAGCTGTGGGTCTAGACGACGTCCCCGTACGCCAGCGAGCCGTCCACGGAGATGATCCGTGCAGGGGCTGGTTCGACCGCCACCCGACCGTCTTTGACCGAGATCTCGAAGTGCGACCCTTCCTTCCAGTGCTCGCTGATCGGCAGCTTGATCCGTTCATCGATCACCCGCTTGAGGAACCTGGCGCCGAACGCCATGCTGTAGCCCTCGGTGACGATTGCCTCGATCGCCTGATCGGCAATCGAAATCGTCTTGCCCGCCTTCGCGAGCGTCAACGTCACCTGCTGGAGATACTGCTTCGAGATCCGGCGCACTTCATCGTGCGTCAGCGGCGCGAACAGCACCACTTCGTCGATGCGGTTCCGGAATTCGGGTGGGAACCGGCGCTCGAGCTCCCGCATGACCTCGCCGAGCACCTGCCCGACGCCGACGCTGCGTGACAGGAAGCCAAGTGGGCTGGTCAGCTTGCGGAAGTTCTCGGCGCCGAGGTTCGAGGTCATGATCACGACCGCGTCGCTCAGGTAGACGCGCTTGCCACGACCGTCGGTGAGCCAGCCTTCGTCGAACGCCTGCAGGAACAGATTCAGCGTGTTCTGGCTCGCCTTCTCGACCTCGTCGAGCAGGATCACGCAGTAGGGATTGTCCTTCAGCTGATTGGTGAGGACACCGCCGCGCTCGCTGCCGACGATGCCGCGCGGCATGCCGATCAGTTTGTCGACCGAGACCGACCCGTCCTGGTACTCGGACATGTCGACCCGAATCAGCTTCTTCTCGTCGCCGAAGAGGAAATCGGCGACCGATTTCGCGAGCTCGGTTTTTCCGACGCCGGTCGGGCCGAGAAACAGCAGCACGCCGTCCGGTCGATCGAAGCCGTCCTTGAGCGGACCCTTGTTCAGCACCAGGCGGCGGGCGACCGCCTTGATGGCGTTGTCCTGGCCGACGATCCGCTGCCGCAGGCGCTCCTCGATGTCCTTGAACCGGTCGGTGACGTCGCGGAAGACCATGTCTTCCGGGATCTGCGCCGCGTGCGAGATGACGGCGACAACGTCTTCCTTCTTCACCTCCCAGCGGCGATCGATCTCGGCCCGCACCGCGGCGGTGTCGAGCCAGCCGATCACCTTGTCCGGCAGGTGCAAGTGCCGCATGTAGCGGGGCGACATGTTGAGCGCCTCTTCGATCGCTTCGTCGAGCAACCGCACCGAGTAGTTGCGCTCGAGGCGAGGACGGAGGCTGTAGAGAATCCGCCGCGTCTCGTCGATCGTCGGTTCGGCAACGGTGACGGTTCGGAAGCGGCGCGCCAGCGCCTCGTCCTCTTGGATGTATTCCTTGTACTCGCTGAAGGTGGTCGCCGCGACCATCCGGATCTCGCCGCGGGCGAGCACTGACTTGAACACATTCGCCGCGTCGGATGGCGCACCGAGGGCGGAGCCGGCTCCGACCATCGTGTGCGCTTCGTCGACGAATAGAATGAAGCTCGGCCGTTCCTTGAGCTCGCGGATCACGTTCTGGATCCGGTCCTCGAACATGCCGCGCAACATGGTGCCGGCCACCATGGTATTCATCTGCAGGTTCACCACCTGGCAGTCCCGCAGCCGCACCGGCACGGTGTCGGGCTCGAATTCAATCCGCCGCGCCAGCCCCTCGACGATTGCGGTTTTCCCGACCCCGGGCTCGCCGATCAGCATCACCGAGTTCGCGCGCTCGCGATGGCAGAGAATCTCCAAGACCTGCTGGATCTCCTTTTCGCGACCGAACACCGGTGGCAGCTTGTCCTGTCGTGCGAGGAGATTCAAGTTGGTGGCAAAGTGCTTCAGGAACGGCGGCAGCTCGAAGCGTTTCTTCAGCCGCTCCTCTCGCAGCTCCATGTCGCGCATGCGCGCGTTCAGGCGCGACACCAGAAGCTCCGGCTCGACACCGTGGCGGCGCAGGATCGAGACCGGAACACCCTGCGTCTCCTCGAACACCGCCGAAAAAAGGTCGGCCGCTTCAATCGTCTGCCGGCCCGCACGGCTCGCGTGGTGGAGCGCCAATTTGAAGACGAGCTTGGTGGCCGGGGACACGCGCAGCTCGCGGCCGGCGAACGACGGCATCATGTGCAGGTGCTCCTCGATGGCCTGGAGGATCGTGTGAGGATTGAGCTCGATATCGCGCATCACCTCCGCAAACATGTCCCATTCGACCTGTGCGAACGCGAGGAAGACATGCTCGTTGGTCAGCAGCGCGTGCTCGCGGCGACGCGCTTCTTCAATGCCACGGTCGATGATTCGCTGCGCGGTTTCCGCGATCTTGCTCGGCGAGATGTCGAGATCGTCTACGTGCACGGCGCTGCCTCCGGGGTGAACAGGCAGCAAGTTGTACGCCAGAGAGAGGCGGCGGACGGAATCGGGAATTCGGATCGGTTTCGGCGGGAAGGTATCGGGTCGAGCGAATCACGCGCAGGCGGAGAGAGCGCCGCGGAAAACTGGACGGGAGGGATCCCGCTCCGCCACCCCGCGGTAGGATCCCTGCTTAGCTCATCATTGAAAGACAACTACCCTTTTGCGCCAGGAAAATCCTGATTTCCCGGCCCCGATTCGTCAACCGCGCGCCAGCCCCATCAACGCCTGCACGCGTTGCTCGGTGGGGGGATGGGTGCTGAAGAGCGCGAGCATCCCACCAGCCGAAAACGGCTTGATGATGAACATGTGGGCGGTGGCCGGGTTCGCGTCCATGGGCACCGTCCGCGAAGCGCTTTCGATTTTTCGCAGGGCGCTTACGAGCCCCATCGGATTGCCGGCGATTTTGGCGCCTCCCGCATCCGCCTCGAACTCGCGCGAGCGGGAAATGGCCGCCTGAATGAGCATAGCCGCCAGGGGAGCGAGGATGATCGTGGCGAGGAGCGCCACCGGGTTCTGTCCCCCGCGGTCGTCGCTGCGGCCACCGCCGAAAAACATCGCAAAGCGCGAGACCATCATGATTGCCGCCGCCAGCGTCGCCGCGACCGAACTGATCAGGATGTCGCGGTGTTTCACATGCGCCAGTTCGTGTGCAATCACCCCTTCGAGCTCGTCCCCAGTCAAGACGCGCAGAATCCCTTCGGTGGCCGCCACCGCGGCATGCTCGGGATTTCTGCCGGTCGCGAACGCGTTCGGCGAGGCGTCCGGAATGATGTACACCTTTGGCATCGGCAGGCTGGCGCGCTGCGCAAGGTTCGCCACCACCTGATACAGACGATGCTCGGGACCAACCTGTTTGGCGCGGTACATCCGCAGCACGATCTTGTCCGAGAACCAAAACGAGGCGAAGTTGGTGACGGCAGCGAAGACAAAGCCGAGCATCAGGCCCTGCGCACCGCCAAGCGACTCGCCGAGAAAGAGGAACAGGGCGCTCATCGCGCCGAGGAGGAGGGCTGTCTTCAAGGCGTTCTGCATGTCTTTATTCTATTCTGACGCGCGTCACCGCGCCTCGGTTCCACATCGTATAATCCTGATATGGTGGTAGTTACGCTTCTTCTGCTGGCGGCGCTGGCGCAGCAGCCCCCCGCGCCCCAGCCGTTCCCCCGTCCTGGCACTGAGCCGGTCCGGCCGGCGCCCACCGCACCCGCCGAACCCGCCCCTGCGGACTCTGCACCTCAAACGCCAGATGTGCCGGCGACTGACGGCGCTCCTTCCGCGGCTCTTCTCGGTCTGCCGATCTTCCCGGGCGCTCAGTTTCTGGCCTCGTTCGACGCCGGTCGAGGGCAGCGCTACTACCTGTTCGGGGCCGACGCGCCATTTGTCGACGTCGTGACGTTCTATCGCACGACCCTGAAGCAGCGCGGCGAGCTGGTGTTCGACGTGCCCGCTACCCACGAGTTCGATGTCGGCCGCTTCCGGGAGGAAACCATGGCGTTCCCGCCCGGCGTGACCGTGAAGGATTTCCAGTCACAGATCTCCCAAGGCTACCCGAACCCGAGGCCGGGTGGGGAGCCGGCCCGGTTTGGCACCGTCATTCAGATAGTGCCGGCTGTTCCGGAGCGCTGACATAGATCTCGCCCCGCTTTCTGAACTCCAGCGACTTTTCGTCCATACCGCGCGCGGCGTACTCCCGCACTTGCTGCGTCAATTCCATGCTGCAGAATTTCGGCCCGCACATCGAACAGAAGTGCGCCACCTTGGCACCGTCCGCCGGCAACGTTTCGTCGTGATAGGCGCGTGCGGTCACCGGATCGAGCGCCAGGTTGAACTGATCCTCCCACCGGAAGTCGAAGCGCGCCTTCGATAGCGCGTCGTCCCACTCGCGGGCCCGCGGATGGCCCTTCGCCAGGTCGGCGGCGTGCGCGGCGATTCTGTACGCGATCACTCCCGCCTTCACGTCGTCCCGGTTCGGCAGCCCGAGGTGCTCTTTCGGCGTCACATAACACAGCATCGCGGTGCCGTACCATCCGATCATGGCGGCGCCGATCGCTGACGTGATGTGGTCGTAGCCGGGAGCGATGTCGGTGGTGAGCGGTCCGAGCGTGTAGAAGGGAGCCTCCTGGCACCATTCGAGCTGCTTTTCCATGTTCTCGTTGATGAGATGCATCGGCACGTGGCCCGGCCCCTCGTTCATCACCTGCACGTCGTGTTCCCACGCTATCTTCGTCAGCTCGCCCTGCGTCCTCAGCTCGGCAAACTGCGGCTCGTCGTTCGCATCGGCGATCGAGCCCGGGCGAAGGCCGTCGCCGAGGGAGAAGGCCACGTCGTAGGCGCGCATGATCGCGCAGATGTCGCGGAAATGCGTGTAGGTGAAGTTCTCCTGGTGATGCGCCAGGCACCACTTCGCCATGATCGACCCGCCTCGGGAGACGATGCCCGTCAGACGCCGCGCCGTCATCGGGATGTAGCGCAGGAGCACGCCGGCATGCACCGTGAAGTAGTCGACCCCCTGCTCGCACTGCTCGATGAGGGTGTCGCGATAGACCTCCCAGGTGAGATCTTCGGGCCGGCCGCCGACTTTTTCGAGCGCCTGATAGATCGGCACGGTTCCGATCGGCACCGCCGAGTTGCGGATGATCCACTCGCGCGTCTCGTGAATGTTCCTGCCGGTCGACAGGTCCATGACTGTGTCGGCGCCCCACAGCGTGGCCCAGCGAAGCTTCTCCACCTCGTCCTCGATCGATGACGAGATCGCGGAGTTCCCGATGTTCGCGTTGATCTTCACCGCGAAGCTCCGCCCGATGATCATCGGTTCGAGCTCGGGGTGATTGAGGTTCGACGGGATGATGGCGCGCCCGCGGGCGACCTCGTCACGGACGAAATCGGCCGGCAGCCCCTCCCGGACGGCGACAAATGCCATCTCTGGCGTGATCTCGCCTCTCCGGGCATAGTGCAGCTGAGTGACCGCCTGCCCAGAGGCGGCCGCGGCCCGGCGCGACTGGACCCACCCCTCGCGCAGCTTCGGCAGCCCGCGCTGCACCTCGTGCCCCTGCGGGCCGCTCGTGTCGTAGACGCGGAGCGACGGCTCACCACCGGAGAGCGCGATCTCGCGCATCGGCACACGCACGCCCTGCGGACCGTTGACGTACACTTTCTGTGAGTTGGGAAAAGCTACAGCGAAGTCCGACATTCCGCACTCCCTCCGCCGGTTTGAACCGGATCAGGTTCCAAGGGTTTATCTCAATCCCGGAATCGGGGATACCCCTGGCGGCTGGGCAAACTATATCGTGAATTGCCGGATTGCAGACTGCCAGGATTACGCCTTTCGTCGTGTCGCGCTGAGCAGGTGCCGCCGCGCCGGCGGCGGAAAGCGTTCGATGGCGTAGCGAAGCGTGGTGCGGGGAATCCCGGGGCCGTGCGTGCGCAGGTACTGCTCGAGCCTCGCGATGTCGGTCTTGCCGGCCTCGCGAAGCATCCACCCGACCGCCTTCTGGATCAGATCCTCCGTGTCGCCGTGGAGGAGTCGTGCCACCGTGTAGCCGACGCTGAGCTGATACCCTTTCCTCACCAATGGCACGAGGCTCACGGCCGCGGCGCGACGGACCCACATATTGCGGTGGCGGGCCCACGCCGGCATCCGATTCGCGAGCGACGGTTCGGACAGCAGCAGGGGGCCGATCAGCGCGCCGCACATCGCGTCGGTGGTCGCCCAGTTCGATGCGTGGTTGGCGGAGAGCCATCCCTTCCAGCTCGTCAGCATCCGGCGCGTGAAGGCGCGCCGATAGCAGGCGAGGACTTCGATGCCGAGAAGCTTGGCTTCGAGGTGCGGATCGCAGACCAGGCGTTCGGCGAATGCCATGGCCTCCCCCACGCTCCAGGACCCACGATGTTCCTGTGCGATCTGCCTCGCCAGTCGCCGGACCGTCGGCATGCCGACGTTGTAGAACTCGAGATCGTCGGCCGCGCGGAAGTAGCGTCTGGCATCGAGCGCGCCGTGCGGCCGGCCAAGGGCTTCCAGCTGGCGGCGCCCGGCGTCAGCCGTGCGATGGGCAGCCCTCACACGAGCTTCCGCAGGATGAAGCACTTCAAGTAGTAGGTCTCCGGCACGCCGAGCAGCACCGGGTGATCGCGGCCCTGCATCCGCTTTTCGACCACGGTGACGCGTGCCTGCGCGTCGATCGCTGCACCGTAGACGATCTCGGCGAACGCCGCCTCGCTGACGTGATAGGAGCAGCTGCAGGTGACGAGGATGCCGCCGGGATTGAGCAGCTTCAACGCCCGCAGATTGATCTCCTTGTAACCGGCCGTGGCCTTGGACACGGCCGTCTTGGTCTTCGCGAACGCGGGAGGATCGAGGACGATCGTGTCGAAGCGCTGGCGCAGGCGCTCGAGGCCGCGCAGCTCGTCGAAGACGTTCCCGACCCGCGCGTCGACCGTGATCCCGTTCCGCACGGCATTCTGGCGAATGCGCGCGACCGCGTCTTCGGAGATGTCGAACGCGATGGTCTCACGGCACTGCGGCGCCAGGCGCAACGCAAAGCCGCCGTTGTAGCTGAAGCAGTCGAGCAGCCGGCCGCGCCCGTACAGCGCCGCCGCCTCCCGGTTCTCCCGCTGATCGAGAAACAGGCCGGTCTTCTGGCCGCGCCGAAGGTCAACCTCGTACTCGACCTGGCCCTCCCGCACGCCGACCAGAGCCGGCACCTCTCCGTCGAGCACGTCGACCCGCTGTTCCAGTCCTTCGAGCAGTCGGGCCCGCGGATCGTTGCGGGCCAGGACACCGCGCGGGTGCAGCGACCCCTTCAAGGCGTCGACGACCACCGGCAGAAGCTTGTCCATGCCCTGGGACAGCGCTTGCACCACCATGTAATCGCCGTACCGATCGACGACGAGCGACGGCAGCAGGTCCGCCTCTCCGTGGACGATCCGGTAGGCGGAGGCGTCGATGGCGAGCGCCTGCCGGAACTCAATCGCCAGCTCGATCCGGCGGCGTACCAGCGCCTCGTCGGCCACCGCCTCTCCGTAGCTGAGCATGCGAAGCGCGATCTGCGATCGATCGCTGAACAGCGCGCTCCCGAGCGCCCTGCCTCGCGCGCTGCGCACGGTCACGATGTCGCCCGCCGCCGCATGGACGTCGCCGACGTCCGTGCGATAGATCCACGGATGGCCACCTCCGACCCGCTGCTCGCCGCGCGCGGATATCACCACCGTAGGAGTCATCGTCAGCTGCAGGAGAACCCGGAACCTCCCGCACCATAGTACAATTCCCGCTCTATGCGGGTGGCGATCGGCGCGGATCACGCGGGGTTTCCGCTCAAAGAACATCTCAAGCAGTCGCTCCAGCGTCTCGGACACACGGTCGACGACCTTGGAACCGACAGCGAAGCGCCGGTCGACTACCCCCCGATCTGCATGGCCGTGGGACGTGCGGTCGTCGAGCGGCGAGCAGACCGCGGCGTCGTCCTTGGCGGCAGCGGACAGGGCGAACAGATTGCCGCCAACAAGGTCCCCGGCATCAGGGCGGCGCTGTGCAACGATCTCTACACCGCGCGGCTGTCCCGCGAGCACAACGACGCCAACGTGCTGGCGATCGGTGGGCGGATCGTCGCATCGGCGCTGGCCGACGAGATTCTCGCGCTCTGGCTGAGCACGCCATTCGCGGGCGGGCGGCACCAGCGCCGCATTGACCAGATCACTGACGCCGATCACAGACGGTAACGAGCGCCATCACCATGCCGACATCCACGACGCCGACCCCCATGTGGCGCACCCTGGCCGACAGCGACCCCGAGATCGCCGCCGCCGTGCGTCATGAAGTGAACCGCCAGAACAGCGGCCTCGAGCTGATCGCGTCGGAGAACTTCGTCAGCCGCGCCGTTCTCGAAGCCGCCGGATCCGTGCTCACCAACAAGTACGCCGAGGGCTATCCCGGCCGACGCTATTACGGCGGCTGCGAGTTCGTCGACGTCGTCGAACGGGCGGCGATCGCGCGTGCCAAGGCGCTCTTCGGCGCCGAGCATGCGAACGTGCAGCCGCACTCGGGCGCGCAGGCGAACATGGCGGTTTACATGTCGCTGCTGAAGCCCGGCGACACGGTCCTGGGGATGAACCTGGCCCACGGCGGCCACCTGACCCACGGCCATCCTCTCAACTTCTCCGGCCTGCTCTACACGATCGTTCCCTACGGCGTACGACAGCACGACGAGCGCATCGACTACGACGAGCTCGATCGACTGGCCGACGAGCGGCGGCCAAAGATGATCATCGTCGGGGCCAGCGCCTACCCGCGGATCATCGATTTCGCCCGGATCCGGGCGGCGGCCGATCGCATCGGCGCGGCGGTGTTCACCGACATGGCGCACATCGCCGGGCTGGTCGCCGCCGGCGTGCATCCCTCGCCGGTGCCCCACTCCGACTTCGTGTCGACGACGACCCACAAGACGCTGCGCGGGCCGCGCGGCGGCATGGTGCTCTGCCGCCAGCCATACGCGAAGGACCTCGATCGCAGCGTCTTCCCGGGCGTGCAGGGCGGACCGCTGATGCACATCATCGCCGCCAAAGCGGTCTGCTTCAAAGAAGCGGCGGAACCGGGATTCGTCGCCTACCAGACGCAGATCGTCGCCAACGCCGCGCGGCTGGCCACGGCGCTGACCGGCGCCGGATTCCGGCTGGTCAGCGGCGGCACCGACAATCACTTGCTGCTGGTCGACGTGTTCTCGAAGGGCATCACCGGCAAAGCCGCCGAGGCGGCGCTTGGCAAAGCGGGCATCACGGTGAACAAGAACGCGATCCCGTTCGATCAGAATCCGCCGATGGTCGCCAGCGGCATCCGCATCGGCACACCGGCGGTCACCACGCGTGGTCTCGGTGAAGCGGAAATGGACATCGTCGCCGACTTGATCGCCCGCGCGCTCAGGAGCCCGGACGATGACCTGGCGCTCGGAATGATTCGGGCGGAAGTCGAACGGTTGTGCCGGAAATTCCCGTTGTATCCGGACTCGCAAGGCTGACCGCCGCGGCGTTCGCCGCGGACGGTTCGCTCGCTCACGCGGTGTCCGACTACGAGCCGCGTGCCGGCCAGGTGGCGATGGCCAACGCCGTCGCCGTCGTCTTCGAGTCGGGCGGCGTGCTCATGGCTGAGGCGGGGACCGGTACCGGGAAGACGCTCGCGTATCTGGTTCCGGCGATTCTCAGCCGGCAGCGTGTGCTGGTCTCGACCGGCACGAAGAACCTCCAGGAACAGATTTTCTTCAAGGACATCCCCGCCCTCAGGGTGGCCCTCAAGTTCCCGTTCACCGCCACCTACATGAAAGGGCGCGCCAACTATCTCTGCCTCCATCGCCTCGATCGGCTGGCTGACGGATCGAGCGCCGCGTCCCACGACGTGTTCCTCCCGATTGTTCGCGAGTGGTCGGGCCGGACGACAACCGGCGATCGAGCCGAGCTCGAAGACCTGCCGGAGGACCTGCCGTTCTGGAGCGAGGTGGCGGCCACGGCGGAAACCTG
>WHSN01000084.1 GCA_009380045.1 Luteitalea sp.
ACACCAACCTCGAGCTCGGCATCTACTGTGGCCTCCGGCTGGTCGAGCGCGACGAGGAGATCCACGGCAAGTCGCCGAACGCGAAGATGTTCGTGATGATTTCCGACGGCGAGTCCTGGAGCGGCGAGGTCCAGAAGTCGATCAACCTGGCCGGAGAGAAGAATGTTCCGCTCTTTGTCGTCGGCGTCGGCACGCTTGGCGGTGCGCGACTGCCCGACTTCAAAGACGAGAACGGCGAGGTCGTGGTCGACCCCGATGTCCCGCTCACGTCGCGGCTCGATCGCACGGCGCTGCAGCGCATTGCCGCCGCCGGCGGTGGCCAGTACTTCGAGATCGACAGGGAGAGCGACCGGCAGATCGCGAATGCGATCATCGACAGCGGCAGGAAGATGGCGCCGTCGCTTGGCGCCGCGGAACAGGCCGAAGATCTCTACTGGCGCTTCATCGTCCTCGCCGGCCTGGTGCCGTTCGTCGGCCTGCTGTTCCTCAGGGACCGTGCGGAGCTGTGGATTCAGGCGATCGGCGCCGTGATCGTCCTGGTCGTCGTCTCGGCGATCCTCCGCTGAAGGCTTCGTCCCCGGTCACGCCGTGAAGCGGCGGGCGTCGATCGCGTACTTGCGAACCTTGTAGTTCAGTACCCGTTCGGTCGTGTCGAGGAGACGCGCCGCCTTGGCCCGGTTCCCGCGCGTCGTCTTCAGCGCGTCCTGAATGAGGTCCTTCTCGAATCCCGCCACCGCGTCGCTGAGCGAGACCCGCATCACCGTGCCCGACGCTTCCGCCGTCTGCAGCGACGGCGGGAGGTGATGGCCGTGAATCACCTGGCCATCGCACATCAGCACCGAGCGCTCGAGCGTGTTCTCCAGCTCGCGCACGTTCCCCGGCCAGTGGTAGCTCATGAGCATGTCAATCGCCGGGGTGGAGATCCGCTTGATGCTCTTGCGGTGCTCGCGCGAGAACTTCTCGAGAAAATGATCCACCAGCTGCAGCAGGTCGGCTTTCCGCTCCCGTAGCGGCGGGACGAAGATGGCGAATACGTTCAGGCGGAAATACAGGTCCTCGCGGAAGGTGCCGGCGGCGATCGCCTTCTCGAGGTCCTTGTTCGTCGCCGCGATCAGACGGACGTTCACCTTGACGGTTTCGGTGCTGCCCAACCGCTCGAACTCGCGTTCCTGCAATACCCGCAGCAGCTTCACCTGCGTCGCGAGGTTGATATCGCCAATCTCGTCGAGGAACAGGGTGCCGCCTTCGGCGAGCTCGAAACGCCCCTTCTTCCGCTGCTCCGCACCGGTGAAGGCGCCCCGCTCGTAGCCGAACAGCTCCGATTCGATCAGGCTGTCGGGCAACGCCGCGCAGCTCACCTTGACGAACGGCTTGTTGGCGCGCTGCGAGTTGTAGTGAATCGCGTGGGCGACCATTTCCTTGCCGGTGCCGGATTCGCCGCGGACGAGGACGGTGGTGTTGGTGGCGGCGACCTGCGCCATCTGCTCGTACATCTGGCGGACCGGCCCGCTGCTGCCGATGATGCTGGAGAAATCGTAGCGCTCCTTCAGCTCCTGCCTGAGGTGCTGATTCTCGTCGACCAGCCGCTTCTTGTCCTCTTCGACGAGCCGCTGGATCTTCACCGCCTGCGCGATGCTGGAGGCGACGATCGCCAGGAACTTCACGTAGCGGTCGTAGTCGCGATCGGCGTTGAACTTCAGATCGACGCCCAGCGCACCGACCGCCCGGCGGTTCAGCAGGATGGGCACGCAGATGAAGCTGAGCTCGTCCTTCGGCAGCTCGGCGCGTTTGGCGGCGCGGTGCAGGAACGACGGTTCCTTGCTGACCTGGGGAACCACGATCGGCCGGCTGCTCTCGACCACCTTGCCGACGATGCCCTCGCCGACCCGGTAGCGCACGGTGTGCGACGGCGAGTCGAGGCCGTCGGAGGCCTCGACGTGCAGCTCGTTGTTCTCCCGCTGGATGACGACCAGGCTGCGGACCGTTCCATGATGCTTCGCGAGAACTTCGAGGACCCGGTGGAGCGCCGACCGCATGTTGAGCGTGCCCGACAGCGCGTGGCTGATGTCGAGCAGAGTGGACAAGCGCCGCGACTCGCGGGCGTGCACGACAGCCGGGTCTTGAACGGCGGCGCGCGCTTTAGCCATTCTGCCGAGCGCCGGCGCCAACCGTTTCCTCGGCGGTAATCGTTACCGGCTTGAGGAACGGCATCAGCGACCGGAGCTCGGCGCCGACCTTTTCGATCTGATGAGCCCGTTCCTCCCGCCGCCGCCCTTCGAACCACTTGCGGCCGGCGGCGTTCTCCGCGATCCACCCCGCCGCATACTGGCCGGCGCGGATCTCGTCGAGCATCTTCTTCATCTCGATCTTGGTCTGGGCCGTCACGATGCGGGGCCCGCCGGTGTAGTCGCCGTGCTCGGCGGTGTCGCTCACCGAATACCGCATGTAATTCAGCCCCCCCTGGTAGACCAGATCGACGATCAGCTTCAGCTCGTGCAGACACTCGAAATAGGCGACCTCGGGTTGGTAGCCCGCCTCGACGAGGGTCTCGAATCCGGCCTTGATCAGGGCGCTCACCCCGCCGCACAACACCGCCTGCTCGCCGAACAGATCGGTCTCGGTCTCCTCGGCGAAGGTGGTCTCGATCACGCCGGCGCGCGTCACACCGATGCCCTTGGCATACGAGAGCGTGAGCTCCTTCGCCTTGCCGGTCGCATCCTGATGAATGGCGATGAGCGCCGGCGTGCCGGCGTTCTCCTGAAACAGCTCGCGGACGCGGTGCCCGGGCGCTTTCGGCGCCACCATGGCGACGTCGATGTCGGGTTGCGGCTTGATCGCGTCGAACCGGATATTGAACCCGTGGGCGAACATGAGCATGTCGCCGGAGGTGAGATTCGGCTCGATCGCCTCCTTGTACAGCTTCGCCTGCGTCGTATCGGGCGTCAGAATCATGATCACGTCCGCCCACTTGGCCACCTCGGCGACGTCGCCGACATCGAGACCGCCAGCCTGCGCCTTGGCGCGCGAGCGGCTGGTCGTCGGCAGGCCGACCTTGACGCTGACGCCGCTGTCCTTGAGGTTGAGCGCATGGGCATGCCCCTGCGATCCGTAGCCGATGACCCCAACATGCCGATCCCGGATCAGGCCAAGGTCCGCGTCCTTGTCGTAGTACATCTTCGCCATTCGTATCTCCCTCACCTAGTGTCACGTACCCGTGATTCGTAACATAACTCCCGGGCGGGGCATCCCGCGCTCCGAACCTTCGGTCACGACTCACGGTTACAGGCACCAGCGATCAACGACCGGGCTCGTCCGAGCCCATGTCTTCCACAAACGACAACCACCGGAGCTGACAGACACAGGCGACCGTTTCCGGCGAGTCGAGCACGGCTCCCCCGGGTGGCTGCCTTACACCGAACAATTGCCGACGTCGTCCCGACCGTCGTCGGCTGCCGCCGCCGACCGGCGAGGAGCGGAGATCGGGGGCTGCGCGATGCTGCCGCGCGCCATCTCGACGCGGCCGGTCCTGACCATCTCGATCACGCCGTAAGGGCGCAGGACCTCAAGCAGGCTGTCGATCTTGTCTTCCGTGCCGGTGGTCTCGATGACGAGAGACTCCGGGCTGACGTCCACGATCCGCGATCGGTAGACGTCCACCAACTGCATCACCTGCGTCCGCGCGTCCCCGGTGGCGGCGATCTTGATCATCGCCAGGTCGCGCCCGATCGTCGGCACCCTGGTGATGTTGTCCACCCGCCGGACCGGAATGAGCTTGTAGAGGTTGGCTTCCACCAGACGGCCGCCGCGTTCGTCGGTGTTCACGACAATCGTCATCCGCGACAGGCCGGCGATCTCGGTATGACCCACCGTGAGCGATTCGATGTTGAAGGCGCGGCGGCGAAACAGCGACGCCACGCGGTTCAGCACGCCTGGTTTGTTGTCCACGTACACAGCGAATGTTTGCATCGTGCTCTCTCAGCGATCGGATCCGGAACGAGGAATCTGCGAGCGACGTTGTGATCGCGCTCCGTGTCAGTCTGTCGCGGTTTCGGCAATCGGCGACGGCCGCCGAATCATCTTGTGCAGGTCGGCGCCGGCCGGCACCATCGGATACACCGTGTCTTCCTGCTCGACGCGGAAGTCGATCAGCGCGCCCCGTTCGCTGCGCGCCCGCGTGACAACGTCCGCCACCTCCTTCCGGGTGGTGACCGTCGCGCTCCAGATGCCGAACGCCTCGCCAAGCTTCTTGAAGTCTGGCCCGGTGATCGGCGTTGCGGCGTACCGGCGCTGATAGAAGAACTCCTGCCACTGGCGCACCATGCCGAGGTAGCCGTTGTTGATGATGGCGATCTTGACGTCGAGCTCCTCCTGCACCAGCGTCGCCAGCTCGGGCATCGTCATCTGGAAGCCGCCATCGCCGACCACCACCCACACCTCCGCATCGGGGCGCCCGACCTTGGCGCCGATCGCGGCCGGCAGGGCGAATCCCATGGTGCCCAACCCACCTGACGTGATGAGCGATCGCGGCGTGTTGTGATGATAGTACTGCGCCTCCCACATCTGGTGCTGGCCGACGTCGGTCACGACGACGGCGTTCCCGTTGGTCATCCGCCAGATGTCGTTGATCACGTGCGCGGCGTACAGGTGCCCATCGTCAGGCAGGTTCTGGATGTCGCGGACCGCGGAGTCTCCCTTCAGATCGGAGATGTGGGCCAGCCACCTGGTCCGATCCACCTCGGTCACGACCGGCAGCCACTGGTTCAAGACCGCCCGGAGGTCGCCGGACACGGCGGCGTCGACCCGGACGTTCTTGTTCAACTCCGCGGGATCGATGTCGACATGAATTTTCCTGGCGTTCGGCGCGTAGGTCTTAAGGTTGCCGGTGACCCGATCGTCGAACCGCATGCCGAGCGCGATCAGCAGGTCCGACTCCTGAATCGCCGTGTTCACCCACGCTTCGCCGTGCATGCCCATCATGCCGAGATTGAGCGGGTGCGAAGCCGGGAACCCGCCGATCCCGAGCAGCGTCATCGCGATCGGAATCTGCGCCTTCTCGGCCAGCGCTCGCAGCGCCGCCTCCGCTTCTCCGAGCATGATGCCGTGACCGGCGAGGATCAACGGCCGTTCCGCGGCGTTGATCAGGCCGACCGCGTCGACGCCGCTCGAGTGGCCCGGGCGCGCGAGGCCGATCATGTCGGGCGCCGCGCCCTCCCAATCGAACGCGCAGAGCCCAAGCTGCGCATCCTTGGTGATGTCAACGAGCACCGGACCCGGACGGCCGCTCGCGGCCACCGCAAACGCCTCCCGGATTGCCGGCGCCACCTCGTCGGCGCGGGTCACCAGGAAGTTGTGCTTCGTGATCGGCAGCGTGATGCCGGTGATGTCGGTTTCCTGGAACGCATCAGAGCCGATCAGCGCACTGCCGACTTGTCCCGTGATGCACACGATCGGCGACGAGTCCATCATCGCGGTGGCGATGCCGGTCACCATGTTGGTCGCGCCCGGGCCCGAGGTCGCGATCGCGACGCCAACTTTCCCGGTCGCGCGCGCATAGCCGTCAGCCATGTGGGTGGCGCCCTGTTCGTGCCGGACCAGGATGTGCCGGATCGGGTAGTCGAGCATCGCATCGTAGGCCGGGAGGATGGCCCCGCCCGGATAGCCGAAGACGACGTTGACGCCTTCGCGAACGAGACAGTCCCACAGAATCTGCGCGCCGGTCAGGGTTGTTTTGCTCATAAGTCTCCACCGGGCAGCCCGGCTGGGCCGCCGTTCATCCCGTGATGGCTCCGGTCGATGCGGACGACACGAGCCGCGCATATTTGGCCAGCACACCTGTTGAGTAGCGAGGCGGCGGCGCCGTCCAGGCCGCCAGGCGCTGCTCTATCTGTCGGTCGGTCAGCTCCACATCGAGAGTGCGGGTCGCGACGTTGAGGACAATGGTGTCCCCCTCGTGCAGCGCGGCGATCGGTCCGCGGTGCGATGCCTCGGGCGAGATGTGCCCGACCGACAACCCGCGAGTGGCGCCCGAAAAACGGCCGTCGGTGAGCAGCAGCACGGACTCGCCGAGCCCCGCTCCCGAGATCGCGCCGGTGACGCCCAGCATCTCGCGCATGCCCGGGCCTCCGGCGGGACCTTCGTAACGGATCACGACCACGTCGCCAGGGGAGATCGCCTGGCGCTGCACCGCATCGAACGCCTGCTCTTCACTGTCGAACACCCGGGCGGGCCCCCGGTACTCGGTCCGCTCGGTGCCGGACAACTTCAGCACGGCGCCCTCGGGAGCAAGGTTGCCGAAGAGGATGACCAGGCCGCCGTGCGGCTTGAGCGGGTTGTCGTTGCCGCGCACCACCTGCTGACCCGGCGTTTCAACCGCTTGGCCGGCCTCGTCCGCAAGCGTGCGACCCGTGACCGTGATGGCGCTGCCCGTGACATGACCCGATTCGATCAGCCGCTTCAGCACCAGCGCGCTCCCACCGGCGTCGTGCAGGTCGGTGGCGACGAAACGGCCGGACGGCTTCAGATCGGCGATGAGCGGCGTCCGGGCGCTGATCCGGTCGAAATCGGCGAGCGCCAGCTCGACACCGGCTTCGGTCGCAATCGCGAGCAGGTGCAGGACTGCATTGGTGGATCCGCCGGTGGCGGCGACCACGGCGATCGCGTTCTCGATCGCCGCGCGGGTGATGATGTCGCGCGGCCGCAGCTTCTTCCTGGCGACGGCGACGGTGAGCTCGCCGATCGCGCGGCCGACCTCCGCCTTCCGCGGGTCGGTCGCCGGCACGCTGTTCGCCCCGAGCGCCGAGATCCCGAGGCTCTCGCACACGATCGACATCGTGTTGGCGGTGAACTGGCCGCCGCACGCCCCGGCCCCGGGACAGGCGACATCCTCGAGGCGCTTGAAGTCGGTCGCGGACATGCGCCCGGCCGCGTGCGCGCCGACCGCCTCGAACACGTCCTGCACCGTCACGTGCGTGCCCTGGAAGTTCCCCGCCGCGATCGATCCGCCGTAGAGGACGATGCCCGGCATGTTCAGGCGGGCGAGCGCCATCACGGCGCCCGGGATGGTCTTGTCGCAGCCGACCAGGATCACCAGCCCGTCGAAGCCGTTGCCGCGCGCGACCAGCTCGATGGAATCGGCGATCACTTCCCGGCTCACCAGCGAGGCACGCATGCCCTCGGTGCCCATGGTGATCCCGTCGGAAATCGAGACCGTGTTGAACTCCATCGGGGTGCCGCCGCCGGCGCGGACGCCGGCTTTCACGTGCTCAGCGAGCGATCGCAGATGGAGGTTGCACGGTCCGATCTCGATCCAGGTATTGGCGACGCCAATCAGCGGCTGGCGGAGGTCGGCGTCGGTGAAACCGGCAGCCTTCAGCATCGCCCGCGCCGGGGCGCGGCTGGGGCCGGTCGTCAGAGGGTTCGATACGTATCGATCGTCACTCACGCATGCATCTCGAGAGAATCTGCCACCGGGTGGGCCGCTGCCGCCGGTTTGCAGCTTGGGTAGGAGCCGAGGACGCGCAGCATTGGCGCGAACTCGGCCAGGTGAGCCAGCGCGCGCGCGCAGGCAAGATCGTCGCGCGCCGCCGACAGGTCCGCGTAAAACAGGTATTCCCACTTGCGGCCCGGAATCGGCCGGGATTCCAGCTTCGTCAAGTCGATCCCGCGCAGCGCGAACGCGCTCAGCGCCTTGAAGAGCGCCCCCGGCTCGTTGGACAAGGAGAACACGATGCTGGTCTTGTCCGGCACGGCGGCCGACAGCGGCAGCCGGCCAATGGTCAGGAACCGCGTCGTGTTGTTCTCGTAGTCCTGGATGGACGACAGGAGCGGCGCCAGACCGAACACCTCGGCGGCCCGCGCCGAGGCGATCGCCGCGGCGTCCTGCAACTGCTCGTCGGCGATCATCTTGGCGCTTCCCGCGGTGTCGTAGGTCGCGACAATCTCGACCCCCGCGAGCGTGCGCAGGAAGCGGTCGCACTGGGCCAACGCCTGCGGGTGCGAATAGATCCGCGTCACCTGCTCCAGCGAGCGCCCGGGCAGCGCCAGCAGGTGGTGCACCACGGGCACTTCCACCTCGCCGACGATTGGCAGGTGATGTTCGACGAGCAGATCGAAGTTCCTGTGGATGCTGCCGCCAATCGAGTTTTCAATCGGCAGTACACCATAGTCGGCTTCGCCGTCATTCACGGCGGCAAACACGTCTTCAAAGCTCCTGCAGGGCTTCAGCTGTGCCTCGGCATTCACCTGCCGCGACGCGGCTTCACTGAATGCTCCCGGCTCTCCCTGATAGGCGATGCGCATTGGTCTCCCTGCCCCGTCGGTACAGCAAAAGGGCCATCAGCCTTGACTGGATGATGGCCCGCTCTGAAACCTGGTTTCCGCTGGTGCCATCATCCGGTCGGTTGGACGACCACGACGCTCGCCACGATGCCGACGAAGCGGACGAAAACCGCCTCGCCGAGAACCGCGCGGACGTTCGAAAGCACCAGCATGCGTAGGTGAATTACAGCGGTTCGCGCCGGCAGAGTCAAATCAAAACAATTTACCACAGTATAATAAACACAAATGCAGCCGGGGTTTCCATAATTCCCCCTAATACCGACACTGACCGCTCAGCTCGATCGGCGCCTTCGGGATCAAGACGGCCTGTGCGAGAATCGCCCCATGGGTTTCCGTGAAATCGCCGCGGCCATAGTGGTGGCCGCCCTCCTGCCGGCGTGTGGCGGCGTCGTCAATCCTTCGCAGAATGACGTGCAGACCGTTTCCGGCACCTTCGAGGTCGGCGGTGTGGGCCCGGTCCACGAGTTCTCCGCGAGCAAGAACGGCGAGTTTTTCGTCACGCTCATCTCGCTTGCCCCCGACTCGACGGCAATCGTCGCCGTGAGCCTCGGCCAGCGGGCGTCCGGCGGGTGCGGGTTGATCACCTCTGCCCCGGCAACCGTGAATCGTCAGGCGCTCGGTGGACCACTCGACAAAGGCGACTATTGCGTGCAGGTCTCGGATGCCGGCCTCACGGTGTTGAGCGGGCCGCAAACCTACAGCCTTCGCGTCTCTACTCCGTAGTCCCCCGCTCCGTAGTCCCCCGCTCCGTAGTCCCCCGCTCCGTAGTCCCCCCGCACCCCGTTCGCTCTGATCCTCGGGCGGCGTCACGGCTGCAGACCAGGTGCGGCGGCCAGCGCGACGGCTGACTGCCTGCTCCGGCTCTGGCCGTGTCGAACGCCCGACGAGCGCGCCGCCGAAGCGATAATGGTGGGGTGACGAGCGTCGAGCCGCAACTGGACGAACTCTATCAACAGCCGCTCTCGGCGTTCACCGCGGCGCGGAACGCGCTGGCGAAGACCTTCCGCGGCGCCGAGGCACAACGGATCAAGCGGCTGCCCAAGCCCACCGTCGTGCCGTGGACGGTCAATCAGCTGTTCTGGCATGCCCGCGACACCTACGATCGCGTCACCGCGGCGGGGCACGCGCTGCGCGACGCGCAGATCGCGGCGTTGAAGGGCCGTGCCGTTGACGTGCGACAGGCGGCGGAGATCCACCGAAAAGCGGTCGCCGACGCGGTGCGCGAGGGGGATGGCGCTGGCGTCGAAGACGGGAGTACATCCGTCCACCGACCAACTGGCCCGGATGCTCGAAGCCCTGTCGTTGGCAAGCCAGCCGCCCGAGAGGCCCGGGCGGCTGACCGAGCTGGTTCAGCCATCGGGATTCGAAGCGCTCGCCGGAATCACGCCCGCGGCCAGCGATCGTCCGTCGTCAATGCGAAGGCACTCTGCGCCCGCGCCGGGCGCGGCGGGGCCCCGCCTCGTCACGTCGGCACCCAGTCAGCCCCAGCCGGCCCCGGCCGGGACCCACCGGCATTCGGGCGACGAACGCCGGCAGGCCGCCGAGGCGCTACGGCGCGAGAAAGCGCTGTCCGCGGCGCGGTCGAAAGCGGAAAAGCGAATCCAAGCGGCTGAACGCGAGCTGGCACACGCCCGGGAAGCCTTCGGCCGCGCGGAACGGGCCCTGGAGGAGGCCAGGGGGGCCGTCGAGGAAGCAGAACGGAAGCTGGCCACCGCGCGCGCCGACCGTGTGTTAAGTTCTCCTCATGTATGAGCTCGTTCTCACGCTTCACTCATGGATTCGCTGGATCGCGATTCTTGCAGGCATCGTTGCGACTCTCACCGTTCTAACCAGCACGCCGAGGAGCGCGTCCGCCGATCGATCGGATACGTGGGGTTTGATCCTGATGATCGCCCTCGACCTGCAGATGCTGCTGGGTCTCCTGCTCTATCTGGCGCTCAGCCCGACGACACAGGCAATCTTCCAGGATTTTGGCGGCGCGATGCGCGACCCGGTGGCGAGGTTCTGGGCGGTGGAACATGTCAGCGTCATGATCATCGCGGTGGTGCTCGGGCATCTCGGTCGTGTGCTCGGACGCAAAGCAACGACGCCGGCGGCGCGGCGGACGCGCCAGATCATCTGTTTTGGACTGTCGACGGCGCTGATGATCGTGGGGACACCGTGGCCCGGCATGCGGGCCGGCCGGGATCTCTTCCGCTTTGGGTAGTTCCGATGTGTCGTCTCGCCGGGGCCACCGGCTGAGGCGCCGCAAACGGCGGGCAGCGCGCGTCCAATCGGCGGCGGCCGCTCAGCGCAAGAACATCTCGGCGACGCGCGACAGCCTGTCGGGCAGCAGGATCATCATCAGGAGCAGCGCCGCCAGGAGCAGGCCGACCAGCACCGAGGCGGCGCGCACGAAACGGTCTCGATTCACTCTCGGCAACGCGCCTCCCGACTGCCCGCCTCGGCACAGCGGAAACGACGCTGTGCAAGCCGGACCACCTGCCGTGCGTTGCAACCGGAGCGCCAATCTGTCGCAAACCCGAGGCAGCTCAGCCGAAGGCTGGCGCTTTTCCGCCCGACGTCACGGTTTGGCCTGGCGACGCCGCATCGGCCGCGAGACACACTCCAAGGCGACGGCCGCCGGCCGGCGTTCGACTCTATACGTCACCCGGATATCGCCTCCGCCGCGCAGGTTGACCGCCCGCACCGCGGGATTCCCGTCTTCGGCGCCCCGACGAGCGCGCGAACCCGGCGTCGCGGCGACGAGCAGGTGGCGACGGTCGCCGCTGGATGGCGCCTCGCAGAGATATTTGGCGATCGCACGAGTGACCCGGTCGCCCCGCTCGTAGAAGGCGCCCATCCGCCGCGCCTCATCGGCCAGCCAGGCGTCGGCATGCTCGTCATACACCAGCGCACGACGGGCCGCCAGGCTCGAGGTAACGAGATGGACCAGGTGTAGTCCGTTGTAGTCGCCAAGCCGCACGTTGGTGAAGAGCCAGTCGTACGATCGCTCGGTCAGAAGGACCCGGGCGGTGGCGAAATCCGCCGCCCTGTAGACGTGCGCGTAGGGCTCCGCCGCGAGGGCGAGGCGGCCAGCGAGGTTGGCGTCAGGTTCGACAATCAGCAACTGCTTCGGCATGCCGCCACAATCCGCAAGGCAAATGCCACGGCTGCTCGGTACACGATGACATACGGTGGACGTTGAGCGACACTCGGGCACCGGGAAAACAGGCCTCGACGACGTCAGGACGACAAATGTCCGCAGCGAGGAAGACTGTCACGCCCGTGCACGACTCTTCCTGTTCCGGCACGTGTCCCCCGCACCAGCCGCTCATGGCAGCCGCAGTTGAAGCACATTCAATCGGTAGAAGAGCGTGTCCAGGAACCGGCCACGCTTCACATCCGGATAGAGCGACCGGCCGACGCCGGCGATGAGATGGGTGCGATGCGGCTGCCGGTTGAGCCACTCGATCAACTGCTGCTGCTGCGCGAGGTCGAGCGTCTCGATGTCGCGGAGAAAGGTCGACGCGCCGTCGCGCGGCCACGATTCCGGCGCGGCGGCACGCCGTTCGACGATGCGCTTGCGCAGGTCGATACCGAGTGCGCCGACCATTCTCGATGCGGCGGCGGGCGGGCCAACCAGCATCACATTGGGCCGGGCGTCCTTGACGATTCGCGCGAAGAGCGCGAACGAATCCACGTCAATTGGACCGGTTGGCTGGGTGGCCGTCATGCGGATCTCCTTCTCAATGGAACTGTCGTGCTCTCCAGCACGGGCGCTGCCATACGAACCGCTGGGCAGCCACCGGCAGGGGTGTGAAGTGTCACAGCGACCGATGTTTCACAATCGCACGGCCGTGGTCGAAAATTCGCACATCGACCTGAGGTCGTGCAGCCGAAAGCCGACGTGAACCTGATTATTCTCAAGGCGGACGAAGTCGATCCCACGAGCCTGGTGCGGTTGTCGGATCGGCGTGCCACACACGCGCTGCGCGTGTTGCAGATCGCTCCGGGCGACGAGCTTCGTGTCGGACTGCTGGACGGCCCGCGTGGAGTTGGCGTGGTGCAGTCGGTGGAGCTCGAGGCGGTGACGCTCCGGTGCCGCTTCGACGGAACTCCCCCGCCGAGGTCGCCGGTCAGCCTGCTCCTGGCCCTGCCGCGCCCGAAAGTGATGCGCCGGCTGTGGGCACAAATCGCCGCGCTTGGCGTCGACCGGATCCTGCTGACGAACGCGGCGCGCGTCGAGCGTCAGTACTTCGACACCCACCTGTTGGCGCCAGAGGTGTATGACCCGCTCCTGCTCGAAGGGCTGGAGCAGGCGAACGACACCCGGTGCCCTCGCGTCTCCATCCACAGGCGATTCAGGGTGCTCGTCGAGGACGGTCTCGATCCGCTCTTTGATGGCGCCGTCCGTCTGCTCGCGGATCCGGGCGCCGGCCAGTCGGTCGGTGCGATCCTCGGGCCGGAAACGCCGAAGGGTGTCTTGCTCGCGATCGGCCCTGAAGGCGGCTGGAACGCGTTCGAGCGTGACCTGCTCGCCGCGCATCATTTCGAGGTGATCAGCATCGGGCCGCGGATTCTGCGGACTGACACGGCGTGTATCGCCCTGCTCGGCGCCGTGCACGACAGGTTGGCGCGCGTCGGGGAGTGGACGCCCTAGCGTTCACCGCTCAGTCGTGCAGAACCACGCTCAGCAGCGAGCTGTTGATCTTGAGCGGCATCTCACCGTCGTATTCGATGAAGCCCTGCTTCTTGAACTTGTTCAGGAAGAAATTCACCCGCGAGCGCGTCGTGCCGATCATTTCCGCGAGGGTCTCTTGAGAGACTCGGGGCACCGCGCGGACCGGCCGGTCCTGCTTTCCGTACCGCGCCAGCAACAGCAGCGTTCGCGCCAACCGCTTCTCGCTCGAGTTGAACAGCTGATCGACGAGGTCGCCTTCGATGCGAATGTTCCGGGCCAGCATGTGCGCGATGAACCGGTCGGACATCGTATGCTGCTCGTGCAGCAACTCGACCATCTTCTCTTTCCCGACGCGCAGGATCGCGCTCGGCAGAATCGCGGTGGCGCTTCCCATCCGGGTCGGCTGACCGGCCAGGCAACCCTCGCCGAAAAATTCTCCCGGCTCGAGCATCGCCACCACCGCTTCTCTGCCGGTCTTCGACAGCACCGACAACTTCACGCACCCACCCTGGATGTACATGACATCGTCGCACGTGTCGCCCTGAGTGAAGATGGTGTCACCCTTCTCGTACTTCATGATGGTCTTCTCGATTCCAGCGGAGTCGAGAAACGCCCTCGCGTCGAACGCCGGCGCAGTCGCGAGTGCTCTGGACGACGTCCTTATCGGCTTCATGGGCACAGCATGACACGGGCGCAGCCCCGCGGCGCGGAGAAAGTTGAGGATGCACGCATGAAATCATCCTGTGGCGTGCGTCCCGGCGATTGCGATTCCGTGAACTATCGAGATCCAAATGAGCTTCAACGGACTATGCCGTGTTCGATGGTCGATCAGGAAAGGACTCGAGTGCACCTGCCAGCCGGACGCCCTGTCCGATGCCTGCACCGCGATCGCGTCGACCACCCTTGGCGATCTGCCGGTGAGCGCACCGACGTCGCCCCTTTCGAGCGCCTCGAACGCAAGCATCGCCGTGTTCGCCCGGTGCCGGACTTCATCGGCCACGATCCAAGACGTCCGCTCACGTGCGGACTCATCTCGAAGATGGACTGATCCCGGGCGAGCCCCGTACCCGGCGACGCGCCAGGCGGTTCGAACGATCGGGTCGCGACCTTCGCCCGGCAGCGCCGGATGATCTCTTCGCGATGCGATCGGATGAACCCGTGCAGGAGGACACTCGCCATCGCGGCCATGCCAGCCATGGTAGAGGCCGTCTGCAACAGTACCGGTTCTCACCATCCGATGCTGTGCGACGCACAGGAGACGCCGGTGGACCAGGGTAGAAGCGCGTGGCAGCGCCTCGTGGCTCGTGTGGCTCAACTGGCGGGTTGAAAAGGCGAACCAACGGTGCCCGGGCACCGCCGATGTCGCGTCGTCCGAGCGATCGACTTTGAATGCGCGACCAGTTCAGCGCGTTGCTGCGGTGGGGACTGTCAGGAGCGTTTCGCTGTCGGTTCCGCCGGAATCACGCGGCGACAAAGGCCGCCACATGGAATCCCGGCATGATCTCCGCCACGGCGGCCGCGTAGACCATGACGTCCTCGCCTGCCCGATTGGTGATCCTGGCCGTCCCCGCGTAGTGCCGGTCCGTGAGGAAACCACGCCAGCCTTCGTCCGAGATCTGCCCGCCAGAAAACCCGGCTTGAAACACGGAGGTCGTGAGCAGCTGCAGACGTGAGTAGCCGGTCAGTGTCGTCACGCCCTCGCTCGCGGCGATACAGCGGCCCTGCTCGTCCACCGCCAGGATCGCGACCTGCAGACGGTCGATCAGGCGGCGCAGACGCGCCTGTCCTTCCGCGTCGGGCGTGTAGTAGCGAGCCAGTCCCTGAAGATCGAGGAGCCGGCGCTTGAGCGTCCGCTGCGCGCGGGGCGCGACCGCAATGAGCGCATCCACCTCACCCACCAGGAGGTCGACATCGGTCGGCTGCGGCAACAGGGTCACGCCTCCGGCGGCACGAATCGGGCGCGCTTCCGTCGATTCGAGAGACGAGGTCAGCACCACGACCGGGATGTCGGACACGCCAGAGGCGCGCGACAACCCCGCCAGCACGTCGAGCGTGTCCGGCGCGTCCATCTGCACCAGGATCACATCTGGCAGCAGCCGGGTGGTGAACGCCAATGCCTGACATGCGTCGGCGGCGGCATACACCGAATAGCCAGCCTCCTCGAACACATACGCGCTGAGGAGCCGCCAGGCTTCGTCCGGGCCCACCAGGAGTATCCGCCGGCTCTCCGCGACGGGCAGACGGCGATCGCTTTCGCGGCGCCGGGGGTGCGCGGGGCGGGTGTGCCGATGTTCGTTCACTCCTTCGATTCCGGGATTCTGCGGAACGGGTGAGCCGCGGCCGTCGAGCTCTCTGGGGTCTGCCGCGCCGCCCGCCGCCGCCCGCAGATCGCCCGCGCGCTGCCGCGCAACGCGTGCCGCCTCCCTCACGAGACGGCTCCGCTCGACAAGCAGTCTCGCCTGATCGAGGAGCGTTTGGCCGCGAACACCGGCGGTGTCGTTGCTAGGTGCCATACAGGGCTTTCATCCCACCAGGGCCTCGGTTTGCGGCTGCTGTCGAAATCTCAGGAACCTCAGCAGGGTCGGCCCCAGCCTACGCCCTTTTCGACGAGATGGACAGCAAATCCCGCATGAGGTGCCGGAACGGGGCGTCTCGACGAACATTGGACGCGCGATCGGAGTGCGCGGTGCCTTCCATCCGCCGCTCTCCATGGACGAGGACGCATGAGCGCGACAGACACGGTCGCCATCGGTTCGTCCGATTCGGAGCACGACGAGCACTACGAGTGGATCCCTCGGTGTGGCGGGCGATGGAGGACGGCAGGCGGCCACTGCCCCGCCATCGGGAGGCCATCGGCTCTGGACGGGTCACGGATGGCAATACCCCCCCTCGTTCATCGCCGCTGACGCCGACGGGCAGTCCACGGCCGACGGTCAATCAGGATTGCAAGGAACCAGAGGATGGCGCTCAGCCCCAACAACAGCACCGCGACTGCGAGATCGAGCGATGTCATAGATCACCCGAGCCATCGTCAAGCACGTCACTGGCCACGCGCGAGCCTACGCCATTCGGCAGGGGCGGGCCGGGTGGTATCGAGCGCGGCGACCAAAGGTGTCAGTGAGGACGAAATCCGGTTTGCCGAGGTTGACTACCCGCCCGCGAACGTGGACGCCTCACAGGTCGGGCTGCGGATGCTCACACAGTCACCAGTTCCGGTCGTCGCGAGGCGCGATGTCGTAGACGACGACGTTCGGCGATGCTGCCGAATCAGGGCTCCCGAGGCCGATCTCAGGTCCCATCGGTCAACGACTTGCGCCCTTGACCACGGCCTGCAAGCGGTCGATCAGGCCCTGTGAGTTCAGGAGCGATCGTTTCAGCACGGTTCCGGTGCTGCCCGAAATGCCTACTCTTCCCTGCTCGAGCACCCCCAACGTGATGATCGCGGTCTGGATTTCGTTTCGCAATCGATCCGCCAGTGCGTCGATGCTGAGATTGTCGCCTTCCACCCTTTCAGACCACGCCAGATGTCCGCGCCCATGCTCCGTGACCGCCCCGGCGATGGCATCGTCGAGACATGAATTCAGCTTGCGAAAATCCTCCGTGCTGATGGTTGTGGACTTCTCCCCGGCCATTTCCGTGATCGTCTGGCACACGTCGCCGTAGTCGTGCACAACCTGCGACACCGTGAACCCCTGCCGCAGAAGGTCATGTCCGTGCTTCGCCGCCGTATCGGCGATCTGCAAGTTTCCGGACAGGCCGAGCCGCAAACTGCTCACCATTTCATCCAGAAACATGGGAACGCCGTGATCGATCTCTGTTGAGGTCGGCGGGGGGTCCGACCGTGCTGACACCTTCATCCGGCACCTGGCCACGATCTCTTCACGGTTTGCGGTCACGAACTCGTGCAGCATTGGTTGCGCCGACAGCATGAAACCTCCAATCAGGCCATCGTAATTCAGAGGAGGATTCGCGAGTTGTTCAAGACAGCACATCGCGGCCGCGCGGCCCATTCCCCCACCTCGTGAGGCGCTGCGGGATCTTTGATGAGGATTGGCGACGACGCGTGTCAACGCAGTTTCAACGGCGAAGACCGCCGGCCTTGAACGGTGAGGCATGAGTGACGGCACGGGATCGCTTTCCGGGCCAACCAGTTCCGCGGTCTACATCCGTTTGATCGTCGCGAACCAGGCCGGTGCGCCGTCGTCGTGGTATCTCGTCTGAATCCGGTCCGGTTCGATGGCGGCGACATTCCATCCATTGCCGGGTTTGAACGCCGCTCTCAGCCGTTCCTGACTGATGGGGTGCGGGCCAGTATCGGGACCATCGTCACTGAAGCACAACACATACAGGGTTCCATCGTGCTCGGTCACCGACGCTAGACTCGCCACGTATCCTGGTCGCTCGTCGCCTTCGAAGGTGTGGAACAGTCCG
>WHSN01000185.1 GCA_009380045.1 Luteitalea sp.
ACGCGACCGTCACTTTGAGCCGCGCTCCCTCAGGCACGATAGCTTGATCCACATAGCGCCACAGGGCGATCAGAAGTTTCCGCGCCAACGCGACGATCCCAATGCGCCGCTGCCGCGACCCGCCGGTGGCAAAGCGGCGCTCACTTCCTGCCGGGATTCGTGCTGGCGAATGTGTTCGCCCACGCACACCTGGCCGCGATTGGTTGGGCCTCGATGATGGTCGTGGGCATGGCGTACCGGCTGTTGCCGATGGTCCTGCCGGCGGCGATGCCCGGCGGATCGCGTCTGTGGCCGAGCGCGGTCCTGCTCCAGACCGGCGTGACCGGCCTGTTCGTCACGCTGTTGTGGCGCGGTCCTCTCGCGTGGATCTTTGCGTTGACCATCGTCGGCGGGCTGGCCGCTTTTCTCTCGCAGGTCGTTTGGATGCTGCGGCGTCCGCGGCCTCGTCCACCCAAGTTGCGCACACCCGATCCGGCGGTTCTGCACGCGGGCGCATCGCTCGTCTGGCTCGCCGTCGCCTCCGCATTGGGCGTCTGGCTCACACTCGCGGCGCCGTCGTCGGTCACGCTGCGCGTCGCGATGGCGTACGGCGTCTTCGGCCTCGTCGGCTTCCTGGCCCAGATGGTCGTCGGCATGGAAGGGCGATTGCTGCCGATCTTCGCGTGGTATTGGGCGTACGCCAACACCGGGTACCAGGGACCCGTGCCTTCGCAGCACGAGATGCCCTGGCGCCGCGGTCAGGAGCTCGTGTTCGTGCTGTGGCTGTTCGGCGTCCCCGCGCTGGCGGGCGGCCTCGCCTTCGATGCCATTCCGTTGGTCAGCGCTGCCGCATGGTGCTTGTTTATTGCCGCCCTCGTTGACACGGTGAACGTGATCCGGATCCTGCGCTACGCCTTCCTGGCGCCGTCGCCGTCGCGGCTCTGAAACACGACGCGACGGTTTTGCGGTGTTCACGGCCGCCGCGCCACGCCCTCGTCGTTGCCGCCCGATAACGGCCGGGGAGCGCCGCGAGATCGCGAGGCGATTCCACACCGTGCTGGTCGCGGCAGGGTTGGCTCGGGGCCGTCCCAGCTGCTGTGCTGGCCAAAATCGACTGGCACATGCGCCTCACGCTGCCAGCTCGATGTATAGTTAGCACTCACCGCTTGCGACTGCTAAGCCTCGACCCGGCCCCGCACCCTTTGTGCCCACACGGAGACCAGCATGAACACCAGGCCACTGCACGACCGCCTCATCGTTTCCCGTATCGAAGAAGGCGAACAGAACGTCGGCGGGATCATCATTCCCGACTCCGCCAAGGAAAAGCCCCAGCAGGGCAAGGTCATCGCCGCCGGGAAGGGCAAGGCCAACGACGATGGCAAGCGCGTCCCGCTCGACGTGAAGGCCGGCGACCGCATTCTGTTCGGCAAGTACTCCGGGCAGGAGATCAAGCTCGATGGGGAGGAATTCCTGATCATGCGCGAAGACGACGTTCTTGCTGTCATTGAAGGCGGCGATTCCAAGACGAAGAAGTAGGAGACGGCATTCATGGCAAAACAAATTGTCTACGGCGAGCAGTCGCGCCAGGCGATCCTGCGCGGCGTCAACCAGTTGGCCGATGCGGTGAAGGTGACGCTCGGCCCCAGGGGCCGAAACGTCGTCCTCGACAAGAAGTTCGGGTCGCCGACCATCACCAAGGACGGTGTGACGGTGGCGAAGGAAATCGAGCTGAAGGACCCGCTCGAGAACATGGGCGCGCAAATGGTCCGTGAGGTTGCGAGCAAGACGTCGGACACGGCAGGCGACGGCACCACCACCGCCACCGTGCTGGCGCAGGCGATCTACCGCGAGGGCGCGAAGAACGTGGTCGGCGGCGCGAACCCGATGGACCTCAAGCGCGGCATCGAGAAGGCCGTCGAGGCCTTGACGGCGGAGATTCAGCGGATGTCAAAGCCGGTCAGCGGCAACATGGTCGCCCAGGTCGGCATGATTTCGGCGGACAACGACGAGACGATCGGCAGGATCATCGCCGACGCGATGGACAAGGTCGGCAAGGATGGTGTGATCACGGTTGAGGAAGCGCGGACGCTCGAAACCTCGCTCGACGTCGTCGAAGGCATGCAGTTCGACCGAGGCTATCTCTCGCCCTACTTCGTCACCGATCCCGAGCGCATGGAGGTCGTGCTCGAGAATCCGGTGATCCTGATCCACGAGAAGAAGATCAGCTCCATGAAGGACCTGCTCCCGGTGCTCGAGCAGGTGGCGCGCCTCAGTCGCCCGCTGCTCATCATCGCCGAAGACATCGAAGGCGAAGCGCTGGCGACCCTGGTCGTCAACAAGCTGCGCGGCACACTGCAGGCGGCGGCGGTCAAGGCGCCGGGCTTCGGCGATCGCCGCAAGGCGATGCTCGAGGACGTCGCGATTCTCACCAAGGGCCGCGCGATCACGGAGGATCTGGGGATCAAGCTCGAATCGATCAAGATTGAGGACCTCGGCACGGCGAAAAAAGTCACCATCGACAAGGACACGACGACGATCGTCGAGGGCGGCGGCAACACGGAGGCGATCCAAGGGCGTGTCAAGCAGCTTCGCGCGCAGGTGGAGGACACGACCTCGGACTACGACCGCGAGAAGCTGCAGGAGCGGCTGGCGAAGCTGGTGGGCGGCGTCGCCGTCATCAAGGTGGGAGCGGCCACTGAAACCGAGATGAAGGAGAAGAAGGCACGCGTCGAGGACGCGATGCACGCGACGAAGGCGGCGGTCGAGGAGGGAATCGTCCCCGGCGGCGGCGTGGCACTGATTCGCGCGGCGAAGGTGCTCGACGGCCTCAAGCTGGACGGGGATCAGCAGATCGGCGTCAACATCGTGAAGCGCGCGATCGAAGAGCCGATGCGGTGGATCGCCACCAACGCGGGCCACGAAGGATCGATCGTCATCCAGAAAGTGCGCGACATGAAAGAGTCGGAAGGCTTCAACGCGCTGACCGACACGTATGAAGATCTGGTCAAGGCCGGCGTCATCGATCCCGCGAAGGTGGTCCGCTCGGCGCTCCAGAACGCGTCGTCGATTGCGTCGCTGCTGCTCACGACTGAAGCGCTCATCTGCGACCTGCCGGAGAAGAAGGATGCGCCACAGGGCGGCGGCCCGGGCGGCATGGGAGGGATGGGGGGCGGCATGTACTAACGCACGTCCACGCCCACACGGCAGGATGCGCTGCATGGCGCAACGACGGCCCGGTTAGGGAAATCCTACCGGGCCGTGTTATTTGGTCCTGCATCAAGGCCGGTCATTGCCGCCACCTGATGGTTCACGGCGCCACACGTCTGGACTTCACGACAGCGCGCCATCATGCTCGACTGACGAGGCCGTCAAGCGCTCGAGAATTGCAGCGTTGACAATGCCGGGGGCCTTGGTCCTGAGCCTAGCGCAGGGCGTTGTCGATTCCCATCAGCAGCAGGACTGCGGGAAGATACACGATGGACGCGAGCAAGAGGCGACGCGCGGCCGCGTTCGATCGGACCGAGGCCAGCCGGGCGGCGCAGTAGAGGACACCTGATCCGAGCACCAGCGTTGCGATCGAAGACCCCACGCTCGCTTCTCGGATGAACGTCGGGAAAAGGCTGACGGCCAGAAGGGCGATGGAACAGATCATCGCCTGCCACACCATGAACCGGCTTTGTCCCTCGCCTCGCGGCAGCGTGAGGTAGCCGGCGCGCGCGTAGTCTTCCCGGTACATCCAGGCAATCGCCATGAAGTGTGGAAACTGCCAGAAGAAAACGATGGCGTAGAGCGCCCAGGCGTCCAGGTCCAGGCTGCCGCGCGCGCCGGCCCACCCGATGAGCGGGGGCGCCGCACCAGGAACCGCCCCAACCAATGTACAGAGCGGCGTCTTCCGCTTGAGCGGCGTGTAGATGAACAAGTAGGTCGCCAGTGTGAGCATGGCCAATGCGCTCGCGAGGACGTTCACGAGAAGAGCCAGGTACAGACCGCCGGCCACCGACAGCAGCGCGCCGAAACAGAGGGCGCGGGAGGGCACGATCCTCCCCGCTGGAAGCGGACGCAAGGCCGTACGTCGCATCTGCCCGTCGAAGCGCCGTTCGACGTACTGATTGAGCGTCCCGGTGCCGCTGGCCACCAGCATCGTGCCGACGAGGGTATTGAACAGCCGCAGCAACGACGAGGGTGAGAGTGGTGAGCCGAGCCAGAAACCTGCAAACGTGGTGATGACGATCAGCAGGTTGACTTCCGGCTTGGTGAGCGTCCAGTAGTCGGTGACCACGGCCGTCCAGTGTGCGCGGCACGGGTTGGTCAAGATGCCGACCCCGCACCGGAGCTCCCTGTCTCCCGCCTGACGTGAGCATCCCGGTGGACGCGTGATGACGCGCGGTGGAACACCGACATCGTCGCCGCCACGGCGAATCCGCCCGGGAGGAACAGCAGCAGCAGACCCCAGTCGAGGGAATAGCGGCCGCTCGTCGGGTCGTACTCGAAACAGCGGAAGGCCAGTTTTCCTGGCAGCGCATACGCAGGAACGAACTTGCCGCCGAACTCCTGCACGATTTCGCTCAACTCGGTTCCCGAGACGGTCGCTCCCACCAGCATGCGCAGCACGCGGCCCCGATCGACGGCCACGACCATCGACGGGTGGTCGTACTGCGCGGTCGTCGGATCCCATCGAAACCAGAAGCCGGTCGCCTCGGCCAGCCGACGGATGTCGGACGGCGGCGCGATGCCGAAGACCCACCCGGTGTTCGGCCTGATGCCGGCGTTCGCACCCATCGCCTCGACGTCCGCTGCCGTGTCCGCCTGATCGAAGCTCAGGACGACGATCCGATAGGCACTCCCTGCCCCCCCGGCCTCGGACACCGCCGACTTCAGCGACCGCAGAAACGGTGAGCAGGTTCCCGCGCACCGTGAGAACACCATCACGAGGAGCACCGGCCTGTCCTGCCACAGCGCGGACAGACGCGTCGTGTCGGCTCCGGCACCGAGCACCGGAACGTCGGGGAGCTGCTTGTAGACGTAGGCGGCTTCGTCGGGTGGTTCGGCCGACGCCGTGCCCATCGACGATTGCGCCTCGACGCGTCCCGCGAGCGTGAGCAGCAGGCACGACGCGAGGGCCTGGCGGGCACGCCGGATCGCCGGGCGGGCCGTCACGACGCGAAGCCTTTGAGGCATCGTCTACCGGTCTCCCACAGATAGATCACGATGCCCAGAAAGAGCACCGCGATGAAGGCGAGGGCGAGGCGCGCGTAGAGCGCTCCCTGCGCGACCTCGTCCGGGTAGACGGCGTACCGCCTCGGAACCGAGTGCGCGCCTCCCCAATAGAACATCGCCAGAAATCCGTAGCCGCCGACGACCAGAAGCCCCACCGTCCACTTGGTCCGGGACGAAATCTCGCCGGCCTTCGAGACGTCCTGGCTGAAGTGGTCGATGAACCCCAGGACGATGAGCACGACGCCCATCAGGTAATAGGTATGAAAGTGCGCCGGCACCCACAGCGTGTTGTGAAAGCGCACGTTGAATTCGACGGTCGAGTCGATGACGGCGGCGATGCCGCCGACGCCCCAACCCATGATGCCGAGGAAGAGCAGGATCGAAGCCAGACGCCACCGCATCTTCGAGGCGTAGACCAGGGCGAGCGTGCCGAAGATGGAGACGACAGCTGCCGGAATCGACAGCAGGTACGAGGAGATCTGTCCGAAGGTCTGTACCCACGTGGGTTGGGCGAAATCCATGTACAGGTGATGGAAGTACGCAAAGAAGATGAGGAACAGGAGTGCGTTCCAGGCCATCGCGACCACCCGGTTGGTCTTCCAGGGGCGTCCCGCGTAGAGGGGCAGCAGCTCGTACACCATCGCCACACCCAGATACATCGTGACGTTCACGAGCAGGTGTCCGAAGAAAAAAGTGAGATTCTTCATCAGCAGCGGGTCGATATCGACCCCGAGCGCCTGGACTCCGAACAGGGCGATGACGATGACGGCAGCCACCAGTCCGGCGATGTTTGCGATCAGGCTGACCGTGCTGATGAGGATCATCGGCGGCACTTCCGGCGCCGTTCGCCCCGCGAGGTAGTGCAGACAGAGCGCAGTGCCGAGTGAATAGCGCTGGGCGATCGCCCGAAGGAGATCCAGCGTCCAGATCGTCCAGCACACGCCGAGCGTGGCCAGCGCGGCGAAGAAGGTCCACGTCGCCCAAGGACTCCACACGCCTTGTGCGTAGAGCGGCAGCGGGAACAGGAAGTACCAGCCGGCCCCGAACCGTCCGACGAGGGTGCAGGCGATGAGCAGCACGACTCCGGCGATCGTGCCCAGATAGGCGAACCGGGCGACTGCAAGGCTGGGTCGCGTGTACTTGGAGAGCAGATAACTGATCCCAGCCATGGTGCCGACGAACCACGCGCCGACCATTCCGAGCGAATGCAGCGTGAGCACCGCGTAGAACCATTCGGGCGCCACCGAGGGAAGGACATTCGACTGGAACATCCGCATGTAGGCGCCGAGGGCGACCAGCACCGGCAGCAGCACCAGCACCGTGAGCCCCCAGACCAGCGTCATGCGGCGCCACGATCTGGCCTCCACGTTCGTCCACCCGATCGTGTCGATTGTCACGTCCATGAAACGAGCCCTCTTCCGACGCTTACTTCACGTAGAGGATGCCGCGCATGCGATGGTGCGCCATCCCACACATTTCCAGACACAGCACCGTGTAGGTTCCCGGGTCGCCCAGGCGAACCCGCAGACGATTGACATAGCCGGGCATCGCCTGCGTCTGCGCGACGAGCTGGCCGGCGGGCGAGTACAGGCTGAACCCGTGATTGACATCGAAGCTGGTGACCCTGAACTCGACCAGGGCTCCGGCCGGCACATCGACTGGCTCCGCGAACGTCGCAGCTTGATACTGCTCGTCGTCGAGAATCGGCGCGGCTGATACCCCGAAGGAGAACTGCTTGCCGACCACGAACACCACGTTCGTCGGTATCTCGTTGTCGCGTGGATACGGCGTGTTGCCGAGCGTGAACCAGAGACCCGTGGCGAGAACCGCGAGCAGCGCGAAGAAGAGCGCCTTTCGCACCGCGTACGCCCGGTGGAAATCGATGTCGTGCGCCCGCCGCGTGCTGGATGCCACGTATGCGAAGACCGTCACGAGCGCAGCGGCCACGGCGATGAAAATGTAGAGCCCTCGCATCTGAATCATGTCGTTGTCAGATCCTGCCGCCGTGTCCAGGACTTCCGCGGGACGCGTCTGTGACCGCGGCTTCCTGCCGTGCAGGGTCGATGCCTGAGCGAGGGCCTTTGTACGCAGTGGGTTAGCACCTGCAGTTATCATGATGTGAACGGAGGCAGTTCACGGACGCACAACAATGTTCACAAACACGCAACAGACATCGCCCGAGCTCGAAGCGCTGCTCGACATCGCCAAAGATCTGACCGCGTCGCTGGCCACGAAAGATCGCTACGCGCGGCTGCTGGCCGCCGTGCGGCGGCTGATTCCGTGCGACGCCGCCTGCCTGCTCCGTCTCGAAGGACAGGAGCTCGTGCCGATGGCGGGATACGGTCTCACCTCCGCAGCGCTGTCGCGCCGGTATCGCCGGCGCGATCATCCCCGGCTGGACGTCATTCTGCGCGCCGCCGAGCCGGTCCGTTTTCGACCTGACAGTCCGCTGGCCGACCCCTTCGACGGCGGGCTCTCGGCCGCTCCCGGCCCGCTCCATAAAGTGCACGCGTGCCTGGGTTGCGCGCTCACCGAAGGCGGAGACGTGGTCGGCGCGCTGACCGCCGACAGTCTCGAGCCCGGGCGGTTTGACGCGCTCGATCAACGCATGCTGATCACGCTCGGGGCGCTGGCCGGAGCGGCCTTGCGGACGACGACGCTCATCGAGGCGCTCGAGAAGCGTGTGGATCACCGCGGACGCGTGGCGAAGGAGTTGCTGCAACGCGCGGTGCAGTCGAGCGGCGGCGACATTCTCGGGGTGAGCGCCGCGGTCGCCGCTCTGCGACGTGAAATCGCGCTCGTCGCCGCCTCCGACCTCTTCGTCCTCATCACCGGCGAGACGGGCGTCGGCAAGGAGCTGGTTGCGCATCATGTCCACGGCGGGTCGCCGCGCAGGGACGAAGCGCTGATTCATGTGAACTGCGCGGCCCTTCCGCTCTCGATCGCCGAGAGCGAGCTCTTCGGGCACGTCGCCGGCGCCTTTACCGGCGCCACGCGCGATCGCGCCGGCAAGTTCGAGATTGCGGACGGCGGCACGCTGTTTCTCGACGAGA
>WHSN01000119.1 GCA_009380045.1 Luteitalea sp.
CGCAGCAGAGCGACATCCATGCGCAGCCGGGCATCGGTCGGGATCCACCGGATCGACGTCGTGCCGAGGCCGCCAAGGTCGGCGGCTTTTTGAATCCACGTGTGCGTTTCGGCCGAGCCATAGACACGAAGCGGGCGTCCCGAGCCTCCGGCAACGCCGCAATCGCGCACATCCCACCCGGCCTTCGCGGCGCGGGCGGCGAGAAAGCAGACGAAGTTCGCCATGTTGCCGCCGCTGACGAGCAGCCCGCCGCAATCGACCGGGTAGCCGATCAGCTCCGCGATCCAGCGCACGGTCTGCGACTCGATCTCGGTGGCAGCCGGCGCCAGCGTCCAGGCGCCGACGTTCGGGTTCACCGCGGCAGCGAGAAAGTCGCCAAGAATCCCGATAGGCGCCGGTGGCGCGGTGACGTACCCGAAAAAGCGCGGATGCCCGTTCAACAGCGAGTGATCGAACAGCAGCTGTGCCGTCCGTTCCAGGAGCCGCCCCGCGTCCATCCCCGATTCCGGGAGCGGGCCCCCGAGGTCGAGCGCGTCGCGAATCGCCGAGGGCGATTCGTTGTGGGTGACGGGGCGCCGCGGCACTGATTCGAGAAAATCCGCGAGCTGATCCACGAGTCGATGTCCGAGCACGCGGAACGTCGCGGCGTCCATCGCGATCGCCGACTGCCGAACGGAACCTGAATCCACGTCGCGCTCCCCTGGTTAACGATTCGCTCCCTGGCGGCCGATCCCTTCGAAGAGATCCGTCTCGCGCGCGCGTCCGCCGTTCACGGTGCTGAACACGCGATAGAAGAACTGCCAGCCCCACAACGCCTCGTGATGTTCCGGCGACAGGTCCTTCAACCGCTCGTAGGCGGAGACTTGTGACTCGTGGCAGGAGATCGCCCGCCATACCGTGGACCAGAACCGGCGGGTATCGATCACGGTGGTAATCGCCCAATCGGGCCACGCCGTCGCCTGTCGTTCAACGCCGTCGACCGTGGACAACAGCTTCCTGAAAGCGGCCTGGTAGGCTGCCCACGTCGACTCCGGCCAGGCGATGTAATAGAGCTTCGACACCGAATGCGGCCGGACGACTCCCTCGACGGGGTCGCAGGCAAACGCCGGGTCCGCCGCGGCGACGATCGCCGCGGTGGTGATTTGCGAGATCGCGATGTGATCTGGATGTCCGTACGCACCGTCCGGACCGAACGTCACGACGACGTCGGGGTGAACCCGCCTCAGGTGCCCGGCAACGCCGGCGATTGCTGCGCCCGGGTCCGTTTGGTCGAGATGCTGGTCCCGGTAGTCGAGCATCGACACCTCGCGCACACCCAGCACCGACGCGGCGGCGCGCAGCTCCGTCTCGCGGATGTTCGCGAGGGCGATCGGGCCGGGATGCTGATCGTCGTCGGGACGATGGCCACGGTAGCGGCCGCGGTCGCCGCGTGTGGCGGTCAGCAGAAAGACGTCAACGCCCTCGAAGGCGTATTTCGCCAGGGTGCCTCCCACGCCGAGAGATTCGTCGTCGGGGTGGGCGAGCACGGCCATCAACCTCGGAGCCGGCATCAAGCCCCGATTCTACGTCGACGACTGGAGGAGGCACTCTCCCGAACCAGGGAAGCGCACCGCACGGCTCCCTACGGTCGTGCGGCCGCGGTCGCCGGCGCGGTTCCCGGCCGCGGCGCCACGAAAGCGAGCGCGCGGCGCGGATTCTCCACCATCAATTTCCGGATATCGTCGTTGCTGACGCCGAGGTCACGAAGCACCGGCAGGAAGTGCTCGACGACATACGAGAAACCGAAACCGCCGTACGCCTTCTGGTGGATCTTGTTGCACACATCCTGCGACAGCGTGATCCGGTCTGCGTAGCCTGCCTTGACCAGCTCCGCAATGCCGCGCGCCACCTTGAAATCGTCGGCCCCTCCGAGTGCGGTTCGCGGGCGGCCGAGCGTGTCGAACTGAAGGAACACGCCACGGTCCAGCAGCCGTTTCATCAACGGAAAATCGACGGCGATGCTGTTGCTGTGCCCCATGATGACGCGGCCAAGGTCGGCGCCTTCCGCCGCCATCGCATCGAGCACGCGGAACTTCTCCTCGCCGGTGCCGCCCCGATGGAAGGTGACGGCCGCGCCGGTCAGACGGCTGGCGCGGGCCGCCGCCCGGACGCTCTTCAACTCGTTGTCGGTGAGCGGGTCGCCGTTGACGCCGACCTCGCCGATGATCCCTGAACGAATCGGCGTGCCTTCCGCGCCGACGGTGATGTCGCGCACGATCACGTCGGTGAGCTCCTCGACGGTGCGGCGATCCATGTCCGGCGGATGGAACTGCTTCTGGTACCAGCCCGCACCCATCACGATCTGGAGTCCGGTCGCATTCGCCACCTGGACGAGTGCGAGCGGGTCCCGGCCGAGGCCGATGCTGGTGGTGTCGACGATCGCCCGCCCTCCACGGTGCTTGAACTCCAGGACCTCGTCGATCGCCTGGCGCAGATTCGTCAGATAGAGGTTGTCCCGGTTCGGCACGCCGCGGTGCCGGATGTCGCTCAGCGTCTGGAGCGTCACCGGCGCGACGTGCAGCTGCAGGTCGGTCGCTTTCGAAATGGCGGCGCGCGCGACCGGATTCTGGAAGTCGATGAAGATGTGCTCGTGCATCAGGGTGACCCCGAGGTCCCCCGGGTCGATCGGGCCGGTCACGGTCAGGATCTTGCCCGCAAGGTTCGGGATCGGTCGCGGCGTTCCCGCCTGGCCGCCGGCGAGCGGCGAATCCGCAATCGCGACCAGGCAGAGGGTGGCGGCGCCGGCGCGGCGCGCGACTGTGCTCAGCGACATGACAGCCTCCTGGGACGGAAGAGACACACGACAAATCGTAGCCCGGCCCTGCTCGCCAGAACTGCCGCTCATTCTACTTTGTCGCTCTGCTCGAGTGTTCGGGCGGAAACCGCTGCGGAAGCGAACCATGCGAGCGAGGCGACGCGAGCGAGAGACGGGAAATCGACTGGGAAGCGCCGAAACCCGCCGCAGGTCACGGACCTGCGGCCTGTCGCCGACAAGCCGCTGGCGAGACGATTTCCCGCGGTGTCGACACTGCTAACTGGCCACTTCGCCAGGGACCGGTGCGACGAACGTCAGGGCGCGCCGGGGGTTCTCGACCATGATCGTGTTGACTTGAGCGTCGGTGACGCCGAGCCGCTTCAGGTACGGGATGAACTGCTCGACGACGAACGAGTAACCGGACCCGCCGAACGACTTGAGCTGAACCTTCGTGCACACGTCCTGCGAGAGCAAGATGCGGTCGTTGTACCCGGCCTTGATCAGCTCGACGATCCCCTTCGCGACATCCGTGTCGGTGATGCGCGTGCGGACAGTAGGACTCCGGCCGAGCAGGTCGAACTGGATGTACACCCCGCGATCGAGCAGCTGCTTCATGAAGGCGATGTCGGTCGCCAGAGCGTTCGAGTGTCCGACGATCACGCGCCTGAGATCGGCGCCCTCCTGCGCCAGCAGGTCGAGGATTTTCGGCTGTTCCTTCAGCGCCGCGGAGGTGTGCAGCGTGACCGCCGCACCGGTGAGGCGGCTGGCACGGCCCGACTCACTGATGATCTTGGCTTCGAGCGGGACGAGCGGGTTGCCGACGGTGCCCACCTCACCGATGATGCCGGACCGGATCCCGGTCTCGCCGACGCCGACCGTCACGTCGCGCACGATTTCGTCCGCGAGACTCTCGACCGACCGGCGCTCGATCTCGGAGTCGTCGAACCAGCCCTTACGGTACCAGCTCGCGCCCATGACGATATTGAGGCCGGTCGCGCTCGCGACGCGCCGGAGCGCAAGCGGATCGCGCTTCAACCCGATGCTCGTGGTGTCCACGATTGTGCCGCCGCCGCGCTCCTTGAACTCCATCACCTCGCGGATGGCGACCGTCTCGTCGAGGAGCAGCCAGTTGTCCCGGTTGACGGCGCCGAGCGAGACCGCGCCAAGGATGTCGAGCCCCAGCGGAGCGTTGTACACACCGACCGCCGTGGCACCGACCGGCTTGGTCCGCCCGGTCGCAGCCCAGCGCTCCGGCGTCTCATCCGGAACGGTGAAATCGATGAACACGTGTTCGTGGGTAATCGTCGTCCCCAGTTGATCGGGATTGATCGGTCCGTTGACGGTCAGCACCTTGCCGGTCATGTCCGGGATGGGTCCGGAAGCGGCTGGTGCCTGACTGCCGGCAGGGACCGTTGACCACAGGAGAGCCGCGCAGCCGACGACGAGAGCGAGCCAGTGGATCCGTCGCATCGTTCCGTCCGCTCCTTACTTCGAAGCCCGCACCTCGAATGCCCGCGACAGGTACGTCATCGCGGAGACTGTCAACGCGATGGTCGGGAGCGTAATTGAGGGCCCCGCTGAAGTCAACGAAGCACTGGAGGCGTTCCCCGGCGGCTCGCTCGTTCGGGCGTTCGCCGCACATCTCAGTCACGAGCGGCTAGAATGCACCCATGGAGTTCAAGCGGATCACCATCAACCCGAAGCGGATCGGCGCATTCATGGTCGCGCTGATGGGCGCGGTCCTGACGCTGGAGTCCTGTGGCGGCGGGCAACCGCAGGAGGAATCGGCTCCGCCAGCGGCAGGTTCGCCGTCTTCGGCCACATCGCCGACCTTGCAGGGGCCGTATGGCGTCTATGTGACGAACGAGGTATCGGGCGACCTGACCGTCATCGACCCGGCGTCGCACTCGCCGGTGGCGACCATCAGCTTGGGGAAACGGCCGCGCGGCATCAGGGCGTCGCCCGACGGCAGCCAGCTCTACATCGCGCTGAGCGGCTCGCCGATCTCGCCGCCAGGTGTCGATGAATCGACATTGCCACCTCCGGATCGCGCGGCCGATGGCATCGGCGTCGTGGACGCCAGGACGCTCACGCTCAGCACCATTCTGAAGGGTCCTTCGGATCCGGAGCAGACCTCGGTCAGCCGTGACGGCCAACATCTCTACATCGCGAGCGAAGATACCGGCAAGGCCAGCGTGCTCGAGATCGGCAGCGGCCGAACCGTGGCGGAGTACGAGGTGGGAGGCGAGCCCGAGGGCGTCACGACCAGTCCTGACGGCCGGTTCGTGTATGTCACCTCAGAGGAAGACAGTCAGGTCTCGGTGATCGACACCGCAACCAGCCGCCTCGTCAAGCAGTTCGAGGTCGGGGCCAGACCGCGCGATTCGGCGTTCTCTCCCGACAGCTCGCGCGCCTATGTCACGGCGGAAAACGGCGGCACCGTATCTGTCGTGGACACCTCGTCCCACACCGTGATCGAGACCATCCGCCTGACCGGCGAGAACGTCCGGCCGATGGGTGTCGTCGTCTCGCCGGACGGCCAGCGCGTCTACGTCACGACCGGTCGTGGAGGGACAGTCGTCTCGATCGACGCCAAGCGCAACGAGCCGGTCGGATCGGTGACGGTCGGACCTCGCCCGTGGGGCATCGCGATCAGCCCGGACGGCACGCGGCTCTACACGGCCAATGGCCCCTCCAACGACGTCTCGGTGGTGGACACGAATACGATGACTGTGCTGACGAAGGTCGCGGTCGGCCGGTCACCGTGGGGTGTGGTGGTGGTCCCTCGATAGGGCGAACTGTTGCCGCGCCCGATCCGGACCGCTTGCAGCACGGTCTGCCGGGCCGCCGATCTGAGAGCCTTCCCGCGGTTGCGCACACCTGACCGCGCCGGTGACTCGGGGCAGTACTCGTACGGTGCCGGGATATACTTTCCGGCCATCTAAAATCCGACCCACCGCCGGACTGACAACAGGAGAACAGTCGCCATGAGTGAATCTATGACCGGAGCGGAATTCAAAAAGCAGCTGCGGGCCGGTACGCCGAAACTGGGCCTGTTCCTGAACTCGCACAGCCCGACCGTGGCCGAACAGCTCGCACACAGCGGCTACGACTGGCTGCTGGTGGACACGCAGCACGGGCCGATGGGCACTGAGAGCCTCTCCGGAATGCTCGCCGGCGTCGGCAATGGCGGCGCCAAGTCGATGGTGCGCGTTGGCGGCTACAGCGACCGGCCCGGCATTCAGCAGTCCCTGGACATGGGCGCTGACGGCGTCCTGGTGCCGTACATCAACACCGCGGACGAAGCGCGCACGGCGGTCAGCTGCTGCCGTTACCCCACCGCCGGCACACGCTCGGTGTATTTCCCGCAGCGCAGCATGAACAAGGGCGGCCTCCTCGGCTACGCCGGGGCGGCGAACGACAACGTCATGGTCGCGCTGCAGGTGGAGACGGCCGACTGCATCAAGAACATCGACGCGATCGCCGACGTCCCCGGGGTGGACATGCTTTTCCTCGGCCAGAATGACCTCTGCATGTCGATGGGCCTCTACGAGAAGTACAAGTTCCCCGAGATGTACACGTCGCCCGAGCTGGGCGAGGCGACGACCGAACTGATTGCCGCGGCGAAAAAGCGCAACATCATCCTTGGCCTCTTCCTGTTCGGCACGTCGCGTGTAAGTGAGTTCCTCGACAAGGGGTTCCGGTTCATCAGCGTCGGCAACGATCTCCATCACATCCTCACGCAGGCCGGTGCGTACGTGAAGGACGTCGAGGCGATCGTGCAGGAGAAAGCCTGGGTGCGGCGTCCGTCCGCCCTGATTTAGCTGACCGTCAGTCTTTCGACCCTTGAAGTCCTCTTGATCAGGAACCCTGTGTCAGCCTTGCTTTCGTGAGGCCAGCTGCTGCGGCGGATTTCAAAACGCTGTAGTGCGCCAACGCCGGAATCGGCAGACGGAGCTCGTACCGTGCGGGCTCCGTCTCGATAAGCAAGAGCCCGCACACACCAGTCGGTCTCCCCTCAGCTCAGCGCACAGGTTGTCCGATATCTGTATGCAAGTGCACGCACGTGGGTCCACGTCCTTTCCACACTCCTAGCCGAGAGCCCCATGTGCTCTGCGACCTCGGGTACGGAGACGGGTTGTCGATGGCGACGAAGGACGCGACCCAGTCGAGATGTACGCGCGCTTCGTCCTCGGTGAGGCTCAGAAACTTCCCGGGTCGCGATCCAAGCGACAACCAGCGCGAGCGCAATCGCGGCTGGTGACGACCGATGCCGCGGTGGCGTTGCCGCCGCGTGACGACTGACCGAGCTCGCTGCGAGCGCCGCACATGCATGCCACGGATCCCCACGAGTGCGAAAAGAAATGACGTGGACGAAAGCATCAGACGCCGTGATCGGTCAGTCGTCGCAGTGACCTCGTCACGGCAGTCTGACCGAACGCGTTCGCACGTTCGCGAACTGCGCGACGCGATTCCGTCGGATACTCGAGCTGCATCGCCACGAAATCGGTCGTGTGCGCGCCGTAGCGCCCGCCAATCGCCTGGAGCGCCTCGTCCAGCGCCTTGGCAGGTGGCCGGTCAATCGCTGGCAGGCGTGTCATCGCCGGCCAGCTTGATCTGACCTGGTCCGGAACAATCTGAATGCCGTTGCGACTCGCGCGTCGCGATGTTCGGCGCAAAGGTCACGGCCCGTGATCGGTAGGTTCGTGACCAGGCGTCCGCCACCATGGCCAGCGACACTTCATCGACGCCTGTCGACAATTCGATCCCGAGTGTTTCCCGGTGCCAGAATGCAACGCTGTTGCGGATGGCGGTCATCGCAAGGGGGCGCGTGAACTGGAACGCGCGACTGTCGTGACGTGCATCCCAGTCCGTCACGCCGACATCGCGGCCAACGGCCTCCGCTCTCTCGCGGCCAGCAATCGCCTCCACGAGGGTCAGCGCCACCGGCATGGACGCGCTGATTCCCGTCGTCGTCGCCACACCCTCGTCAACCACAATCCGTCGGTCGGCGACATGTCGAACCGCGGGATGCTTCGCGAGCAGCTCGTTGAGGTAGTACCAGTGTGTCGTCGCCCGCTTGCCGTCCAGCAGACCGGCCTCGGCCACGACCTTGGCGCCGGCGCACACGCCGACGATCAGCGCACCTTTGGCCGCCTGGCTCCTCAGCCACTCCATCACCACCGGATCGTCGTCGCGGCTCATCGCGGGAACGATCACGTAATCCGATCCGTCGGGATGGCGATCGTCGAATTCGGCAACCGTCGCGTTGGGTTGGACCTTGAGAGCGGGAAAGAGCGTCACGGAGCCTCGCTGTGTCGCGAGTAGCACAACGTCCGCCACGTCGGCCCGCCGAAGGATCCCGTACGGCATCAGGTAGTCGGTGGTCTCCGTCGCGTCGTTGATGCCGATGCTGGCAATGACCGGGCGTCCACGCTTCGGTGGCTTCAACGCCGCGAGCAGCGCCTGCGTTTCCGAGACTCCGATGGGCGGCGGCGATGTGAACTCGCGCGCTGCCGACAACGACAGCATCCACGCGCCACCGAGCACCCCCCCGGCACCGACCACGCCGACGCCGCCCCACAGCAAGTGCCGTGATCTCATTGGATGTGTCCTCCTGTGTTGACTGCGGTTCGGATCCACAATCGCTCGAGCGCATCGTCCAGGGCTCTCGCGCCGTCAGCGGCGGTCACATGGCGCCACGCGATGAATCCGTCGGGGCGAATCAGCACCGCGCTGTCCGTCCCCACGCCGTATGCCGTCGAGAATCGATTCGCCACGTCTTCCAGATCGCCAGCCGGCTGAATGCCGTGCCACACGACGCCAAGCGCACGAGCCGCGGAACTGCGCCGCACACAGTCGGACCAGCCGTTCCCATCGCGCCCTGAGATGAGGACCCACCGATCAGCGAAGAGGTCGATCGTTGAAACTGGTGCTCCGCCGTGTGTGACGACGAGATGTGGCGCGCGGGAACCTGGCCGGCCGGACGGGTTGCGGGGATCTTCGAAGAGGTCGTCGGTGCCATTCTGGCCGTCGTCGACGAATGCGCCTGCCGGGTAGCGGTAACCGAAGATCACCGCGGGACTTGTACTGAATGAACGTCTGGGGATGGCGCTCGAGAACCAGACATGGCACGCGGCGTCGCGCGAGGAGCATCGCCATGGTCAGCCCGTTCAGGCTGCCGCCGACAATGAGAACGGACGTGCTGGCGTCCATGTTACGATCCTCCATATTGGTTCAGTCCTATCAAGTATCAGGACGATCGGTCAAACTCATTGGTTCGCGGCACCGCATGGGCTCGAAGGTGAACATGAGCAAGTCAGCCACTGATGCATTGGCGCGACGTGTGTGGCAGGCGCTGTTCGATCTGTTGATCCGATCGGCCCCGGTCAGAACAGCAAGCCTGGCGCGGCGCGGGCTGACGCCCAATGACTCGCGCGCCCTGTTCAGCCTCGACCCGCGAACCGGACGGTCGATGCGATCGCTGGCCGACGAGTGGCAGTGCGACCCCTCGAACGCCACGTTCATCGTTGATCGCCTCGAAGAACTGGGCCTCGCGTCTAGGCAGCGGCTGCTGCACGACAAGCGCGTGAAGCTGGTCGTGCTGACGCGGAAAGGTGAGAAGACGCGCACCGACTTGCTGCGCGAGTTTCACCAGCCGCCAGCGGAATTCGACGGGCTCGACCGGGCGGATCTCGAAGCGCTCGAGCGCATCGTGACCAAATTGACGTCCGCTCCGACGCCGGCCGTCGCATCACGTCACCGTTAGCGTGCTGAGGGCGGCTTGGAGTGACGTTCAGCGTCGCACCATCGCTCGTCACGCCTGGCACCACGGAACGGTTGGATAGTTGCGTGATCTAAACTAACGGAGTGTGCCAGCCGCGACCAGCGGCGATGTCTCGGGGAGAACGCAAGGGATGGAACCCACCAGGAGCGGCTGCGCCGACGTCAACGGCATCCGGCTCCATCACGAGATCTACGGCGAGGGCGAACCGCTCGTGTTGATCCATGGCGGTCTGACGACAATCGACCAGATGCAGGGATGGGTGCAGCCCCTGGCAGAGACGCGACAGGTGATCGCGGTGGAGATGCAGGGGCACGGCCGCACGGCAGACACAGACCGGCCGATGACCCTGGCAACGATGGGCGACGACATCGCCGCGTTGCTCGACGTTCTCGCCGTTCGGAAAGCGGATCTGGTGGGCCATTCGTTCGGCGGCGCGAGTGCGATCCGCACGGCAATCCAGCATCCCGACCGCGTGCGCCGGTTGGTCGTGATCTCGTCGCCCCATGCGAGGTCTGCCTGGTATCCAGAGACGCAGGAAGGCATGAGCCGCGTCGGCGCGTCGATGGCTGCACAGATGATGGAGACGCCGACAGGAAAGCTCTCGCAGACATGGCCCGACCCGCAGCGCTTTCCTCGGTTTCTCGACAAGTTCGGAAAGATGATGAGCGAGGACTATGACTGATCCGCCGAGATCGCACGGCTGCCGATGCCGGTCCTCTTGATGTGTGCGGACAACGACTCGATACCGCGACAGCACATTGCCGAATTCTTCGCGCTTTAGGCGGCGGTGTGAAGGAACCAGGTTGGGTGAATACGAAATTGTCGAAGTCGCGGCTCGCGATCGTCCCCGGCTTCAGCCACTAACAACTTCCTAACATCCGCGGAAGTGTCGCGGATTGTTGACAAGTTCCTGGCGGATCCGATGACCGCCGGGCACGAGGAGCACAGCACATGAAGCCGAAGAACACGATTTGCGTCTGGTTCGATAAGGACGCGCTCGAAGCCGCGCGGTTTTACGCCGCCACGTTCCCCAACAGTGAAGTGACCAAGGTTCACGCGGCGCCCAGTGATTACCCGGGCGGCAAGAAGGGCGATGTGCTGACCGTGGACTTCACCGTTCTGGGCATCCCCTGTGTCGGTCTCAACGGCGGCCCGACGTTTAAACACAGTGAGGCCTTTTCCTTCCAGATTGCGACGGACAATCAAGACGAGACGGACCGCTACTGGAACGCGATCGTCGACAACGGCGGCCAGGAAAGTCAGTGCGGGTGGTGCAAGGACCGCTGGGGCGTCTCATGGCAGATCACGCCGCGCGTGTCACGGATGCCGTTGCGGCCGGCGGCGACGAGGCGAAGCGGGCGTTCGAGGCGATGATGCTGATGAAGAAGATCGACATCGCCGCGATCGGGGCCGCGCGGCGGGGCTAACGTGGTCAGAGCAGGTGGTCGATGTTTCGTGAGCGGAGGTCGGACATGACGTTTCAACGGATGGACAATGTCGGAATTGTTGTCGACGATCTCGCCGCGGCTGTCGCCTTCTTTCGCGCCCTTGGTCTGGAGCTGGAGGGCGAGACGACAGTCGAAGGAAGCTGGGTGGACCGCGTCGTCGGTCTGGACGGCGTCCGGGCCGACATCGCGATGATGCGAACTCCTGATCGGCACAGCCGACTTGAACTGTCAAAGTTCCACGCGGCAAAGGTGGCCCGCGCTGAGCCAAGAAGCGCACCAGCGAACACGCTGGGCATAGGTCGCATCATGTTTGCCGTCGACGACGTCGAGGATGTCCTTGCCCGCCTTCGTCCCCACGGCGCCGAACTCGTTGGCGAAGTGGTCCAGTACGAGAACAAGTACCGCCTCTGTTACGTCCGCGGCCCTGAGGGTATCCTCGTCGCGCTGGCCGAGGAAATCGGCTAGCCGACTAGCCTCCCGGTGATCGCACGGCGACAAGCACCGGGGCATGCGCAATCAAGGAGAGGGACCCTATGCGAAAGATCGTTGTCGGCGCCCAAGTGTCCATGGATGGAATCATGCAGGCGCCCGGTGGGCCGTGGGAGGATCCCACCAAGGGTTTCACGTTCGGCGGCTGGGTGATGCCCTATTTCGATGCGGTGTTCGGCGAAGAGGTCGACCGCGTCTTCAAGGAGAAATTCGATCTCCTGCTCGGACGCAAGACTTACGAGATTTTCGCAGCGTACTGGCCCTACTACGATGAAGCGGCCCCCCACGGCCGCATCGCCACGCTGTTCAAGAACATCAAGAAGTACGTCGTTTCGCGTTCGGGCCACGTCGATACGAGCTGGCAGGGCTCGATGCTGCTGCGTGACATCACCGACGTGAAGCGGTTGCGGCAGGAAAACGGCCCGAACCTCGTCACCCAAGGCAGCACCGAACTTGTGCACGCGCTGCTCGCTGACGACCTCGTTGATGCGATGAGCACCTTTACAGTGCCGGTCGTGCTCGGCCGCGGCAAAAAGCTGTTCGCGGACGGCTCAGCGCCGCACAGCTACACGCTGACCCGATCGCGGGTCTCCACCACCGGCCTCGTAATCGCACACTACGAGCGCACCGGCGACATCAAGATCGGTGACACGGCGCTCGATTCACCGAGCGACGCTGAACGTGCGCGTCAGGAGCGGATGAAGCGCGAAGGCTAGAACGAGCGTCCAGCATCGACGTCGCAGCGGCGCAAGTGCTTGACCTCGACTGGCCGCATCGACGTGTTGGCCGCGACGATCGCGGCGCAATACACATTGCTCCCATTCCGGATTCGACGCGGCTGAGTGGAAGAGCCGCTTCCGTTCGTCCGCTGTCAAGGCGCGGCCCACTGGACGCTGTCGTTCCGGGAGATTGTGAACCTGGTCTGCGAGCGCCCGCCACCGGCCACAGGACTTGAGCACGCGCGACAGCACACCGACGTCCATGTTGATCGTGCGGTTCGCGATGCCAGCCCCGTAGCGTATGCGCTGAAAGTCCGCGACCGCGGTCGCGGTGATCGCCGAGAGGCACGTCGCCGAAGTGCTTCTTGACGAGGCTCAGTCGTTCCTCCTCGAGCTCGATCGTGCGCGGGGAGCACCGCATGCGCTTGGCATCCAGGTAGGCGTCAATCGCATCCGACAGCCGCTTCGGTCCTCGTTGGTCGGGAGCCAGCCGGCCGTGTCCAGCTTCTTCGACGAGCTCGCGTTCTCGACGCGTCGCCACTCGCAGTTTCGTCGTGCCCAGACGCTTTCGGTATCGACGGCCGGCGACGGTGAAGTCTGTCCAGTACTGACGACTGCGTTTCCAGAGACTCATAGCGGCAACTCCCCGACCTCTGAATCATCATCTCACGAGGAAATCGGCGTCGTGCCAACTGCGCTCGCCCGAATGAAGTCCGCCACGTCGGACGGCAATTATCGAACCGCCCGCCCGAGCTGCAGGAAGCGCGGCCCCTTCCCTCTGTGCCGCCATGCTCGCAGCGTGGCGACCGACAGGCCGAGCAGATCGGCGACCTCGCGCTCGGTGAGCGCGCGGGTAATGTGTCTGATCACCTGCGCGTTCATGATGTCGCTCCAGTCTGCGCGCTCGCAGGGCTGCGCGGGCCCTTCGGCTCCCGCGCATGCTGTTCGAGCCATGCGTCGATCCACACCGGCTTCAGACGGATCGTCCGTCGTCCGCTGATGCGCACGTGCCGCAGCTCCTTTCGCTCGCACGCGGTGTAGATCGCGTCACGGCTCACGTTTGCGTACTCAGCGCCTTCGCCGACCGTCAACCAAGGCTTCATTCGGTGTTCCAGGCCCTTCTTTCCGGGCCATCACGTAATTGCCGGACGCGATCTGCGCGCAGGCGTGGTCAAGGCCGAAAGCCGCTCACGATCATGCGGGCGGAGCGAAGCGAAGAGGCTTCTATGAGGCCTGTTCGAGTCAAGCTCTGATCGGCGGCCGGGTAATCGCGCACACGTTCTCCGTGAGGAGCGGTCGGTGTCTTGGCTCGCTCCGATAAA
>WHSN01000145.1 GCA_009380045.1 Luteitalea sp.
GAACTCGCCGATCGTGATGCGGCCGCTGACGACGTCGCGCGCGCTTCCGGCGAGATGCGCGAGCTCGTTCTCTTTGAGGCGATGGCGTTCGGTTCTTTTCATAAGGCGCTAACCGTAGCTTACCTCGGCTGCGGCATTCATGACGATGCCGCTCTTGGATGAAGGCCGCCAATTCCGGTCAGCCAGGGCGGGGCCAGGCGATCTTGATATGGTCGAGCCAGTGCCAGGTTCGTCTCAACGCGCATGATGACGTCGATGTTCCCGAACAGTGTCTGCGCCGGCCCGTGCGGGCCCGCTCCGCCCTGCGGTACCGGTCAAGACGTCGCGTCCGTTGGCCAGCGACCAGGCGCAGCGAGACAGGTCCCACGCACCGCTCAACGGGCTGCCTCGAAGATGCGTCGGGCATTCTCCTCCGAAAAGAAGTCGGCTGGTGACGTCACACCCGCGAAGACCCGCGCGAATCCGTCCATCGCCGGCTGGTTGCCGTGGACCGCGCCAAGAAGCTGCCGCATCTCCGGTGGCGGCGGAGTGAACGACGCAAACTGGCACGTGAACTCGTACATCGGCAGCACCTGCTCGTCACGTGTGGCCTGGTATTCACCCATGGCCACGTCGAAGGAGCGGACACCAGACAGCGATTCGTGCAAGGCGTTGGCGCACACGTCGGCATCCCGAAAGGCGTCAGTGATCCCCTGGGCAGTGATGAAGTCCTTGTTGTAGCCGGCGTCGCCGACCAGCGCCCAGCCAGGGCCGAAGCACCTGCGGAAAAAGTTCGGTACCGCCGCGCCAACGAAACGCTCTTCACGCCTGGCGGCGCGAATGCGCTCCTCGAACGCCGGCGCCCGTTCAAATGCCCTGAGGTAATGACCTTCGATGTCGGTCTTGTTGGCCTCGAACTGCGCGAAGGGCCAGCCGACGATGACGAGGGTCAGGTCGTCGTTGGTCGGCCAGGCCGCCCACGCGCGGTCGTCGCGATCGTAGGCCTCGAAACGCCCGTGCATGGGCAGGCCGCTCCAGTAGGAGTAATAGCTCGCCTCGAGCTGAGGCTTCTCGTTGTATTGTTCAGGCGCAACCGCCTGCGCGACGACCGAATGGAGGCCGTCAGCTCCGACGACGACACGCGCATGTTCCGTGACGGGCTGCCCTCCCCTGCCATGTCCCCGGATGCCGACTACGCAGCCGTCATCGCTCAAGACATCCTCAACCGTGAAGCCCTCGCGAACCTCGGCTCCCGCCTCTGACGCGGCGTCCACGAGGCCCTTGTCGAGAACGGTGCGGCGCGGGCCGTACGCGACAGGAGTGTCTTCTGTTCCGGGTGTTCCGGCGATCGTGAAGGGGCCCATATCGAACGCATACGTGTGAACAGGCGGACAGCCTGTCGCCAGGATGCGGTCGAGCAGACCCCATCTCCTGAGCGTGGCCACTCCGGGCGGGTGAATGAGGTGAGTTGAAATCGTATCGCTCGGGAACGTCGCCCGATCGACAAGGAGGGTCTTGTAACCCTTGCGGGCAAGAAGCATCGCCGTCGGAGATCCCGCACAGCGAGCCCCGACCACGATCACATCGTACTGGTTCATCGTCATCTCTCCTCCCTGCCTCTGACCCGCCGCGCGAAACGATTCGCCTGCGGCAGACTCGACTCGCGCTCGGCAACGAGTCTGCTTCATGAAGAACGTCAGACTCCGGGCATGGCTCGCTTCAGCGGTCGCAAGATCGCGAGGAGAACGATTGCCATGGCCAGCGCCATCGACGCCAGGATGATGAAGAACTCGGCGTGACTCCAGAGGTCCCAGAACCGTCCGATTGCGGTGAGCTTGTTTCCCATGGCAGTTGCGAGGAACCAGCCGCCCATCATCAAGCCCCTCATCCGCACCGGTGCGACCTGCGAGACCAGCGACAGGCCCATCGGGCTGAGCATCAGCTCGCCGAGCGAGAGCACGCCGTAGGCGATGATGAGCCAGAGCGGCGAGACGCGATGCGCCGCCGACACAAAGAGCTCACGACCGTCCGTCCGGTCGAGACGCGCAAACCCCCGCAGCACGAGCGGCTCGGAGCCGACATTCGTCACCGGCCATGCTTCGGTCTCGATGAACTGGCTGTCGCGCTCGGACATCACGCTGATGCGTGTCCCCGGCCGGCTGATGCCGAGGTGGGCGCGGGCTTCCGGTGAAATCGTGACCCACGCCTGAGGGTCGTCGCCGCTCCCCAACTGGACGACACGAAACGCGGGCTCGGTGAACCCTCCGGCCCGCGCGGCGAAGAACAGGATGGTGAACGAGAGCCCGGTCAGCAGCATGCCGATCGTCATCTTCACCGGCGTCGAGGGCTCGAGCCCTCGTCGGTCGAGAAAATTCCAGAACGCGACCAGCGGCAGAGAAAGCACCACGATCCAGGCCGGATTGATGGCGTTCGACAGAATCCCCGTCACGTTCCAGTCCGTGTGGTCGTTGGCCCAGAGCGTGAGCGTGATGCTGTTCTGATGGAAGATCATCCAGAAGACGATGACGATGGCGAATATGACCACCAGGGCAAACAGGCGCTTCCACTCTGGCACCGCCGCCATCGCCGCCGCCTTTTCAGCCATCGCGGGGGAAATCTGTTCAGTAGCGCCCGCTCCTTCGTGACCTGCGAACGAGCGGTCGGCCGGCGTCAGGTCGCCGCGGCGGCCCACCCGGTCCGCGTGCCGAACGTGCTTCTGGTTCGCCCAGAAGATCGTGAGCGAGACGGCCATCCCGATCGCTCCCATGAAGAAGGCGGGATGGAAGCCGTGGCGCGTGCGCATGTATTCGGCAACGACCGGCGCGAGGAACGCCCCGACGTTGATGCCCATGTAGAAAATCAAGTAGGCCTTGTCTTTGAGATGGCTGCCCTCCGCGTACAGGCTGCCCACCATCGAGGACACATTGGGCTTGAAGAACCCGTTACCGACGAACAGGCAGGTCAGCGCAAGGTAGAAGATCGGAAGGCTGTTCGGGACGGCGAGCAGCGCATGCCCAGCCATGAAGAAGACGCCGCCGATCGTGATCGCCCGCCGATAGCCGAGGAACCGGTCGGCGAGAAAGCCCCCGGCAAGAGGCGTGAGATAGATGAAAGCTTGGTACCAGGAGCTTAAGGTCGCGGCCTGCGCATTGGTGAGACCAAAACCCTGCACCGCGTTCGTGACGTACAGAACCAGCATGCCGTTGACGGTGTAGAAGCTGAATCGCTCCCACATTTCCGTGCCGAACAGCACATACAGGCCGCGGGGATGCCGCGCTTCAGCGGTGGTCGTCGTCGCCATTCTGCCGTTCCCTTTGCCGACGAGGTCTGGTGAAAGATACACGATCGTCAGAAGAACGGGCGACGTCAGTCATTTTCAGTTCAGGCATCCGACGACCGGCCACGACGTCTCGGTGGGAGGCCGGCCGAGGAAGACGGCCCGCGAAGGGATGGCCGGGCCTGAAACCATCGATGTCGGGCCCGAAGACCAAGCACGTGAAGCTGGCGAAGGGGCCAATGCATGGCCGCCAGCGCAGGGCTTCAGCCACTCTGAGCGCCGCGACGCGTTCCACTATGGTCACCCGTCCGGCAGTCTCGCGGCCGAGGTCGTGGACAGCGAGTTGGAGCGCGTCCATCGCAGCCAGAACTGGAACCGGCAGGCCGGCACGCTCGTGATCAGCGGCCCGCAGAAAGCAGTCGGCAGAAAGGGGTAAGGCACGCCGACGCGCGTGATCACGCTGACGAAGAAACGGAAGCTGCGCAAATACCGAGAAGAATGGTGCGCCCGGCCGGAATTGAACCGGCGGCCCCCCGCTTAGGAGGCGGGTGCTCTATCCGCTGAGCTACGGGCGCGAAATTGTACTGTCCAGTCAGTCTATCAAACGCTGATTTCCATACGGCGACAACGCCTGTCGTCGCAGCACGCGCCGCGAATGGCTGGATGTTTCACGGATCGCCGACCTTTGTTCCTCGCTTTCGCGACTTTCCCTGCAGAACCGACGGATACAGCGATGCGAGCCTGGTCGCTCTCTTGCTGTACGGCCGAGCATGGACAAGAAATACCCGGCGCCCTATCGTAGGACGAATACGCACGGTCGGCGCTCGACGGATCATCGTCCACAGCAGAACGCTGCCGAAACGCAGCAGGCAGTGGAACAGGAAGTGGAGCGAAACAGGGCCGACACTGACGCCCCGGCCGACGCGCCCCGGAGGTTCACGGTGATCCACCGCAAAGCCTGGTCGCCGCCACCGGTTGATCCGGATTGAGACGCCCGGTTTCTCCCGAATCACGTCGCTGGCCGCAGGCCGCCGATCGCTCAGCGCGGGCGCCACAGCGAGGGTCTCACCGAGCGAAGGCGCCACTCAGCCGGCCGGATGCCGCACGTCGATGCCGTGCGTCCGGCCGAGGAGCGTGTGATGGCGGTTCGGCAGCCTCGCCTACGCGGCAGCGAACGCCGCCACGTGGAAGCCTGGCAGGATCTCGGCGACGGCCGCCGCATGAACCGTCACCTGCTCGCCCGCCCGGTTGGTAATCGTGGTTGTCCCGGCATACTGACGGTCCGCCAGAAAGCCTCGCCATCCTTCGTCCGACATTTGTCCGCCGGCAAAAGTCGCCTGGAACACTGACGACGTCAGCAGTTGCGGGCGCGAATAGCCCGTGAGCGTCGTCGCACCCGCGCTGGCGGCGATGCAGCGGCCCTGCTCGTCAGCCGCGAGGATGGCCACCTCCAGACGCTCGATCAGGAGGCGGAGCAGCGCATGTCCTTCAGCGTTCGGCGGGTAGTAGCGGGCAAGCTCGTGGAGATCGAGGAGCCGCCGCTTGAGAGCACGGCGGGCTCGCGGCGCGACCGCGATGAGCGTATCCACTTCTTCGACCAGGACGTCAATCTCGCAGGCGTGGGCCAGGAGGGTGACGGCGCCGGCGGCCCTGGCGCTGCGCGCCGGCAGAGAATGGAGCGACGAGGCGAGCACCACGACGGGGATGTCGAAAGTGCTTGGCGCCAGCGACAGCCGCGCCAGGATGTCGAGAGTCTCGGGCGTGTCCATCTGCATCACGACCACGTCCGGAAGCAGCCGCTCGCTGAAGGCGACTGTCTGCCGGCGGTCGGTTGCCGCGTAAACGATATAGCCCGCTTCTTCGAAGACGTATGCGGCCAGCAGCCTCCAGGCCTCGTCAGGTCCCGCCAACAGTAATCGGCGGTTCTCTGCGGCCGGCAGTCGGCGATCGCTCAGACGCCGGCCAGGACGGGCCAGCCGGAAGTATTCTCGGCGTTCCATGGCTTCCCTGTGTTCGCGTGAAAAAGGAAAATCGAACTGGCGTACCCGCGCGCTGCTGCGGACCTGCGATCCGAAAGTCGTTTCTGGCGGCGACGTGTGGCGAAGTCGAGCTCACCTGCCACTTGGGGTTGTGCAAGGTACGGACCGCTCAGGCGAGCACCACGAGAGCCTGCGGCACGGCCTCATCAGACGAGGAAGAATGCTCAACCGTTCGCGGTGGCGTCTCTCCAAAGACGCTCACATGACCATGATCCTCCCTTTCTCCTCCGCTGTGAGGTATCGTGACACGGTGTTGTTGAGGAAGAATATCCGGCTGCCCACGAGCTCGCGTCGGGAGCGGCCCCGCACTGGTCGGCCTCACGATTGCACCGGCAGCCGGCAGGCGCAGTAGCGCGCTATCATCATGGGAGACGACGAACATTGAGCGCATTCACATCGACCCGATCACGACTCGCTCGAACAACAGGAACACTTATTCTCGCGATGCTGGCGATGGCCGGTGCTGCGACCGCGCAGCCGGCAACGCAGCAGACGACCACGAGCTTGTTCAACACTGGCAACTGGACCGTGACGCCGTTCATCGGCGTCGGCTTCAGTGGTGACCTCGACAGCGGCACCGGCGCGATCGGCGCCGCGGGTGGTTATATCTGGAGTCCCCGAGTGTCCCTCGAAGGCGAGTTCAACCTGCTTCCCTCCAGTGAGGCCAACGTCGGAGTGGAGGTGGACAGCAAAGTGTGGAGCCTGACGGGCAATATCCTGTATCACTTCGCCGGACGGATTTGGGTGCCCTACGGCGTGCTCGGGATTGGTGTTGGACACGGCAGCGTGGAGGTCGAAACCAACAATCCCCTGCTCAATAACTTCGAGAGCTCCTCCACCGAGTTCGTCGCCAACCTGGGAGGCGGCGTCGAACGGCAACTCCGCGAGCGGCTCGCGTTTAGAGGCGACCTGCGCTACCTGTTCGGAGGAAACCTGGTACCGGACTATTGGCGCGCGAGCGCCGGGCTCACGTTCGATTTGGGAGAATTCTGAGCGCAACCCGCGGTGTCTGGTGAACACTCCACGACGGCGTGCTCACCGGACGCCCCGTCCGCAAAGGAAACCACTACCGCGGCCGCACCCACTGTTCGAGCAGCACGTCGGCGAGGAAGCCAATCACCGCCGCGGCAATCGCCACCGAACGCCACCGCCAGCGCAACGACAAGCGAAGCACGAGGAAGCCGAGCAGCCCGAAGACCAGAAACACCATCTCCCCGCCAGCATACCGTTTGCGAGCATGCCGCAGGCTCGATGACACGCTGCATGCGCGCCTTCCCGGCGCACAGCCGGGGCCGGACAGCTCCAGTGGCTCATTCCCGCGCTGCGGTCGATGTCTGGATCAACCCCTGGAGCGCCTTGCTGGTTCGGGTGTACTCCTCATAGCGGCGTTGATACCGCTCGAGCTTCTCCCGCTCGACGGCCTCGAGCCTCGCCCGGCCGTACGGAGACGCGGTCCGCTCGCCGAGCTCCTCTTCGATCGCCGCCGCTTTCAGCTTGCACTCGCCGTCGTGCGTCCGCTCCCACCCGAGCCAATCGGTGGTCCACCGCGCGTGCGCGGCCTGCATCTGTTCGAGCGTGAAGGGGAAGGTTCGGCCGAACGCCTGGTCGAGTGCGCCAAACTCGTGCGGGAAGAGCTCGCGCGCGGCCGACGCAACCGGCTGCCAGACCAGGAGCGCCCGTGGATCGTCGGCTGCCGCAGCGATGCCGGGGGCGAACACGCCGATGATCTGCGCGACCCGCTCCTCATCCGCCGTCGCCCGCGACCTTCGGCCCGACCTGATCTCCCGGGCCACCTGCGAACCGGCCCATGCCACGGCGCCAGCCACTATCAGCGCAGCGATGAGGACGACCACGGCCCTGCTAATACTGCAGCACGGTGTGGACGGTGCAACCGGTCAGCCGGTCGCGGCCCTTCAACGCCACGAGCTCGATCAGGAACGCCAAGGCGTGGACATGGCCTCCCAGACGTGTCACCAGGTCGCTGGTGGCCTTCGCGGTCCCGCCGGTCGCGAGCAGATCGTCAACGATTAACACCCGCTGGGCCCTCCGGACCGCATCGTCGTGCATCTCGAGCGAGTCGGTGCCGTACTCGAGATTGTAGCTGGCGCTGATCGTGCGGGATGGCAGCCTGCCGGGCTTGCGGACGGGAGAGAAGCCGGCGCCGATCCGGTCGGCGACGGCCGCGCCGAAAATGAAACCGCGGCTCTCGATACCGACGACCAGCTCAATCCCCTGCCCCTCGAACGGTGTGACGAGGCTGTCGACCGCGCTGCGGAAGCCCACCGGGTCCTGGAGCAGCGTGGTGACGTCGTAGAAGAGGATGCCCGCTTTCGGAAAGTCGGGCACGTGGCGGATCTTGCTCTTTAGAGATTCCATGTGTGTGAAGACCGTGCTATCTGACGTCGGCTATCTGACGCCGGCTATCTGACGTCGAACCCGGTATCGTTGCCAGTGGGGCCAACGTCACTCACCTCGACCTGCTCGACACGGGCCGAAGGTGGACCGTGCCTGATCCGGCGCTCGAAGCGCTCCAGCGACTCGGCTTCACCCTCCGCGCTGATCTCGACACGCCCGTCATCGAGGTTGCGCACCCACCCGTGCAGCCCCTCCGTCGCCGCGGCGCCGCGGACGAAGAACCGGAAGCCGACGCCCTGAACGCGGCCGGTGACGACGAACTGACGCGCGAGACGCATGCCGGGCAACGGAGATTATATCGCGGGGCCCGGCGCGGCTGTTACGGCGCGGGCCGATGACGTCCTCCGGTCGTTACCACGAACTCGGTCCTCTCCGGTTGCTCTCGCCACAGCGCTTTTCCAGACGTTACCCACAGGCCTTCGCGCCCGTAGGCCACGACCAACGGCACTCCGGCCGCACGGAGCGCCTCGTAGAGCGGCCGCGTCATCACGCAGTAGTATGGCGACGGATCCGAGAAGAATCGCCGCGCGTCTTCATCGCTCTCGAGCATCTCGGTATGCCTGTTCACATAGAACCTGTAAGCCGGATTCCAGCGATTCAGCCGAAAGGTTGCGATGCGGTCGGTCGCCGACGCCCGACCCGCCACCCACTCCGCCACGTCGGGGACCACCTTGCCCCGCTCGATCGCCGGCATCACGAACAACACGAGACCAACATAGGTGACGCCGAGCGCGCCGATCGCGAGCGCCGGAGCGCCGCTCACCGGTGTGCGTCCATACCTCCAGGTCGCCCATGCGCCCGCGGCGACAAGGGCGATGGCGACGCTGAGCGCGGCCGCCGGCAGGTTCAGCCGCGACACCATGAAGACACCGACGCCGATCCCCGAAACCGCCAGGGTCGGACCGATCAGCCGCAGGCCCAGCCGCACTCCCGGGCCAGCCGAGGCGGACTGGCCATCCACCCAGGCTCTTGCGCAGATCAGGCACAGCGCGGGCGCGGCCGGAAACACGTAGTGGTCCAGCTTGAAGCGGGACAGGCTGAAGAACCCGACAATCGTCAGCGTCCAGGCCCACAGGATGACATCGAACGGATCGAGCGAGGAAGCCCCGCGCATCCAGCCTCGCAAGTGATCCACCAGGCGGCCGATGAGGAGCGGGGTCCACGGCAGCAGACCGGTTGCGGTGATCCCGAGGTAGAACCACCACGGCGGCTGGTTCGCATAGAGCGGTGTCGCGTACAGCAGGACGTTCTCGTCCAGGAAGTACCCGCTCACGAACGCCCCCCTGAATCGCCAGAGCATGTAAACGAACCACGGGAACGGCAGAAGGGCGGCGATCACAGCACCCGGCATCCACTGCAGTGTCAACAGCCGCCGCCGCAGGCTGGCGGACCCCGCCACCACCACGGCAAAGACAATCCCACAGAGGACGAGCGCCAGCGGCCCCTTGGTGAAGCAGGCCATCCCAATCAGCACATAGCCGCCGTATTGCAATCGGGGGCGTTCCCTCAGGGCCGCGACGGCGAGCAGCGACAGCCCGCCGAAGAGGAATGCGGTGAAAATGGTGTCGAGAATGGCGTAACGCGCGAGCGCGAAGAGACCCGGGTTGACCGACAGCAGCAGAGCTGCCACGGCGCCCACACGGCGGCCAGCAAGTTGCACGCCGATCCACCAGGTGGTCAACACCAGCAGGACGCCGGCGACCGCTGGAGAGAACCGTGCGCCCAGCTCCGGGTCGGCCAACAGACTCATCGGAGCAGCCTGTAGCCAGTGGAACAGAATAGGCTTGTCGAAAAAGGGCTCCTCGTTATAGTACGGGGCTTGCCAGTCGCCGGTGTCGATCAGTTCACGGCTCGTTTGCGCATAATGCGCCTCATCCGGATCCCAGAAGGTCGGGACCCCGAGCCTCCAGAACAGCACGATGAACATCAGTGCCAAGCAGCCCACGAGGGCACGGTAATCGCTCGCCGCTGAAGATCGGTGTGGCGGTTGAGGCACAGGAAAAAGTGTGAGGTCTTCGTTGCGGTCCGTAAATGACAGCGCCGGTCATCATAAGCCGAAGGCGCCGACCGACCCAGTGTCGGCAGGGTTGGCGAGCTCTCGCCTGCCGGCGGCGCACTGCCCCGTCCTCATCGTTGAAGACGACGCCGATCTTCGGGAGATGATGGCCCAGATGCTCGCGCTCGAGGGATTTCGGGCTGAAACGGCGGTCAACGGCCGCGACGCCCTGGAATATCTCAGCCGAGGCGATATTCCTGAGGTCATCCTCCTCGACCTCATGATGCCGGTGATGGACGGCTGGGAGTTCCGCAGGCAGCAGCAGATGAATCCGGTGCTGGCACCCTTGCCGGTTGTCGTCCTGTCTGCCCTCGACGCCGGGCGCGCCGCCGACCTGAGTGGCACCGCATATCTCAAGAAGCCGCTCGACTTCGATCGCCTGCTGGCGCTGGTGCGGCGATATTGCGGCGACGCCGACTGTTAACATGCAGTCAGCCTCATGCTCCTCAGGCGTCCCGTCCGACTCGCGGCTGTCCTCCTCCGGGGCGCCCTCTACGTCCTGGCGGGCGTGCTGGTGCTCATCGCGATCGCGATGGCAGCTGTCGAGACGGGGTGGGCCAAGAATCAGCTTCGCGGCCTGATCGTCCGTCAGGCGAACCAGTACCTGACGGCCAGCCTCGAAATCGGCCGACTGGAAGGGTCGATCTTCCGGGGTATCCAGCTGGGCGATGTCCGGCTGTCGCGAGAGGGCACCACGCTCGTCAGCATCGACGACGTCTCACTCAGCTACAGCATCCGCGAGCTGCTCCAAGGCGGTGTGGTCATCCGCCGCATCAGCCTCGCCCGCCCACAGATCGTCGCGGCCCGTCAGCCGGACGGCCGCTGGAACCTGGGCGCGCTGGTAAAACGCGAGGCCCGCCAGAACGGATCGAGCGGGCCCGGCCGTCCCATTCACATTTTGTCGATCGAAATCTCGGACGCCACCATCACGCTCGCCGATCCCCTTGCGTTCGGCGCCGCACGCGTTCCCTCGCGATTCGACGATCTGGACGCACGGTTCGCGTTCGAGTACGTGCCGGTGACCTGGAGCCTCGACTTCACCAGCGCCTCGTGGAA
>WHSN01000212.1 GCA_009380045.1 Luteitalea sp.
CTGTTTCTCGACGAGATTGGCGAGCTTTCGCTCGAGCTGCAGCCGAAGCTCCTACGCGTCCTCCAGCACGGTGAGATCCAGCGCGTCGGCAGCGACCGCGTCCATCGGGTGGACGTGCGGGTGATCGCGGCAACGAATCGTGATATCGAAGGGGCAATGCGCGCCGGCCGGTTTCGCGCCGATCTCTACCATCGGCTCGCCGCCTTTCCAGTCCACGTTCCGACGCTGAAAGAGCGACGCGAGGACATTCCCCTGCTGGCGACGCATTTCGCGGAAGGGGCCGCGCGGCGGCTGGGGCTCGCCGCCGTGCGATTCACCGACCAGGCGCGCGTCCAACTGCAGATGGGCGACTGGCCCGGCAACGTCCGCGAGCTCGAGAACGTGGTCGCACGCGGCGTCTTGCGGGCGTCGTTCGGCCGCGGCTCACGGGACACGGTTGTCATCGACACGGCCGATTTGGACGTGCGCACGCCGATCGATTCGCGCCAGCCGCCGCTCCAGGACGGCGGGGTCGATCGTGACCGAGACGGTGCGCCCTGGCCTCGCTCGAGGCCGCTCCAGCGCGTGATTGACTCGTACGAACGCGAGGTCATCCTCGCGGCAGTGGCCAGAAACGAGGGGAACTGGGCCGCCGCCGCGCGCGATCTCGGACTCCACCGCAGCAATCTGCACCGGCGCGCACAACGAATCGGCCTGAAGCAACACTGAGCGACGCGGGCCCCAGCACCTTGAACCCATGCGTGCCGTCGCGCGCCAGTTGCTCACCAACCCGAATTCCCAGTCGAGGAGACCGCGCGGGCCTGTTCGATGGCGTGTGACAAATCGACCGCCTGGAACTTGCCGTTCCAGCCGCCGGTGGGCAGCCATACCTCGACACCAATCGCCGATCCGGCCACCGGTGAGATCGTGAGCTCGACCCGGCAGAAGGCCGGGAGCTTTCGAAACGCGGCCTCCTCCCCTGCCTCCACACGGCCGGTCCGCGCCGGGACGAACCGACCGGCAGCAACGACGGACGCACGGATGGACGTCTGGTGTGCGGAGGCCGTCGCAGCGAGCTCTCCGCACCCCGGTCCGGCCGCATCGGCAACCGAGGATCCGCGAATAGCCGGTGGCGATCCAGCAAGGGGCGCGTGCGCGACCGCCAGGAGCAGAGCGATGGCCGCCACGCCAGCGTTCCGACGTGTTCGTGTCATGCCAACCCTTCCAATCGGTCTCGTGGCGACGGGCGCACGCATCGGTGAATCCGGTCGCCGGCGTTTCTTCGATCCACTCCGCCGCCGCCAGAAACCGCCCACCTTCAGTTCCCCAGCAAACGGTTCAGAGCAACGGACGTGGCGACGCAGACACCGGCGGCCACCGTCATGAGGAGCCCGGCCTTCGCCATGTCCTTGATGGAGAAGTAGCCTGACGAATACGGAATGATGATCGTCGGACCCTCGCTGACGAGGATGAACGCGAGCGACGAGGTGAATGCCGCTGGTGCGACGATCGTCCAGGGGCTCAAGTGAAGCTGCGTCGCCAGCGCGATCAGAATCGGGACAATGATGCTCGCCGCGACGGTGTTGCTCGAAAAGAGCAGGTGCAATCCGGCGACGGCGAGCACAATGACGAACGCCTGCAGCACGACCGGCACTCCGGCGATGCCGCCAAGCAGCACCCACGACAGCCACCGCGCGGCGCCGCTCTCGAAGACCACGAGACCGAGCGACAGGCCCGCGACGATGAGCATCACGCCGCCCCATTCGATGTCCTGTTCGGCCTCCTTCCAGCTCAGGATGCGAACCCCTGGAACGAACAACGCGAGCCCGCCTGCGAGTGCGACCGCCTCGACCGGAGGCGCAACGCGTCCACCGCTCCATCGGCCAAGAACGGGCGTCGAGAGCCACAGCACGATGACGGCGCCGAAAATCAGCAGCGTCTTCAGCTCCGCACCGCGCAACGGCCCGATCGCGGCGAGCCGCCGCTGAAGATCCTGCGGGGAGATCTGCAGCCGGTCGATCTCGGGCGGAAAGAGCCACAGCAAGATGCGCCATGCCACCGGCACCATCAGCACCGCGGCGGGCACGCCATAGGTCATCCAGCGGACGAACGAGACGTCAATGTTCGCGAGCTGTTTCAGTTGGGCAATCGCGATCAGATTCGCCGCCGTGCCGGCCGGGGTCGCGATACCGTCGATCAGCGGACCGAACGCCGTCGCGATCATCACGGCGCGGCCGACGTTGCTCTCGCGAGGGCGAAGGTCGGCGTCGCGCAGCAGTCCGACGCCGAGCGGCAGCAGCATCGCGGCCACGGCCATGTCGGTGATCCAGCATGAGATGAAGGATCCGGCCACGAGCAGTCCCAGCAGGACGCGATCGACACGGGTGCCGACGCGCAGCAGGATCTGATAGACCAGCCGGGCGCCGAGCCCCGAACGCGTGAACGCCGACGAGAGCATCAGCACGCCGATGAAGAAGGTGACGATCGGATCGCCGAATCCGGCGCGGACCGTCGCCCGGTAGTCGAGCAGCCCGAGCGCCGGAATCAGCACCAGCATCACGAGCGAGGTCACCGCGAACGGCAGCGTTTCCGTGACCCACAGCGTCACCGCGAACGCGAGAATCGCGAGGCAGGACTTGCCCTCGGCCGAGAGCGCGACGGTCACGCCGCCGCGTTCGAACGGTGGCGGCACCGGCAGCAGATGGATCGTCAGCAGCAGGACGACGGCGGCCAACAAGACCGGCAGCTTGCGAGCGGTCTGAACCGAGTGGACACTTGCCCGGGTGACTGTCGCGTTCAGGGATGACGCCGGTGCGCTGTTCATCGAGGTTTCGGACCCGCGGCAGCTGCGTCTGACGACAGGATCATGTGCTCGGCACTCCGCTCACCTTCGTGGCAGGCATCCTCCCAGAGCTCGTCGCCATAGGGCTCGTGGCTCGGTGCGACCTTCAGGATGCGTGAGAACAGGGTCCAGGGCCGGGTGTAGACGTCTGGATCTTCGATGGTCGCGCGGTATTCGATGACCCGCTCGCTGACAACGGTCCATCGCTCGAAAACGCGGACGGCGTCGCTGGCGAAGTTGCCGACCATGTCGAAGCGTCCCTTGCCGTTCTGGTTGCGGACCTCGACGACCAGCGAATTGCCTTCCCAGTGCCCGCGCGAATCGCCCATCCAGAGCTTGATGCGGTCGTCCAGGAACGGCCGGTCGTCCAACGGGATGATTCGCGACACGCTCTTCTGATTGCCCAGAAACACCACCGCGCCAGGGACCTGCAGGAAGCGAAACCCGGTCGGGAACGCCTCGCGCGGGACGCCACCGGGCAGGCAGCGGGCTCTTGGGTCGATGTGCTCGCGCTTCCGCGGGTTGTCAGCGTTCCTTTGAATCTCCTGCTGATGGGCCCGCGCCCATGGCAGGTACGGAATCTGACCGTCCGCGGGATCGATCACGCGGCTCGGCCGCGGCGCCACCGGCCGCCCGGCTGCCGTATCGACCAGCCGCTGGAAGATGCCGCCGCCAGATTCGACCGCCGTCGTGTCGTAGGTGCCGCCTTCCTCCGCGCGCCACCGCCCCTGGATGTCGGGTTGGCCGTCAGCGAGGACGCGTGGTCTCCACGCCCCGCCGGTCGCTGGCTCTGTCGGTAGGCCATCGCGCTGCTGCGCGCCAAGTGGGATCGCCGGCAGACATGTCATCAGTGCGAGCGTCAGGCGCGCGACGCTCCTTGCGCAAGCGGGGGCCGGAGCTGATGTCCTTCTCATGGCAGCTGCATTCCTTCCTAGGGATAGAGCGATTCGTGTTCGAATCCGTAGCAGTTGAACTCCAGCAACTGGACGTTCCTTTCCTTGCGCCGGTACAAGACCGTTTCGATGTCCCATGGCCGGCTGAACGCTTTCGGGTCTTCATGGTGGCTCGATACGCGATGTGGTCGGGACCGTCTGGAGTGAAGCGCTCGACCACGTGCAGGTTCTCGCTGTGAAAGTTGCCCGATCGATCCAGCCAGGTCTGGTTTGTGAAGTGCACCGTGTCGACCACGAGAGTGTCTTCTTCCCAGCGTCCGCGCGAGTCTCCCAGCCACCACTCGATCGGCCCGTGCGGATGCTTCGTGCCGTCGATGTGGATGTGCCGAATCGCCCGCGCGTACGTGCGACCATTCGCGATCGGCTTGCCGCTCTTCGCGAGATAGCCGGTCACCGTGATCTCGACGCCGAGGGGGAAGCTGGTCTTCCTCAGACCGCGCCGGAGCAACGCGTTGGGCGCTCCGGTCTCGACCGCCCAGTTCACGACCGTGCCGTCCTTCCCCTTCACATCGAGATGGATCCAGCCATGCGGATTGATCCATTCCATCCGCGTGAGAACGCCGACCAGCACAACCGGTTTCTGGAAGTCGAACTCGGCGGAGAACGAGTGATGGGCTGCCACTCCCGCCGGCAGCAGCATCAACCCGAGCGCAGCCAGAAGACGTATCGTCTGCTTCATACCTTTCTCCTGCCGGACCGTGTCCGGCCTGATTCCACTGCGGCCAGAGCGTGCTGCCGCCACAGCTCTCAATCGCCTGCGCGCCTGGTCGTGAGCCGAGAGACGCCTCGGGGAGCAGGGCGCCTGCCAGCACGGCAACGTCACGCACCAACGTCCGCAAGCCTTCGGCCGGCATCAGAAGACGAAGCGCACGGCAAGCTCCGCCTGCTGGCGCGGCAGTGCGGTCAGAATGCGACCGAAGGAGTCCGAGAGCGTGTTCGTCACCCGGCCGGTGCCGACGCCACCGAGGTTGTCGGTGCCGAGCAGATTGAACACCTGTGCGATCAGCTCGAGCCGCCGCGTCTGTCCGAACCGGATCCCCTTGTTCATCCGCACGTCGAGGCGGCTGTACCGATTGCTGTCGATCTGATCGGGCGCGATCGGACCGAGGCCGTTCGTCGCACGCCAGGCGTTGACGGCGTCGAGATCGAGATCGCGATTCCCCTGGTTGCGGGTGGTCCCCGGCGCGTAATCGGTGTTGGCGCCGTCGTTGTTCAGATCACGTCCGGCGAGCGCGCTGAACGGCATCGACGAGCGCCACGCCCAGACCGCACCAAGAGTGACGTCGTGCGGCAGGAGGAACGCGCCGCTGGCCACGACGTTGTGCCGCCGATCGACGTCGGCGGGGCCGTGGTCGGGGGAACGATTGAAGGCGTCGGTGATCGCACCGTATCCGTTGCCATTGGTGCCGGTCCAGTCGTTGTCCTGTTTCGCGAGCGTGTAAGAAAGCGTGTACTGGTAGCGATGCGAATAGCGCTTGTCGAGGCGTACCAGCAGGGCGCGGTAGTCGTAGGCGCCGTCGGAGACCTGCTGCTGAACGACGTCGCCCCACTCGGGCAGTGGCCGAACGCGCGTGATCGGGTCGGGCGTGTTGATGTTGACGCGATTGGGGAACTTCAGCGTCCTGGTATAGACGCCGTCCACGTGCAGTGACAGCTCCGGCCCAACCGCCTGCGACCATCCGGCGCTCGCGGTGTGCGACTCGGCATTCTCGAGATCGTTGGCGAGAATCGAGATATTCGGCGGCGCGGTCGAGACGAACGACAGCGGATCCCGCCCCTGATAGGGATCGGGATACCGTGGGTTGCGGATGTTGACGGTGTACTGCTGAAACGCGTTGATCTCGCCGTCGCCGAGCGAGTTCTGCATGTTGCGGAACCGGCGATGGATCCGCCAACGCCCTGGGTGGCCACCGGGGCGGCAGCCGCGGCCAGCACGACCAGCAGCACGGCGGCTCTGACGACACTCACTTTGACAATGTTCACAAACAGCTCCTCGGAGGCACTCGATACAACGACACGATTCGGGCTCGAGGAGAAGACGCGCGACGAACGGCCAGAAAGAGAAAAGGCCGGAGACGCGTCTGCATCCCCGGCCCTCGGTCGTGACTCGGTCGTTCGAACTTGGAAACTTACATCGGTCCGAACGCGCGACACGCCACAGGCGGGGGAACCCCGGCCCGACAACACGCGCACGCAACGAACCGAACCATGATGAGTGTTTTAGACAATCTCGCATTGACGGTCAACGAAAGTTGACTTCCACCACGTTCGGGATTCGTATCGCACTCGGCGCGACGCGACGAGATGTAACAGAGATGGTCCTGGGGTCGGGGAGCGGCATGACGCGGATGCATCGGCCATCTACATTCAACCATTGGGTTGAATGTCGTCACACGCTGTTCAATCGCGGCTCGACGCCGTCCTCGGGGCGCTTGCCGACCCCACGCGACGAGCGATCCTCAAACGGCTACCGCAATCTGCCGATGGGCCGGCACGATGCGCAGAAGATGTCGAGCCTCGAGAATCGAGCCGCGCTCGAGCGGTTTGTGCGGATCGAACACGCGCTCCTGTCGCAGCTGACCGACGCCGTTCATGAGCATGAAGGGCTGCTCGCGCAGACACCGTGAGGTTCAGCACCAGCCTCGCAGGCTGGTGCGTCCGGGCCCCCGTCTACTTCTCTCCGCCGGGGCCGGAGGGGGGCAACGTGCCCCCCGCACGCGTCCA
>WHSN01000215.1 GCA_009380045.1 Luteitalea sp.
CCATTTCGGTGACGGTGTGCTCGACCTGGATGCGCGGGTTCACCTCGATGAAGAAGAACTCCTGACGGTCGAGATCGAGCAGGAACTCGACGGTGCCGGCGCTCTGATAGCGCACCGATCGGCACAGCCGCGCCGCCGCGTCGCAGATCTGACGGCGCAGCGTCCCGGCGATGTTGATGCTCGGCGCGACCTCGACCACTTTCTGATGGCGGCGCTGCACCGAGCAGTCACGCTCCCAGAGGTGCACCAGGTTGCCGTGGGCGTCGCCGAGAACCTGCACCTCGATGTGCTTCGCGCGCGCGATGTACCGCTCGAGGAAGACCTCGGGCCGGCCAAAAGCCGCACCCGCCTCGCGCTGCGCTTCGGCCAGCTTGGGCCTGAGCTCCCCGGGCCCGGCGACCACGCGCATGCCGCGCCCGCCGCCGCCAAAGCTCGCCTTGATGATGAGCGGGTAGCCGACGCGCTCGGCCTCCGCTGCGACGTGGGCAGGATCGGTGAGCGCCGCCGCGCTGCCGGGAATCGTCGGCACCCCCGCCGACTCCGCCAGCCGTTTTGCCGCCGTCTTGTCGCCGAATGAATCGAGATGCTCCGGAGTCGGGCCGACGAACTGGATCCCGGCGGCCGCGCACGCCCGCGCAAAGGAAGCGCTCTCAGCGAGAAATCCGTAGCCGGGGTGAATCGCGTCGACACCTTGCTCTCTGGCCGCGGCAATCAGCGATTCGACGTTCATGTACGATCGGACCGGTTCGCCTCCCTGGACCGGCCCGATGCGAAAGGCTTCGTCGGCCTTGAATCGATGCAGCGAGAAGCGGTCCTCGTAGCTGTACACGGCCACGGTTCGCAGCCCCAGCTCGGTCGCGGCCCTGAAACAGCGGATGGCGATCTCTGAGCGGTTCGCAACGAGCAGTTTGCGCATACGGGGCAGCGGAAATCGGCAAAAACGGGAGTTGGCGAAAAGGGGAATCGGACGATCTTATCGTAAGATCCAGAGCGTGGCCTCCCCGAGCGACATCGTTGTCGTCGGCGCAGGCGTTGTCGGCTGCGCGGTCGCGTACGAGCTGGCGCGCCGGGGAGCAGCGGTGCAGATCGTCGACGATCGGGTGCCCGGGAAGGGCGCCACTCAGGCGTCTGCCGGCGTGCTCGCGCCCTTCATCGAGGCTCGCGACGGCGGGCCTCTTCTCGAGCTGACCGCCAGGAGCCTGACGCTCTTCGACACCTTCATTTCACAGCTGGTGGAAGACGGCGAGACGATGGCCTACCAGAGGACCGGAACACTCGACGTGGCGATGCAGGGCCAATCCCTGCGCCAGCTGTCGTCCACCGCCGCGCTGCTCGCGGCCCGCGGGATCGAGGCGGAAGTGCTCGACGCGGCGGCGACCCGCCGCCACGAGCCGGAGCTGTCGGAAGACGTGATCGGCGGGCTGTTGATCACGACGCACGGTTTCGTCCGCGCAACGGAGCTGACACGGTCGCTGGCGGCGGCGGCCCGCCGCCGCGGTGCGCGGTTCGTCGAGCCGGCGCGCGTCCACACCATCGCCGCGGCCGGCAGCGGCCTCACCGTCCGCACGACCGATGGTGTGTTGAGCGCGGATTGGGTGGTGCTCGCCGCAGGCAGCTGGGCCGGACAGGTGCATGTCGAAGGCGCGTCCAATCGGATACCGGTGAAGCCCATACGTGGGCAGCTGCTGGAGCTCGGGTGGGTCGGACCGCGGCTGCGGCGCGTGCTCTGGGGCGAGCGCTGTTACATGGTCCCGTGGACCGACGGCACCGTGCTCGTCGGCGCCACTGTCGAAGATGCAGGCTTCGACGAGCGCACGACCGTCGCCGGTGTGCACGACCTGATTCAAGCGGCCTGCGATCTGGTGCCGAGGACCTGGACCGCGACTCTGACCGAGGTGCGGGCCGGCCTGCGGCCGGGAACTCCAGACGGCATCCCGATCATCGGGCCATCGGCGGCGCTCCCGAACCTGATGTACGCGACCGGCCATTTCCGCAGTGGCGTGCTGTTGTCGGCGCTCACCGCGCAACTGGTCGCCAACGCCATTCTCGACCGGGTGGCGGACCCGCTGCTGCTCTTCACCGACCCACAGCGCTTTGGCGATGTTTGACGTGCTGGAGGACACATGGCCAGGCTCTCGCGTGAAGAGGTGAACCGGCGGCTGCAGGATCTCAGCGGCTGGACGGTCGAGGGTGATGCCATCCGGAAGATGTTCACGTTCGCCGGCTTCCCTGAGGCAGTAGCGTTCGTCGATCGATTGGTCCCGGAAGCCGAATCGGCCGATCACCATCCGGACATCACGATCAACTACAAGCGCGTCACGCTCAGCTACTCGACCCATAGTGAAGGCGGGCTGACCGACAAGGATTTTGCCGGGGCGGTGATGGCCGACCGGGTCGCCTAGTCGATGCGTCTCAAGAAAACCTACAGTTCACGCGAGGTCGCGGGCCTGACCGGCCTGACGTCGCGGCAACTGCAGGTCTGGGACAGCGGCGGTCTCCTGTCACCCGCGATTGCGCCCTACCGGACGGCGGCGGGCGGGTATACCGAGCGGCGGTACACGCCGATCGCGCTGTTCGAGCTGATCGTCCTCGCCGACCTGCGGCGCCGCGGTCTCTCCGTTCACCAGCTCCACACCATCCTCGACGTGCTGAAGGAGCGGTTCCACACCGGTCTTTTCGCCGCCACCGGCGGCGGCGGTCCGGTGCGGCTGCTGACTGACGGCCACGAGGTGTATGCCCGCACCGGGCGCGGCGACTTCTACAACCTGCTGAAGGATCCGGGTCAGCCGATGCTGGTGATTGGAAACGAAGGGCTGCTGAAGGAGTTGAGCGCGTCGCTCCGTCCGCGGCGGCGCCCGCGGCCGTCGCCTAGCGGATCGGGAAAATCTTCTCGAGGTCGTCAGCCGGTCGCGGGATGACGTGCACGCCCACCAGCTCGCCGACCCGGCGCGCGGCCGCTGCCCCGGCGTCGGTGGCCGCCTTGACGGAGCCGACGTCGCCGCGCACGATCGCGGTCACCAGACCGGCATCGACTTTCTGCCAGCCGACGAACACCACGTTCGCCGTCTTCACCATGGCGTCCGCCGCTTCGACCATGCCGACGAACCCGCGCGTTTCGACCATGCCGAGGGCGTCGCCGATCTCGCGCGTGTCCTTGTCAGCCATTGACGTGACTACTGTATCACGCCACCCCTACAATGGCCGGCATGCAGGAATTCGAGAAGCTCGGCGTGTTCTACATCGGCCGCCGCTTCGATCCCGCCACGCGTCAGCCGACCGGCGAGGTCGTGCTCTACGACTCGAGAGATCTGGTCACGCATGCGTTGTGCGTCGGCATGACCGGCAGCGGCAAGACCGGGCTCGGTGTGGCAGTGATCGAGGAAGCCGCGATTGACGGCGTGCCGGCGATCGTGATCGATCCCAAGGGCGATCTCACGAACCTCCTGTTGACGTTCCCGCAGCTCCAGCCCGCCGATTTCCTGCCGTGGGTGAACGAAGACGACGCGCGCCGCGGGGCGATGGAACGGGATGCCTATGCCGCCGAACAGGCGGATGTCTGGCGAGCCGGCCTCGCCGAGTGGGGACAGGATGGGGGCCGGATCGCGCGTCTGCGCGACGCGGCGGAATTCACCATCTACACTCCCGGCAGCACCGCGGGCGTGCCGGTGTCGGTGTTCAGCTCCTTCGCGCGGCCCGACACCGGGGATGCCGAGATGCTGCGCGAGCGCGTCCAGACCGCGGTGTCGAGCCTGCTGGCGCTGGCGGACATCGATGCCGAGCCGTTCAAGAGCCGCGAGCACATTCTGCTGTCGACGATCCTGCTCGCGGCCTGGCAGGCGGGCGAGAGCCCCGACCTGGCGCTGCTGTTGCAGCGGATTCAGCAGCCTCCGATCACCCGCATCGGCGTGATGGACGTGGAGTCGTTCTTTCCTGCGAAGGAGCGCTTTGCGCTCGCGATGTCGATCAACGCGCTGCTCGCGTCTCCGGGCTTCGACATCTGGAGCCAGGGCGAGCCGCTCGACGTCGGCGCGTTCCTCCGCGCACCGGGCGGCAAGCCGCGCGTGTCGATCTTCTCGATCGCCCATCTCGACGACAGCCAGCGCATGTTCTTCGTCGCGCTGCTGTTGAATGCGGTGGCGGGGTGGATGCGGGCGCAGACCGGCACCTCCAGCCTGCGGGCGCTGGTCTACATGGACGAGATCTTCGGGTTCTTTCCGCCGGTGGCGAACCCGCCGTCGAAGGGACCGCTCCTGACGCTGCTCAAGCAGGGACGCGCCGCGGGCGTCGGCGTCGTGCTCGCGACACAGAACCCGGTGGACCTCGACTACAAGGGGCTGTCGAACATCGGCACCTGGTGGCTCGGCCGCCTGCAGACCGAACGTGACAAGGCGCGGGTGCTCGACGGACTGGAGGGCGCGCACGAGAGCGGCGGCTTCGATCGGGGTGAGATCGACCGGCTGCTCTCGGCGCTGACCAGCCGTGTGTTCCTGATGCGCAACGTGCACGAAGACGCGCTGACGCTGTTTGAGTCGCGGTGGGCGCTCTCGTACCTGCGCGGACCGCTGGGCCGAGACGAGATCAAGCGGTTGACCGCCGCCCGCCCGGCTTCTGGTGGCGCCGCCGCGCCGCCGTCCCGGAATGAACCGGCGCCGGTCGCCCACCACGGCGCTGTTCCCGGGTCGGCCCGGCCAGTGATTCCTCCAGGAGTACCGGAGTATTTCGCCCCGGACGCGGCGGCGGTCGGGTCACCGCTTGAGCCCGCCCTGTACGGCGCGGCCGAAGTCCGATTCGTCGATCCCAGGCTGAAGGTCGACCTGTCGCGGTTGGTGACCGTGCGAGGCCCGATCGCCGCCGATCCCGCGCCGGTCGACTGGCGGACGGCGGCTCACGTTGACTGGGCACCGGAGATGCTCGAGCGTGACCAGCCCGATGGAGCGCTCTTCGCGGATCTCCCGGCCGCCGCGCTGAAAGCGAAGAGCTACGAGAAGTGGGCGAAGCAGCTGGCGGCCGCGCTCGCGATCACCCAATCGCTGACGCTGCTCAGAAGCCGCTCGACCGGGGAGGTCTCGCGTCCGGACGAATCCGAGCGCGATTTCCGCGCGCGTCTTCAACAGGCATCTCGCGAGGCTCGCGACCGCGCCCTCGACACGCTCGGCCGCAAGTACGCGCCGCGGCAGGCGGCGCTCGACGAGAAGCTCAGACGCGCCCAGCAGGCAGTCGGCCGTGAGGCCGAACAGGCGAGCGGACAGAAGCTCCAGACCGCGATCTCTGTCGGGGCGACCCTGGTCGGCGCGCTGTTCGGGCGAAAGGCGATCAATGTCGGCACCATCGGCCGCGCAACGACCGCCGCGCGAGGCGTCGGGCGATCGATGAAAGAGTCGGAGGATATCGAGCGGGCGAAGCAGAATCTCGCGGCCGTCGAGGACCAACGCCGCGCGCTCGACGACGACCTGCGGGCCGAAACCGCGTCGATCGACGCGGCGCACGACGTCGCGACCGAGCCGCTCGAGACGCTGACGATCAAACCGAAGAAGGCGAATGTCACCGTGAAGCTCGTGGCGCTGGTCTGGACGTTACCGGCCGATCGGTAGGTTCAACTCCAGCGCCTTCGCCTCCACGGTCTTCTACTCTTCCTCCATGAACGGGTAGCGGTACTCCCGCGGCGGGCTGAAGCTTTCTTTCACCGTCCGTGCGCTCACCCAGCGCACCAGATTCAGTTTCGAGCCTGCCTTGTCGTTCGTGCCCGAGGCCCTCGCGCCACCGAACGGCTGCTGCCCGACGACGGCGCCGGTCGGCTTGTCGTTGACGTAAAAGTTGCCGGCGGCGTACCGGAGCGCGGCGCCGGCTTCGACAATGGCGCCCCGGTCCTGCGCGAACACCGCTCCGGTCAATGCGTACGGTGACGTCGTGTCCACCAGCTCCAGCGTCTCCCGCCACTTGTCATCGTCGTACACGTAGGCGGTGACCACCGGTCCGAAGATCTCTTCGCACAACGATCGGGAATCCGGGTCGGTGGTCTCGAGCAGCGTCGGCCGGATGAAGTAGCCGTTCGAGGCGTCGAAGGCGCCGCCGGCGACCAGCTTCGCGGTCTGCCGCGCCGATTCGATGTGCGCGGTGATCTTCTTGAACGCGCGCTCGTCGATCACGGCGCCGACGAAGTTTCGGAAGTCCTGGACGTCCCCCATCCTGATGTCGTCGATCATCGCGACCATTCGATCGCGAACCTCGCTCCAGATCGATCGCGGGATGTAGATGCGGGAGACCGCCGAACATTTCTGTCCCTGGAACTCGTATCCACCGCGCACGATGGCGACCGCCAGCGCCTGCCGATCGGCGGAAGGATGCGCGAGCACGAAGTCCTTGCCGCCGGTCTCGCCCACGATCCGGGGG
>WHSN01000178.1 GCA_009380045.1 Luteitalea sp.
ACCCGCCGCGCCTCCTCCGGCGACACCTGGCGGCGGACGTACGCGAAATGCCGCTGACGGCGGAGCCGCTCGGTCAGCTCGCCGCGTTCCTTGACAGTGCAGTCGGCAAGCGCGCCGCACAGCTGGGCGACCAGCGCCGCCTCGTCGGCAATCGCCGACGGCATGGCGTAGATCGTGTCCACATCCATGCTCGTGGCGAGCACACGGCCGCGCCGATCGAGGATCTCGCCGCGCTTGGCGGGCGGCCTGATCGTCTGTTTCTGCTGGCGTTCCGCGCGGGCGACCAGGTCGGCATGATCGATGACCTGCAGGTAGACCAGGCGTGACTCGATGACACCGGCCCAGCAGGCGACAACGATCGCCGCCACGATGGTGCGACGCTTCAGCGTCAGCCGCGGGTCGACCGGCGCCTGATGGATCGCGCTGGTCCGGCGATTGTCCCGGCGACGGAACCAGTGATGCCGCAGGGCTCGAATCACCGCCGTGCCACCACTGACTTGGCCGGCGGCTGCGCCGGCACGACCCGTTCAATCACGATCGCATCGTCGGCTGACGGGACGACCAGGTGGAGCCGTTCGATTGCGAGCGCCTCGATGCGCTTCGGCGAGCGGAGGCTGTCGATCTCGAGGCGGAGGTGCCGCGCCGTGTCCTCCTCCGCGACCTGGTACCGCTGAAGGTCCTCGACTTCATACCCGTGACGCAGCAGCTCGAACTGCTGCCACGCCCAGAACAGCAGCGCCACAACCAGGAACGCGGCGACGCCGACCGATTTCCACAAGTCGAGCTGACGCGCGGCGTCCAGTTCGCGAACGATCGGGTTGTTCCGAACGTCCTTGTGGATTGCGTACTCGAAGGACTCAGCCATCAGGCCACCCGTTCAGCGGCGCGGAGCTTCGCGCTGCGCGACCGCGGGTTGCGGTGGACCTCGTCATCGCCAGGCACCACCGGCTTCTTGGTCAGCACCCTGACCGCCGCATCACTCTCCGCCAGCCCGCGAAGCGTGTGCTTCACGATGCGATCCTCGAGGGAATGGAAGCTGATCACCACCAGCCGGGCGCCAGCCTTCAGTCGCCGGACCGCGACTTCGATGAAACGGTCCAACCCGTCGAGCTCGCGGTTCACCCAGATCCGCAGCGCCTGAAACGTCCGTGTCGCCGGATCGATGCGGCTGTAGCCCCGGCGTGGCACGGCGCGCCGCACGACCGAGGCGAGACGCCCGGTCGTGACGATCGGTGCCGCCGTCCGGGCCAGGACGATGGCGCGGGCGATGCGGCGGGAGAAGCGCTCCTCGCCGTAGTTGAAGATCGCATTGGCGAGGCTCTCCTCGGAAGTCGCGGCGACGAGGTCGGCAGCCGTCGGGCCGCCGGTCGTGTCCATGCGCATGTCGAGCGGCTCGTCGCGCTGGAAACTGAAACCCCGGCCGGGCGCGTCGAGCTGCATCGACGAGAGGCCGAGGTCGGCGAGCGTCCCGGCGACGTCGGCGATCCCGCGACTGTCGAGGAGGTCTTCGAGAGAGCGATAATCTGCATGCACGAGCTCGACGCGATCGGCGAACGGCGCCAGCGTGGCGCGTGCTGCGTCGAGAGCCTGGGTATCGCGGTCGAAACCGAGCAGCCGGGTGGCGCCGGCTTCGACGATTGCCTTCGCGTGGCCACCCAGACCCACGGTACAATCCACGAACAGACCGCCGCGCTGCGGCTGAAGGAACCCGAGCGCTTCGGACGTGAGCACCGGCAGGTGGAGGCTCATACGCCGAACTCCGACAGCGCGCGCGCGTCATCGTCGGTGTACGGCTCGCGCTGAAGCTTGAGGAGGAACCGTTCGTGATTCCAGACGTCAAGGTAGTTCACCACGCCCAGGACGTCGACATCGCCGTTCATGGTTGCGGCGTCGCGAAGACGAAAAGGGATGAGGACGCGTCCCTGGGCGTCGAGCTCGCCGGGCTGGCCGAAGTAGTTGACGCGGTCGAGGAAGCGCGCCCGCGACGGATGCGTGGACGGCATCGCGCCGAGCTTCTGCTCGATCTCGAGCCACACGGGCATCGGATACATGCGGACGTACTCGCCGGTGAGACTGGTGAGAAATAGATCTCTCCCGTATTGGCTTTCAAGGAGGGCGCGGAAGGCGGTCGGCACCTTGAGACGTCCCTTCTCGTCGATGCGGGCGGGTGCATTGCCTCTAAACACGCAGATCTAACCCACTTCTGTCCACAATTTTCCACCAAGATAGTAGGGGACGGTCCACTCGAATGTCAACGCAAAACGCGTCGTTCCAGTAAGTTACGTCTGAGTTTCGCCGATGTTCTGGACTGTTGGTCGTACGACCGATCATTTTGGCTCGGCAGAACCCGATCGGGTCTGCACAGAACGGCGTATCAGGAACGCCCGAACGGTGTGAAGTACCATTCGCTGGTTTGTCACATCACGTGAGTGAAGCCACCGCCCGGACCTCGGTGGTGATCCCTGCGTTCAACGAAAGCGGCTCGATAGGCCAGGTGGTCCTCGACCTTCTCGGCAGCGCGCCGTGGCATGAGGTGCTCGTGATCGACGACGGTTCGTCGGATGACACGGCGGCGCAGGCGGCGTCCGCCGGTGCCTGCGTGATCAGGCATCCGTACAACAAGGGTAACGGCGCGGCGGTGAAGAGCGGCATTCGACGCGCGTCCGGGGCCTACATCCTGATTCTCGATGCCGACGGCCAGCATCAGCCGGCAGACGCGTCGCGGCTGGTGTCGTTTCTCGGCGACTACGAGCTGGTGGTTGGCGCCCGGTCGCCGGGGAGCCAGGCGAGCCTGGCCCGGCGCGGCGGCAACGCGGTGCTCAATGCCATCGCCAGCCATCTCGCGGCGCATCGGATCCCTGATCTGACGTCGGGATTCAGGGCGGCGCGCCGTGACTGCCTGATGGAGTTCCTGCACCTGCTCCCGAATCGCTTCTCGACACCGACGACGACGACGCTGGCGTTCCTTCGAGCGGGTTACAGCGTGCGCTTCGAGTCGATCGACGCGGTGCAGCGGCGCGGCGTCTCGAAAGTGAAGCTGGGCTCCGACGGCATCCGTTTCTTTCTCACCCTGGTCAGGGTGATCACGATCTTCAGCCCGCTTCGGATTTTCCTGCCGATCAGCGTCGCCGCCTTCTCGTCTGGCGCCGGATATGCGGTGTGGACGATTGCGACCCAGTCCCACGTCACGAACTCGTCGGTCCTGCTGATTGTGGTCAGCGTGGTGATCTTCCTGATCGGTCTGGTCTCGGAACAGATCGCCTCGCTGCGATTCGAAGGACGAGGACGATGAGCCTGTCCGCGCTGGTGATCATCCCGACCTACAACGAGCGGAAGAACATCCCGCTGCTGGTCAGCGGCCTGATGGCGCATGACGGGGTCCGGGTGCTCGTGGTCGACGACCAGTCTCCGGATGGCACGGCCGCCGTGACCGAAGATCTGGGCCGCGACTATCCGGGACGCGTCGACGTGATCCGCCGCACCGGACGCCGCGGCTTCGGACGGTCGTACATCGACGGGATGCAGAAGGCGGTCGGCGAACCGGTGGATGTGCTGTGCCAGATGGACGCCGACCTGTCGCACGATCCGAAGCAGTTGCCCGATCTGATCGCGGCGACCGCGGATGCCGACCTGGTGATCGGCTCGCGCTACATCCCGGGCGGCGCGATCGTCAACTGGCCGATGCGGCGGAAGATTCTGAGCCGCGTCGCCAACACCTACATCCGCGGCGTCACCCGCCTCAGCGCCAGGGACTGCACCTCCGGTTATCGCTGCTGGCGACGGGCGGCGCTCGCCTCCCTGCCGCTCGATCGGTTCTTCTCCGACGGATACTCGTTCCTGGTGGAGATGCTGTTTGTCGCCTCGCGCCGCGGCTGCCGGATCGCGGAAGTGCCGATCACCTTCGTCGAGCGCCGTGAAGGCGAGTCGAAGGTGTCACGCGCCGTGCTCGTCGAGTCGGCGATCACACCCTGGCGGCTGATCGCGAACCCCGACACCAACGTCCGGAAGGAACGGCTCGACTCGGTTCGCTGAGCGCGGCTTTCGTGCTAACTTTTATGGACTTTGACATGCCAGAGTCCCCAGGCCCGCACCCCCCGGGTCTGAGCATCTTCTTTCCGGCCTACAACGACAGCGGGACGATCGCGAGCATGGTCATTCGCGCCGTTCAGTCGGCCGCCGGGTTGACGCCCGACTACGAGGTGATCGTCGTCAACGACGGCAGCACCGACGGGACGGCCGAGATCGCCGACGAGCTCGCACGGACCTACTCACGCGTGCGTGTGGTCCATCACGCCGTCAATCGCGGCTACGGCGGCGCGCTCCAGACCGGGTTCCGCTCGGCGACGAAAGAGATGGTGTTCTACACCGACGGCGATGCTCAGTACGACCCGAGAGAGCTGGCGCAGCTCTGGGCCCGGATGGGCCCGGACGCCGATCTGGTGAACGGCTACAAGATCAGCCGCTCCGATCCCTGGCACCGCATCGTGATCGGCCGGATCTATCACCACACGGTCTCGCGGCTGTTCGGGTTGACGGTTCGCGACGTCGATTGCGACTTCCGCCTGATGCGGCGCTCGATCTTCGACCGCATCCACCTCGAGAAGACCAGCGGCGTGATCTGCCTCGAGATGATGAAGAAAATCCACGATGCCGGCTTCCGGATCGTCGAGGTCCCGGTCCACCACTACCACCGCGCCTACGGGAGATCGCAGTTCTTCAACTTCCGGCGTATCGGCAAGACCGCGGTCGACGTGATGCGCCTGTGGATGGCGCTCGTGGTCATGGGCCACGGTCGGGCGCCAGTTTCCGCCGGCGCGGCCGCCCGGCGCGATGTCACCGGTCCGACATCGCCGCACTCGTGAGCGCCAGCTACCGCGAGCGCTACCGCGGGCGCCGCGTGTTGATCACCGGCGGGCTCGGATTCATCGGCAGCAGTCTGGCGCACCACCTCGTCGCCCTCGGCGCCGACGTGCTGCTCGTCGATTCGCTGATCCCCGACTACGGCGGCAACGTGTTCAACATCGACGGCATCGCCGATCGCGTCCACGTGAACATCGCCGACATCCGCCAGCAGAGCACCATGAATCACCTGGTGCGGCAGCGCGATGTCATCTTCAACCTGGCCGGCCAGGTCAGTCACATCGACAGCATCCGGGATCCGTATGCCGACCTCGAGATCAACTGTCGTGGCCAGCTGACGATTCTCGAGGCCTGCCGCTACAACAACCCGACGGTGAAGGTGGTGTTCGCCGGCACCCGCCAGGTCTACGGCCGGCCCGATTCGCTGCCGGTGAGCGAATCACATCTCGTCCGGCCGACCGACGTCAACGGGATCAACAAGGCGGCCGGCGAGTACTATCACCTGGTCTACAACAACGTCTTCCACGTCCGCGCCTGCTCGCTCCGCTTGACCAACGTCTACGGGCCGCGCCAGCTGATTCGCCACAACCGTCAGGGCTTCATCGGATGGTTTCTCCGGCAGGCGGTGGAGGATGGGACGATCGAGATCTACGGCGACGGCTCCCAGCTCCGGGACTTCGTCTACGTGGACGATGCGGCGGATGCCTTCCTCCGAGCCGGCGAGGACGAGGCGTGCAACGGTGAGGTGTTCAACATCGGCGGCGACGAGCCGATCAGCCACCGCGATCTGACGACCCTGCTGGTCGAGGTGGCCGGCGCCGGCCGCGTGCGCTACATCGACTGGCCGGCCGACAGGAAAGCGATCGATGTCGGCGACTTCTATGCCGACTCCTCGAAGTTCCGGCGACTCACGGGGTGGGCGCCGTCGGTCACCCTGCGCGAGGGGCTCTCGCGCACCGTCAGCTACTACCGCCGACATTTCGACCGTTATGTCGACGGTGCCGGGCGCAGCGCCGAAACCGTGTGACACCGGCCCGGATCCCCTTCATGTCACCGGCGCTCCGCGAGGACGCCCCGAGCGTGCGCGCCGCCATCGATCGCGTCGTCACCAGCGGCTCGTTCATTCTCGGAGCCGAGGTCGCGGCGTTCGAGTCGGAGTTTGCCGCGGCGTCGGGCGCCGCTCATGCCGTCGGCGTCGGCAGCGGCACCGATGCGATCGCGCTGATCCTCCGGGCGCTGGACATCGGCCCCGGCGACGAGGTGATCACCACGCCGCTGTCGGCCGCCTTCACGGCGCTGGCGGTGATGATGGTCGGCGCGCGGCCGGTGTTTGCCGACATCGATCCGACGCGCCTGACGATCGGGCCCGACGCGGTGGCCGCGGCGGTCACGGCGCGCACGCGGGCGATTCTGCCCGTCCACCTGTACGGCCAGTCGGCGGACATGGAAGCGCTCGCGAGGGTGGCATCGCACCACGGGCTGCCGATCGTCGAGGATTGCTGCCAGGCGCACCTCGCCACCGCCGCCGGTCGTCCGGTCGGCACCATCGGCGTCGCCGGCGCGTTCAGCTTCTACCCCACCAAGAACCTCGGCGCCCTGGGCGACGGCGGCGCGGTCGTCACCAACGAGGCGTCGCTCGCCGAGCGCATCAAGCGGCTGCGAAACGGCGGCCAGAGCCACCGCTGCCATCACGAGCTCCCCGGCATCAACTCACGGCTCGACGAGATGCAGGCGGCGATTCTCCGCGCCCGGCTTCCGCATCTCGGCGGCTGGACGGCGGCGCGCCGCCGGCTGGCGGCGCTCTATCACGCCGAACTGGCGGGTGCACCGGCCGTGACGGTGCCGCCGCCGCTCGATGCCGGTCACGTGTATCACCTCTTCGTCGTGCTGACGCCGAGGCGGACGCGCCTCCAGCAGCACCTCGCCGCGCGCGGCATCGACACGCTGGTGCACTATCCGGTGTCGATCGCGCGTCAGCCGGCGCTGGCGGCGATGGCGCCGGCCGACTGTCCACGTGCCGCGCGGATCTGCGACGAACTGCTGTCGCTGCCGCTCCATCCGGGCCTGACCGATCGTGCCGTCCGGCAGGTCGCAACCGCGGTGCGCGAGCTCCAGGAAGGCTGAGGGGTGCGGGCGCTCATCACCGGCGGCGCCGGTTTCATCGGTTCACACCTGTCCGAGGCGCTCCTGGCCGGCGGCCACCAGGTTCTCGTCCTCGACAATCTCGCGACCGGGTCGATCGAGAACATCAGCCATCTCGAGGGACGGCCCGGTTTCGAATATCACATCGACACGGTGAGCAACGAACCGCTGCTGGCCGAGCTCATCGGCCGCAGCGATGCGGTCTTTCACTTCGCCGCCGCCGTGGGCGTCAAGCTGATCGTGGAACAGCCGGTGCTCACGATCGAAACCAACGTTCACGGCACGGCAGTGGTGCTGAAGCACGCCGACGCGATGAAGAAGCTGGTCGTGGTCGCGTCGACCTCCGAGGTCTACGGCAAGAACGGCGACGTGCCGTTCCGCGAGGACGCCGACCTCGTGATGGGCGCCACGACCACGCATCGCTGGGCCTACGCGTGCAGCAAGGCGATCGACGAGTTCCTCGCGCTCGCGTATTGGCACGAGCGCAAGCTGCCGGTGATCGTCGTGCGGTTCTTCAACACGGTCGGTCCCCGGCAGACCGGTCGGTACGGGATGGTGATTCCGAACTTCGTCCAGCAGGCGCTCGCCGGCGAGCCGATTACCGTGTTCGGCGACGGCACGCAGTCGCGCTCGTTCACCCACGTCGCCGACGTCGTGCGGGCGGTGGTCGCGCTGGTGCACGAGCCAAGGGCGATCGGACAGGTGGTCAACATCGGCTGCTCGGAAGAGGTCACGATCAACACCCTGGCGGAGCGGGTCCTGGCGATGACCGGCTCTGCCTCGTCGATCACCCGAATCCCGTACGACCAGGCCTACGAATCGGGTTTCGAGGACATGCCGCGGCGGGTGCCCGATCTCGCCAAGATCACCGAGCTGATCGGCTACAGGACGAGGTTCACGCTCGACGATATTCTCGGCGACGTGATCAGCTACTTTCGCAGCCGGCCGCCGTATACTTGACGGATGCGGAGCATTACTTCTGCCGCCGTCTTCTGGGGCGCCGTCCTGCTCGCTTCGTCAGCGACGGCTGACGTGCGCCTCACCATCGTCAACGGACAGGTGACGCTGTCCGCCAAGGACGCGACGTTGCGCCAGATCCTGGCGGAGTGGGCCCGCGTCGGCCAGACGACGTTCGTGAACGCCGAGCAGGTCGCCGGCGAGCCCCTTACCATTGAGCTCGCGAACGTGAGCGAAGAGCAGGCGCTCGACGTCATCCTCCGGTCGGTCAGCGGGTACTTGGCGGCGCCCCGTTCCGAATCAATCGCCAACGGCTCACGCTACGACCGCGTTCTGGTGATGCCCACGAGCACCGGCACCCGTCCAAGCGCGACGCCACCGCCGGCCTTCCAGCAGCCGCAGTTCAACCCGCCGCCGATCGACGACGAAGAAGAAGAGGACTTAGACGAAGAGCTGCCGCCTCAGGTTTTTCCCAACGGCGTCCAGCCGGGTCAGCGCCGTCCCATCTTCAACGCGTTCCCGCCGGTGCAGGGCGGACCGCGGCGCGGGCTGCCGACCGACGGCGCCACGCCCGCGGCGTCTCCAGCGCCGGGATCGTCACCGGGGGTGTTCGCGACTCCGGTGATGCCGGCTGGCGTCGCGATCCCGGGGATGATCGTGCCGGCGGCGCCACAGCCGGGACAGCCTGGAGCTCCCGACTCTCCACAGGATCCGCCGCAAGGCGACTGAGCGTCAGCGCGACATGCCTCTCGTCGACGACGTGACCGCTGCAATCGCGGCGGCGATGCGCCGGCGGGACGGGTCGACGCTGACCGCGCTCCGGATGTTGAAGACCGCGATGG
>WHSN01000055.1 GCA_009380045.1 Luteitalea sp.
GAAGGGTGGCGCCAACGAGCTCACGGTGAACAGCCTGTCTGGCGGCATCTCGAACGGCCGCGACGGCTGGGCGTTCAACAGCTTGACCGTCGAGACACCTCGCAGTCGATTCATCCTCGATGGCCAGGTCGATCGACGGGTCAGCCCCACCGTGCTCGATCTCGACGTCAACGCAGAACGGTTCGCCTTTCAGGAGTGGGCCGGCGTATTGAGCGGCTTGAAGAACATTGCCGTGGAGGGGCGCTTCCACACCACGTTGAAGGGACCGCTGGCGGGGCTCGACACGACCCTCGATCTCGATGGCAGCGGCGGCGGCGTGCGCGGCTCGCTGGTGCTCGATACGACCGTTCCAGGCTGGCGGGGCGTTGGTGGACTCGACATCAGGCGGCTGGACCTGGCGCGATGGCTGAACCGGCCCGATCGTCCCTCCGACATCACGGGTCGTGTCGACTTCAATCTCGATCTCCGTCTAGGGCGGATGCCAACCGGCCGATACACGTTCGACGGATCGCACGCAGGCTTCATGACCTACGAGGCCGACGACCTGAAGGCGCGCGGAGACCTGACGCTCACCGAAGTCCGGATCGCGGAAGCCACGGCAACCGCGTACGGTTCGAATGTCACAATCAATTCCGGCGCCATCGGCCTCAGCACGCCGTACCCGTTCACGTTTCTCGGTCGCGCACGTGGCGTCGATTTGCGCCAGGTTCCTCCGACCGTGCCGGTCCCGCACGTCGAGAGCGAGCTCTCGTTCGCCTACGACGTCACCGGGCGATTCGTCGAGCCGTTCATCACCGGACGGGCGCAGTTCGACACGTCCGAGTTCCTCGGCGCAGCGCTGGGTGCAGGAGCGACGGGGTCGATCGACACCTTCGTTCGGCCGTTCCACTACGACGGCGAGGGGGAGATCACCAACGTCGACCTGCACCGGTTCGGTGCGGACCTTGGCGTGCAGTGGCTCCAAGAGCCCCGCTATGCCGGCACCGTGTCGGGCCGTTTTCACGTCGATGGATCCGGCTCGGACCTGGCGACGATGACACTCACCGGAGGGGGCCGCATCCATCAGGCCGACCTGTTCGGCGGCGGCCTCATCGATGCCGATGTGTCCATCGAGCTGGCAGCCGGCACTCTGCGCGGCACCTACGACGGCCGGCTGCACCGGATGAACCCACGGCTGGCGCTGGACGATCCGCGGTTCGAGGCGTCGTTGACAGGAAGAGGTCGAGCGCGCATCGAGGTACGAGAGCTGCTCCTCAGAAGCCCGCTGCTGGCGGACTACGTGATTGAGGGAGAGCTTGCGCTGACCTCCTCCACCGTCAGAACCGTCACCATCGACACTGGTGACTTGAGCGCAACGTTGACGGACGGCACGCTGGACGTGAAGCGGATGACGGTGAACGGGCCGGCCGTCGAGCTCGAAAGCATCGGGACCGTGGAGTTCGATGGCACGCGCAGCTCACGCCTCAGCTACGTCGTCCGGCGTGCCGACCTCTCCATGGTCCGGGACCTGCTCGGGCGCGACGTCGGCGGCGAGCTGGCCACGACTGGAGAGCTGACCGGGACGACCGCGCGGCTGCGGGTGGCGGGGAACGGCACGCTCACGCGGCTCGACGCGATGGGCGTGAAGGCGCTCGCCACCACGGCTGAGTATGACGCGACCGTCCCGACCGATGCGCCACGAGACAGCACGGCGACTCTGTCTGGGAGGGCGAGCTTCGTCGAGGGATTCAGGCAACAGATTCAACAGATCGACGGGACGGTGGAGTACGACCGCGGCCGCGCGTCGCTCGATCTTGAGGTGGCGCAGCGCGAGGGCCTCACCGCGCACGTCACGGCCATGCTCATGCTGCATCCAGAGGATCGGCAGGTTGATGTCACCGCCCTGACGATGGCGTTTCGCCGCGGGGTGTGGCAGCTCGCCTCTTCCGCTGGAGCGCATCTGTCGTGGACCGACGGCAGCGTCACCGTTCGTGCGCTGACCTTCACCGACGCGAATGCGGGCCAGACCATTTCGGTGGATGGCACCTGGAGCGCCATCGGCGGTGGGGCGCTCGAGGTGACCGGCCGTGGGATCTTCCTGGACACGTTTGCGCCCGAGGGCCAGCAGCCGGTTCGCTATGGCGGCATGGCCGATTTCGATGCGACGCTGAGCGGCACGCGCCAGCTGCCGATTGTCACCGGCGAGATCATGATCACCGACGGCCGCATCAGACGTCTCTCGTATCAGAAGCTCGCGGGGCAGGTCGAACTGACCGACGGGATACTCGCTCTCGATCTGCGTCTCGACCAGGCGCCTGGCGTATGGCTCACGGCAATCGGCACGTTGCCACTGGGCGTGTTCGACACGACGCTGCCCGACCGGCCCATGAACGTGGCGCTTCGTTCGAGCGAGGTCGGCCTGGGCCTGATCGAAGGGGTCACCGACGTGGTCCGTGACGTGTCTGGCCAGCTGCGTGTCGACGTCCGGGCGGTGGGGAGCAGCCGCGATCCGCATTTCGACGGGACCGTCGACATCACGGAAGCGGCGTTCCTGGTTGCCGCGTCCGGGGCCCGCTACAAGAACGGGCGCGCGGCCATGGGCATTTCTCCCGATCGCATCACGGTTGAATCGCTGCACATCGAGGATCGCGACGGAAATCCCCTCGACGTGAAAGGCAGCCTCGGCACCCACGAGCTGCGGGTCGGTGATCTCGAGATCGATGCCACGGGCAAGGAGTTCGAGGTGCTGAGGAACGAGCTGGGCCGCATCGACGTGGACGTCCAGCTGCAGCTCCGCGGCCAGTTCGAATCGCCGCGTGTCACCGGCCGCGTGACGGTGAGCGGCGGCGGGCTGGCCGTGGACACGATCCTCGACCGGGCGCTCTTTCAGCCCTACTCCACCGAGCCGGCGGCGATTCCGGCGGCGGGGGACATCGACGCCATCGCGGCGCTGAACCCGTGGGACCGGCTGGGGCTGGGAATCGAGCTTCACGTGCCGAACACACTCCGGATGATCGGCGACAACGTGCAGGTTACGTCTGGCACGCCCCTCGGCTTCGGCAACATCAACCTGCGGGTGTTCGGTGACCTGTATCTGTACAAGGATCCGGCACAGCCGCTCTACGTCAATGGATCGCTCGACCAGGTGACCGGCACCTACACCTTTCAGGGGCGGCGCTTCGACCTGGACCCGGTCAGCTCGATCAACTTCAATGGGGATTTGAACCCCGATCTCTTCGTGACCGTGACCCGCGTGATCTCGGGCGTCGAGACGCGGGTGACGATCGCGGGGCCGCTTTCGCAGCCGGAGCTCCGGCTCGCCAGCATCCCGCCGCTCGAAGCGTCGGACATCCTGTCGCTGATCGTGTTCAACACGTCGACCAACGACCTGTCGGCGCTGCAGCAGGAGCAGCTTGCGGTTCGGGCGGGAACGCTGGCCGCCGGGTTCCTGGCCGCGCCGCTGATGACCGCGCTCGAGCGGACGCTCGGCCTGAGCACCCTCGAGATCGAGCCAGGCGCCGACAGCCGCGGCGGCAACACGCGGGTGACGATTGGCGACGAGCTCGCCCCGGGGCTTGTCGCCCGGTTCAGTCGTCAATTCGGCCAGGACGAGTACGACGAAGCGACGATCGAGTATTACCTGTCGAACATCCTGCGCATCCGCGCAACGTTCTCCGACGCCAGCGAGCTCGTACGGTCGCCGTTCCGGCGCGTCGAGCGCGCGGGAATCGACCTGTTGATCTTTTTCAGTTTCTAGCCGCGACTGCCGGAGCGGGACGACTGAGCTGACGCTTCACGGGGCGGAGCTATGCGCTGCTCCACACATTTTCGATCGCTCCAGCTGTGCGCTGCTCCGCACATTTTCGATCGCTCCAGACAGGGCGACAGCAGCTCGACGCGCTCGTACCGGGGGGCCTCGATCTCGCGATCGCCGTGCACATTGTCGACGCCCACGGCGGTACGATGGACGCGCACAGCGACGGGAAAGGGCACGGCAGCACGTTTTCAGTCCGGGTCCCTTCCAGCTAAGATGGGAGGATGATTCAGTCTCTTCATACCGTACCGTGGCGGACCTTCGCTCCCGCCATCATCGTCCTTTTGCTTGCGTCAGCCTGTTCCCCTTCGTCCACTGGCAGCGCACCGGCAGCCGGGGACGCGCCGGCAACCGCGGCAAGTGCGCCGCCCGCGGCGACGCCCGAGGCCGGGCCGCAAACCGTCAACGGCAAGCTGCCCGCCTCGATCGGAGGATTTCCGTCGATCGTCATCTTCGAGGCGCACGCCGCCGTTGACGAAGCTGGTCCGCCAGCGGCGCCCTACATGGATCAAGTGCAGCAGACGTTCATTCCCGGGATCCTGATGGTGCGAACCGGCCAGCCGGTCGAGTTCCGCAACAGTGACGAGGTCTTGCACAACGTGCGCGTCAGGGAGGACGCTACGCATTCGCCCGCGTTCAACGTCGCGATCCCCACCGGCGAGACCTACACGTTCACGTTCCCGCGGGACGGTTTCTACGATGTCGGCTGCGACATTCACCCGGGAATGGCCGCACAGGTGGTGTCCACCGGCAGTCCCTACACGGCCGTCGCCGATGCTGACGGCGCCTACGCCATTCCCGATGTGCCGACCGGCACCTACAAGGCGATCGTGTACTCCGGAACCCAGAAGATCGAGCGGGATGTCGCCGTCACGGGAGGCCAGACGCGCCTCGATATCATGCCGTAAGGCGCTTCACGTCAACGGCAAGACCTATTACTTCTGCGCCGCTGTCTGCAAGCGGAAGTTCGACGCCAACCCGAAAGAGTACGTGCCGTAGCTCAGGCAGGCGCAGATACGGGAGCAACACCGGCGAGCCCGCACGTCTCGGCCAGCAGCTCGTAAGAACGCCGCCTCGCCGCGTGCTCGTAGGTGATCGTCACCACCATCACTTCATCCGCGCCGTAAGCCGACGCCAGCCCGGTCAGCTTCGACATCACCGTGTCGGGCGCGCCGACGATCGCTCGTCGCCGGCGCATCAACAGCGCCGCGGCATCCTCGTGCTCGCTCAAAAATCGCAGCGCCGTTTCGATCGGCGGCACCGGAATCAGTTGCCCCTGCAGGAAATAGGTGAAGGCCATGCGAGAGCTCGAGGCCAGACGCACGGCCTCCTGCTCTGTGTCCGCACAGAGCGCCCACGCGGCCACGACCACCTTGGGAGCGGCGAGCGTTCTCGAGGGCACGAAGGTGTCGCGATAGCGCTTTGCGATGTCCACTCCTTCCGGGTTGATGAAGTCTGCGAACGCGTAAGGCAGGCCAAGTTGCGCCGCCCACACCGCGCTCTGCGGTGACGATCCGAGAAGCCACGGCTCGGGGCGGTCAGCATCCGTCGCCAGGTGCACGAGGCGTGAGAACCTGTGTCCTGGCGGCAGGCCGTCGCGAACATAGGCAAGCAGCTCCGCCAGTTGATCGGGGAAGTCGTCTGGGGCCGGGTGGCGTCGATCGCGCTGCAATGCGAAGGCGGTCATCGGATCGCTGCCGGGCGCCCGGCCAACCGCGAGATCGATCCGTCCCGGGTACATCCCGCTCAGCATGCCGAATGTCTCGGCGACCTTGAGGGCGCTGTAGTGCGGCAGCATCACCCCGCCGCTACCGACGCGGATGCGTGATGTCGCGGATGCGATCGGGCCGATCAGGGCCTCGGGGCTGGCGCACGCGAGCATCGGTGTTCCGTGGTGCTCGGCGACCCAGTACCTGGTGAAGCCAAGCCCATCCAGCGCCTGTGCCAGGTTGACAGAATTTCTGAGCGCCTGTCCGGGGCTCATGCCCTCCGAGATCGGCGCCTGATCGAGCGCACTCAGCCGCAGCGTCACATCAGGATTCCCGTTTGGATGAGCTCTTCAGAGCAGGACTGATGCCCGATGGTACATGACTACCACCTCAGTGCCGACGTCATCCACTGAACCGCCATGCCATGAGGAGGGAGAAAAGCGACCACCGAGCCGCTCGTGCGCTGGGAAGCAGCGCAGCTCCAGCTGAGCGCTCGATTGGGAGAGACGCGCAGGCAGCTTCGGCCGGATCGTGAATTGCTTTGAGTACGACCATGCGTTACCTTGCCGCATGGCTGCTCGGCGTTCCCTTCAGTTTGATCGTGCTGTGGTACCTCGTGGGGCAAACGGCGTGCGGATAGTGTGATCGCGGCGGTCACGAACGGAAACGACGACGGCCGCCACACAATCGACGCTTCGTCGCTGGGAGCCCGAACATGCCTGAGCCAGTGATGTCCCGCACCGAGTTTCTCGAGCTGTCAACCCAAGTGTGCAACGACTTGCGACGCTGGGTGCTCGCGGCAACGCCGTACCACAGTCTGTCGCCGGAGCGTCTGGCCACGCTCAACGAAGCGGCCGCGATCATCGATCAGCAGACCACGTTGCTGGCGTCGATCAAACCGGCGTCACCGGGACTCTGACCCTGAAGCGAGCGTGGGTTCCAACTGTTCCGCGATTCATGCCCGATTGCCGAGCACGATCACTTCGGACGGGGGCACCTCCAACAACGATACGTAGCGGGCTCCGTCGCGCATTCTCACCGGTACCATGGCGCCGACCGGATGCGGCCCGGCGTATGGCAGGCCAGGGCGATCGGCCTCCTCGAACGCCTGGAACGAGTTGGCAAGAACGATCAGCGACGGACCGGCGTCGCCCCAGGGCTGGCCGGCGGCATCCGGCGCATTCAGCGCCGCGTCCACGATCACGTCCGCGCCACGTGGCTGTTCACCGTGACCGTTCACGATCACCAGTACTTATTCCTCGTCGAGGATGCGCGACCACGCGATCAACTCCCCGGGCGGCGCGTCGGTGAACGCCCGGCCGAGAATAGAGATCTGCCGTGCGTAGAGGCGGCCGTACCGCAGCACCGGGTGCCGCTGCCGGATCCGCGCGAGGGCGGCGATGCGAACGAAGGCTGGCGAGGCCGGGTTGAACGCGTGCGCACCGGTCGTCCCGAACGGCCCGAATCCCGGAATCGTCGTGTCGAGCGCACCAGCGCCCCTCCCGATGCCGTCGGCTCCCCTTTTCCGGGGGTGCGGCGGTCCGAACATCGCCTCGCGCAGATACTTGTCCGGCGGCGGATTGCCGGCGTTGTAGTCGGGCAGATACTGGTCGCGTTCCACCTTCTCCGGCCCGGCGAACGCCTGCTCGGTGCCGTAGTAGATGCACGGAATTCCGAGGCTGAACAGCTGCAGCGCGACGCCGGCGACTACCTGGTGCTGGCTGGCCGCGTCACTCGAGAACCGCACCTTGTCGCCCGAAACGTGGTCGTGGTCGTCGAGAATCGACACATGGCGCCGCCCCGAGTTGCGGTGCGATCCGAGATCGTCGTTCCAGGTGCGGACGAAGCTGAAATAGGCGCCTGGCGCGACCAGCCCCTTGGCGACGCCGTGCAGCAGCCGCCGCGACTCTCCGATGTCGAGCGTCGCGTTCAGGTTCGATCCGAGAACCTCCCGATACCGCTCCGCGGTGCGATCGTCGCCCGCCACTTCGCCGACCAGGAAGAAGTCGGCCTTTCCCAGGTTCGCCGCGAACTCCTTGATGCTCCCGCAGAAATTCCGCCCGTTGTCGGCATCGACGTGCTTGAGCGTGTCGATGCGGAACCCGTCGCAATCGCTCAATGCGATCCAGTATTTGTAGCAGCGGGCAAAATCGTCGAGCGCCGGCGCGCTGTCGAAGTTGACGTCGCGCAGGCCGACGAAATCGGTGCGGCGAAACTCTGCGTGCGGATCGTCCAGGCTTCCCGCACCCAGACTTCCATCGCCGGCCCTGGTGTAGTGCGCGTCGGACTGGAGCTCCTCGGGCCAGACGCCGTCTTCGACCGTGGCGACGCTGTCGGTCAATCCCCCGCTGCCGCTGCGCCAGCGGCCGCGCCGGTAGAAATCGGGCCACGGCCGATACGGCGGCCGGTCAACGTCGCCCTGATACACCCAGTTGTTGCCGGTGTGATTGAAGATCACGTCGAGAATCACGCGAAGGCCGGCCGCATGCGCCGACGACACGAGCGCCATCAGATCCTCGCGGGTGCCAAGCCGCGGGTCAACCTCGAGGAAGTCCTGAATCGCGTATCCATGGTAGCTGTCGTCGGTGCGGCGCTGCTTGAACACCGGCCCGAGCCACACGGTCGTGGCGCCAAGACGCTTGATGTAGTCCAGCTTCGACGCAACCCCCTGAATCGTCCCCCCTTGCCACCGGTCGCCGCCCGACGCCGCCCAGGCGTCCCAGCGAAAATCCGGCGGCCGGAACTCCCGGCGGCGCGCCGGATCGAGCATCGGCCGGGTCGATTCCTGCCCGTCACTGAAGCGATCGGGAAGAAGAAAGTAGATCACCTCGTCGCGCCAGTCAGCCGGCGAGGGGTGGTATCGCTCCCGCCGGGGAAGCGGGACAGGACGGATGGCGGATGGCCGCGGCCGTCCAAGCTGGGCGGCCTGGAACGGTGACGTCATCGTCTGTCAGCCACAGAGCGCAAGGGGCTTCACCTTGGACACGACGCGGCCCATGTCAGCGCGTCACCGTGACGGTCAACTCGGCGTCGGCGAGCAGGCCTCCATCGTCGGCCCGCGCCCGCAGCAGGTAGGTGCCCGGCGTGTCGAACGTGGCCTGCGCCACCCATTTGTTGGCGGGCGGAAGCGGGGGGACGATCCAGAGAGGTGCCCATGGAGAGTTGGCGCCGGCCCGCGTATCCTCCCACGGTTTCACCTGAACGGGATCGAAGGTCACCTTGCCCGAGCCGCGATAGACGAACCACGACAGATAAAGCCCGAGCGCCTTGTCGACCGTGATCCGGTGCGGCGGCATCATCGACTGGCGCGCCACCGTTTCCGGGTCCGGCATCGGGGCGCCCTGCCCAGGCGCCTGGGGAATCCCATCGTCGGTGACGAACGCGACGAGCTGAAGCGGCTGTCCGACCTGTACGCGTCGCGTCTGTTCTCCCTCGACGGTCACGGCAGGCGGCTTGTTCGCACGCATCGTCGGGTCGCTCCAGCCTGCGCCAAGCGCTCCGGTTTCCGAAGCGATGACGACGTTGTCGATGAAGTAGTCCGGGCGGAGAGACGCATACGCGCTGTCGGTCACGCCATGAGACGTCAACGTCCATACCAGTTCCTGGTTTCCGAAACCCTTCGGAACCGGGACCTTGAACACGAAGCGGTTACGGCGCGGCAGGAAGTGCGTCGGCTGGCCGAGATCGGCCCCCAGCAGATCGAAGCTGTTGTCCGGACCGATCGGGACGTCCACCTCCTCTTCCCAGTTCGCATTCATGTACCCGAAGAGAAAGCTGGAGGAACCGTCGGCATTGGTCTCCCAGCCCTCGAAGGCGGGTGTGACGTTCTGTCCCCGCGAGTACGACAGCGACTGTGCGCGGTGGCCTCGGCCCGAGAGCAGAATCGCGAGCGCGACGAGCGACAGCGACGCGATGACCCGTCCGAACGAAGCCGGACAACGACTGCCCTGGAGGTTCGTGTTCATCGCCGACTACCGTGCCGCATCCGAGTTCGCGGCCGGTGCGGCCGGAGGCACGATCATGCACAACGGACAACCAATCACCACGTCGTTCTTGGTGAGCCGCAGTTTCTCGCGCCGTGCCGCCATTTCCTTCATGAACTGTTCATCGCTGAGCACGACACCCTGACCGAGGTCGAGGAACATGTTCGCCACGGATCGGTTGCCCGACCCCTGCCAGTTCCTCGGGTCGGGGACGTTCTTGTTGGACGGCGAATTGTCCATGTAGCCGATGATGTGGAGGATCGTGCCTTTGGGCAGGAGCGGCGTCGCATCTTCGGCATAGGTGTAGCCTCGAACCCAGTTGTGATCATATCCGGCGCACGACAGGGTCTGGATGTTGTAGCCCCAGATCGCCTCGAGACACATCCGCGCGCCCGGAGCGTGCAGATGTGGCTCGAAGGACGTGATCTTGGTGTGCTCCTGGAGCACCGTGTAAGCGTGAAGCTGCTGGTTCGCCGACATCGGCTTGATCGAGATGTCGACGCCGTTGCCAAGGCTGCGGCTCTGGGACGCCTTCATCGTCGGCTGGTAGCCTTTCGGATGGAACTTGAAACCGATCTCGAGACGGCTGCTCGTGTCGCGCCCGTTCGAATGCAGGTGGACCGAGTCGGTGACGATGATCGATCCCGCCTTGAGCAGACGCCCGGCCTGGGGGTCGAAGACGTCGGCGTTGCGGCCCACCTCGTGCACCGGCCATGGAAGGTTGACGCCGTCGCCGCCACCTCTGTCGGTGCCCCAGATCATGTGATGCACGACATACCGCCCGCCGACGGTGGCTCGGCCGGCTCCGTCTTTCGGCACGTCGTTCACTTCCTTGATCTCGAGAGCCGCGACGTAGCGGTCTTCCGCGAGGCCGGTCGGCGCCGGCGCGATCTCGCCCCACCAATCAGGTGCGCTCGCCTTCACGACGAGATCCTGCATCTTCACGATCAAGTCCGGGGTGCCGATGGTCCAGAACGCCGCGTCGACATAGGTCTTCGGCGGGGGCATGTCGGCGGGGTTCCCCCGTGGTGCTCCGCTGTCCGCCCATTTCGCGAGCATGGCGATTTCCGCCTCGCTCAGTGACGGGTCGTCCTTGTACTGCTGGATTCCGATATTCTTCTCGATGTACCAGGGCGGCATGACGCCAGTCCTGGGCCCGAGGCCGGTCCGCTGCTTGATGGCGCGCGCCCAGGGACGAACGTCCTCGAAGGTCACCAGCGACATCGGCGCAACGCCGTCGGGTCGATGACAGTTCTCGCAGCTCCGCTGGAGAACAGGCGCCACATCGCGGGTAAACGTGACCGGCTCGGCAACGACCGATTGAGCCTCGAGAGCTCGCGCTGCCGGGAGCAGCGCGACGAGCCCGAGGGTTATCGCGCCGCCAATCCGTGTTCCGAGTCGCATCGCTGCCTCCATCTTCCGGCCGAAACCAGCGCCGGTCTCGACCGGTCTCCGAATTCCTGGTGTCGACGAGTTATACGCTTCCGAGCCCAGGTGGTTCTTGACCAGGAAGGCGGGCGTCCGCGCTCGAGAACCGCCTTGAAGAACGCGAAACAAACGCTTTTCAGTTTACGGAGCGGTGCGGACCACGAACGCGGCGAGGCCGGACTCGGCCACGTGCCAATCGCCCAGCAGAGCGGCTACCGACCAGAAGTACGTCCCCGGCTCCAGGCTGACCTCGTCGGGGCGGTCGATAGACGACGTCGGAGTGTGGTGCTGCCGCCAGACCACCTGACGACACTGAACCGGCTCCTTGACAACTGGAACGCCGAGCGTATCCACCTCGTTCCACACGCCGATTGCGTAGGCATCGGCCCCCCGATCGGCGTCCACACGACACGCGAAGGCACCGGTACACGTCGCCGTCGGCCGGCGGAAACGATCTCGTCGCGCCTTTCGCCTTCAGCGGCGGGCGGTGTGGTCGCGATGCGCGTCAATGAGCGCAGACGGCGTAACCTGTGCCATTCACCCGATCGTACGCGAGACATCAGCGGCGGGCTGTCCAAAACGCCACAGGCCGTCCAGGCGCGTCAATGCATCCCGCGCGTTTCCCGCCGCCCGACATCCCCGGCGCCTCGCTTTTTTCGGAAATCGGGAAAACGACCGTGTCAGGACTGCCTGTGTGCCACCTCCGGGGCGTGCGCGTCCCACCAGGCCTGTGCCCGGCTTTGCGTCCAGGGCTGCTTGGACGGGACTCCCGCCAGCTGAGAATCGAGCTCGAGCGCCGAGGACGGCCGCAGCGCGGGATCCTTCTCCAGACACGCCATGAGCACGATCTCGAACTCGCGCGGAATCGGAAGCTCCGATACCTGCGACGGCCGCAGCGGCGCCGTGTTGACGTGATGCAGGAGCATCTTCGCCGGCGTGCTGGCCTGAAAGACGAGTTGCCCGGTCAGCGCCCAATAGGCGGCGCACGCCAGCGAGTAGAGGTCCGCTCGGCCGTCGATGCGGCTCTCGCCGGACACCAACTCGGGCGCCATGAACGCCGGCGTGCCCTGCAGGATGCCTTCGGCCGTGAGGATCGACGTCTCATGCTCCGGCTGATCCTTGACAATGCCGAAATCCAGGACTTTCACGTAGTCACACTCGAGGCCAAGCCGCGTGACGAAGAGATTCGCCGGCTTGATGTCACGGTGAACGAGCCCGTGCTCGTGCGCTTCGCCGAGCGATCGGCATGCCTGGCGCAGCAGCATGATCACCCGCTCCGCCGGTTGTGGTCCGAAGCGCGTGACGATGTCGTGGAGGTCGAGGCCCTCGAGCAGCTCCATGACGTAGTAGAAGCTGCCGCTGTCGTTGACCCCGAAATCGTAGAGTTGAACGGTGTGCGGCGACCGCAGGTCGGCGGTGACCTGCGCTTCCCGCTGGAAGCGCCGGACCAGCGCCTCGCGCGCGGCGCCTGGCTGCACGTCGTGTCGAATCAGCTTCACCGCCGCGGGACGCGCGAGAAGTCTGTGCCTTCCGAGCCAGACTTCGCCCATCCCCCCGGATCCGAGCCGGGTCACGAGACGATAGCTGCCGGCCGCGAGCCCCTCGTCGATCAGTTCCTCGTCAATCTCGATCATCGTGCTCTTGGAGACGAGGACCGCACGCTCGAGGAACGAGCGGAGCTCGCGGATGTTTCCCGGCCACGCGTACGCCTGGAGGCGCCGTATGGACTCGGGCGTCAGACCGGCCACGACCTTACCGAGCTGCCGCGCGTGCCTGCGCACGAAGTGATCGACCAGTACCGGGATGTCGTCGCGCCGATCGACCAGCGCGGGCACGGCGATCCGGCGCCGGGAAAGCAGGCGGAAGAGCGCGTCGGGCGGCTCGCCGCCCGCCTCGAGCGTCAACCGGCGTGAGGTCGAAGCAATCACGCGCACGTCGGACACCGACCGACTACCAGCGCCCGATCGCTCGAGAGTCTCGAGCAGCTCCAGGAGCGCGCCCTGAAGTCCGGTTGGAATCTCGTGAACGGCATCGAGAAACAGCGTGCCGCCGGCGGCGAGCTCGAGTTTGCGGGCCAGGAGATCACCCGGCGACCTGGTCGCCGCAGTCGAGTGGATCGGCGATTGTCGAACTTGGGTGTGGAGCTCCGGACAGCTCACGAAGATGAACGCGCCGCGGCGCCCGGAGGCAGCGTGCACCGCATGGGCCACCGCTTCTTTCCCAGCTCCCGGTGGACCAGCCAGAAGCAGCGGCTCGATGCGCGCCGCCTCCCTGGCGATCGCGTCTCGGAGCTCACAGACCGCGGCGCTCTCTCCGAGTAACGGGCCGTCGACGCGGCTGCGCGCGTCACTCAAAAGCTCTTCGGCGACGTGCAGCTCCCGCTCGAGCGCCGCCGTGCGCTCTGCGACGCGAGCCTCGAGCGAAGCGTTCGCCGCCTGCAGCGCCTCGGCGGCGCGCCGCCGCTCGTCGTACAGTCGCGCGTTGTGGATCGCGCTCGCGATCTGGTTGGCGACGATCAGAAAGAGACCGCGACGGTGCTCGCTGAACGTGCGCTGCACCGGGCTCTCGATCGAGAAGACGCCGATGAGCTCATTCCGGATCAACAGCGGAATGGCGATCTGGCTCTCGGCGTTGTGCAGACCGGGGACAGGGACAGCATCCCCGAGCTCCTCGCCGCGGCCCCATTTCATCATCTGCCGCCGTTGCGCCGCAGCGTAGGCACGCTGCTGACCGAGATTGCCGACATGCAGCATCTTCCGCTTCTGCGCCACGACGCCGATCACCCCGGTACCGATTCGCACGCGTCCCCCGACCGCTTGATTCTCGTACCCGCGGCTCGCCACCACCCTCAGCACCTCGCCGCCGGGCTCGACCAGGAGGATGGTCGTGTGGTGAAACTCAAAGAGCTCGTCCATCGTCCGAAGGGCGACGTCGTAGATCTCCTCGAGATCGAGCGTCGAATTGATGTCGGAGGAAACGCGGCGGAGGACCTGGAACTCCGCGGTCTTCCGCGCGAGCTCGGCGGTCGTGCGCTCGAGCTCGGTGGCAAGCTCCACCGGTGTCAGACCGTCGGCCGGTTCTCCCGTCCGTTGGCCGGGTGCTGGCGCGGGTTGAGCCTGATCCTCGGAGGAATCGGACATTGGAATCAGGAAGCAATCGTCGCTGAGTACGGCACCTTCTCCGCCGACAGGACACGGTAGACGTCGGCGGCCCGGAGCTTGAAGATTCCGGACATTCCCGTGGCTGACGCAATCGCCTCGATCTGCATCTCCATGACGTCGAAGATCGGGCCCGCCGTCTCCGAACGTTCGAACTCGAGCTGCAGGATCCAGTGCGCGTGCCCGACGACGTCCGACACGCAGACAAAGGCCCGCGGGTTCTCACGGACGTTCCGGATGGTCTTGCTGAAGAATTGAAACGAAAGCGCGGCGTGAGCCTCGTCCACGTAGTAGACCTGCGAGACGACCGTGACGTTCGGGACGCCAGCCGCGGAGCACGTGACCATCACCGCTGGAACGCCGTTGTCCAGCGCCGGACGGATCTCGTCGGGAAGGACTGTGGTGCTCATTTCTCGAGGGTCTCAGGCGGCACCAGCCGTGTGCCGGCCGCAGGGCCTGGCGTCTGCAAGTAGATCTCGAACACTTCGAACTCGACCGCCAGGCATGGCTTCAGGATGAACGCTTGCAGATGGTGTTCCGGCCCATCGGCGAAAATCGGCCGCACGGCTTTGAAGAAGCGCTGGCGAATGCGGTCGACGATTTCAACGTCCTCACGCCGCAGCGGTCGGTGGCGGAGGTAGCGGCCCTTGAATTGATAGGTCTCGTGCGACGGGAACTCCTCAACGGTGAGCGCGAACTCACCATTGCCCTCGAGCGACTCGATCAGGCGCGTGGTGAACTGCTCGGCGATGAGGGCGGTCAGGCTGCGTCCGTCGGCGCCGACATGCCATCCGGAGACACGGTGCCCGTAGGGCACGAGAGCCTGGTTGCGCGTCCCGGCAAAGGCGACGTTGGCGTACTCCTCCAGGAACCGAACGATCTTTCCTGGAATCATGATGGCTCTCACTGTGCCGGCAGATCCGGGTTCGAGTACGGTTTTCCAGCAGCTCGCCGACGGTGCTGCGTCAGCTCGAACGCGGGCAGCGCGACTCGCGGGCACACCGCGAGCCTCAAGGCTATGAAATCCATCTCGAGGCGTCAAGCCGAGTCACCAGGTCTGTCACCACGTCCAACTCCCTGACGGTGGCGGCCAGAGCGACATCATCTGCCGCAACAGAACGACCTGCCCGAGGTGATAGGAGTTGTGCTGAGCGATATGGACGAGCGCGTCGCCAACCGTGTAGCCGGCGAGCGGTGCGAACTCGATTGCGGGCGTGATCGCTTGATCGACACGATCGGCCAGCGCCGCAGCGCGTTCAAGACCAGCCGCGAACCGGGCGTGCAGGTCGGGCCAGGACCCGGGGGTGACGTCCGGCCAGCCGCGCGCCGCTGGCGCCGGCAGTCGGTCGGCAACACCGGCGCAGCGGCGGCAGAACCATTCCTGCCAGAACGACATGTGCGACACGATATCGGCGATCGAATGTCCCGCGCCCGGCAGTCGGCGTTCCGCATCGGCTGCGCCGAGTTGCTCGAGGGCGTGTCCGGGCGGAATGTGTACGTGAGTCTCGATCAACAAGGCACGCGCGTTCATCCGGCAGACTCTAGCATGCCCAAGGGCGCCCCCCGATGCCCTGGTCGGCTCGATGAATTCCGCGCGGCGCGGACACGGCGCTTACCGGAAGATGCATTCTTCCTGCTCGCGCGCCGACGGCTTCTCAGCTGCCCGGCGTCATGATATGGGCGGTGGTCGTGCCCGCATCCATGATCCACGCGCCGCCCTGTCCTGGTTTGTCGGGCAGGCCGGTCGTCTGCGTGGTGGCGCCGGGGATGGCGATCGTCGTGTGGATCCTGGCGCGCGCCTGGTCGGGGCCGTTCATGGTGAGCCACACCGAGCCGTACTCGGGCTTCACCCGGGTTCCATCCTTCTCGGCAGCGTTGAGCGCCGCCTGTCTCGCCGCCTGGTCGCTGATCGCCTCGAATTTCCGGTTCTGAGCGACCCGATCCAGGTTGCCGAGGCTGGTGCATTGCACCGCGAAGGGCTGCTGTCCGGGCTCCCCGGAGCGGTCGTAGCAGACCAGCCGATTGGTGCCCTTCCTGAGTGTCTCGTAACTGTTGTCCGGTTTCCACTTGATGACCGTGGCGCCTTCCTTCATCTGGCGTGGGGCCGCGGCCAGCGCCCGCTCGATGGCTTCAGCCTCCGTTTGGGCGAACGCGCCGGTCGAAGCCGCCAGAACCCCTGAGACGAGCAGGACAATGCGTTTCATTCGGCCACCTCCACGTAGCATGCTTCGAGTTTCCGCAGGTCTACTTCCCTGCACGAACCGCTTCTCGGCCCCGCCTGCTCCAACGAGCGTCTGGTCGACATCGGCCCTTACCTGTTTTTTGCGAACCCAAGTGTAGCTCGCTTCAGACGCCGCCCGACCGCGGAACATCGGGCGCCAGGCCGGCGACGTGGAGTGATCGCCCGGCCGTTGCAGACAGACACGTGCGGAAGTGTCGCTGCGCCGGGATGCGGTCGCCTCGGCACAGGCGGTAAATGCGGTGCTCGACACACGCGCGCCTGAAGGGGCGAAGAAGCCCGCGGCTGGGCCACGCCGCCGTCCGGGCTTCGTGGACGCGGAGCTGCCCCGCCTGCAGGAGCATTCGAAGAAAGCATTCAATGACACCGTTTCAATGAAAGGAATGAAAGACATAAAGCAATGAAAGCGGTTGACATGAGCGCGACGCGCCATTAGCGTGTGCCTCGGTGCGGCCGTCCGCAGCCTCTCTGCAACGCTGGTGGTCCGCGTGAACCTTCACCACAGGAGTCCGCCGATGTCCAAGGTCGACAAGGATTGGCATGAGCTTCCCGGACCGGTCGCGGCGGCAAAGCTGGTCGAGTTCCGGAAGGAGTTGCGTGAGCAGAACCTGCACGACACCGAGGAACCGACGCTCGAAAGCTCCACCGCGCCGGCGCCCGGGGAGGTGCGAAATGCCCGTACCAGCGATGGCACCTACAACGACCTGACCTGTCCGCGCATGGGGAGCGCCGGCATGCGGTTCGGACGCAACGTCCCACTGAGCGAGACGTTCCCTGACACAGCCAATCTCATGACGCCGAGCCCGCGCCGCGTGAGCCTGGAGCTCTTGACACGCACGACCTTCCAGCCGGCCACGATCCTCAACGTCATCGCCGCGGCGTGGATACAGTTCATGGTGCACGACTGGTTCGTGCACAAGAAGGGCGCCTGGACCTACACCCACGACATCCCGGTGGACGAGGGCGACACCTGGCACGAGCGACCGATGCGCGTGCCGAAGACACCCGCGGATCCGCCCAAGGTTGCGGGCTCGACCAGGCCGCCCGCCTACATCAACGAGAGCACCCACTGGTGGGACGGCTCGCAGGTCTATGGCAGCACTCCCGCCAGCCAGGCGTCTCTCCGCGCCGGACGGGACGGCAAAGTGCTCGTCAGTCCGAGCGGACGGCTCGGGGTGGATCCGGTGACCGGCCGCGAGATCACCGGCTTCACCGAGAACGGCTGGGTCGGTCTCAGCCTGCTCCACGGGCTGTTTGCGCTCGAGCACAACGCCGTCTCCGATCTGCTCAAGCGCCACAACCCGACGTGGGACGACGAGCGTCTGTTCCAGCAGGCCCGCCTCGTCACCGCGGCGCTGCTGGCGAAAATCCACACGGTGGAGTGGTCGCCGGCCATCCTGCCGGCCGAGATCACCGCCGCCGGCGTGCGAAACAACTGGTTCGGGGCGCTCGGGAAGCTCCAGAACGTGTTCACCGGGCTCAACGACAAGGATCTGCTCGCCGGTATTCCCGGGTCGCCGACCGATCATCACGGCACGCCGTTTTCGCTGACCGAGGAATTCGTCTCGGTCTACCGGATGCACACGCTGATGCCGGACGACTACACGATCCGGTCGGCGGAGACCGGCGCCGAGCTCGGCCAGTTCGAGCTGCCCGAGATCTCCGGACGGCGCGGCGTCGAGGTCCTCGCGCGCTTCAGTCCTGTCGATCTGTTCTACTCGTTCGGTGTCGCCTATCCCGGCGCGGTGCGGCTGCACAACTACCCGCGAACGCTGCAGGCCCTCGTGCAGGACAATGGCGAGACGTTCGACCTTGGCACGGTCGACATCCTGCGCGACCGGGAGCGCGGTGTGCCGCGCTACAACCAGTTCCGGCGCCTAGTGCACAAGTCGCCAGTCACGAGCTTCGAAGAGCTGACCGATAACCCGGCATGGGCCGCCGAGATCAAGCGCGTCTACAGCGGCGATCTCGAGAAGGTGGACACGATGGTCGGCCTGATGGCGGAGCCGCTGCCGGAAGGCTTCGGCTTCAGCGACACCGCGTTTCGCATATTCCTGTTGATGGCGTCCCGCCGGCTGAAAAGCGACCGGTTCCTGTCGAAGGACTATCGGCCGGAGGTCTACACGAAGCAGGGCATCGAGTGGGTGGAGGAAACCACGATGATCGACGTGATCACGCGGCACTTCCCGTCGCTGGCGCCCGCGATGAAGGGCCTCGACAACGCGTTCAAACCCTGGACGGCGAGGCGTTGAGCCCAGCCTGTCTCTCTTACGAGAGCGGTGACACATGGACGGCTTCGTCCGCCTGCCGTTCGACGCTGTTCTTCCGCGGGCGCGTGCAGGAGCTGAACCCGCCCGGCGCGATAATCGGCGTGACGCACACCGTGTCTGACTTTCGGATCTGACTCGGGCGGCCTCACAAGAATGCAACCACGTCGGCACGCTCGTGTTGCCTGAGCGCCGGAATCACGTGTATCTTGGCGACCAGGACAGTCGAGATTTCAGCGCACTGGAGGGATCGATGGCGTCGAGCTGGCTTCCCAGATTCGGAATTGCGGCGGCCGTTTCGGCGGCCATCGTCACGGCGAGCGCACAGCTCGCCGGTCAGCCGCCCGCTCAGGTTCCCGCACCTGCCACCACCCCGGCGCCGATCCCGCGAGAGCCATGGCCCTCCCCCGATGAAGTGCTTTCCACGATGGGCATCGTCGGCTACGCCGATCGTCTCAGCGTTCAGCCGGGCGAAACGGTCAAGTTCATGGTCAGCAGTCGGTCGCCGCGCTATCAGGCCAGTATCGTTCGCCTGATCCACGGCGATCCGAATCCAAGAGGGCCGGGCATCAAAGAGGAGCCGGTAGACACGCCGGCCAACGCCGAGTATCCAGGGAAACGTCAGGCTTTGCCGCTGGGCTCGTACGTGAGAGTTCCGGATGCCAGGCCCTTGCAGCTTGCGGGCAGCTTCACGATCACGGCGTGGATTGCCCCGACCCGCCACTCCGCCGAAACCCGCATGCCCACGCCGGCCGTCCAGGGCATCATCGCGAAATGGTCCGCTCGGGACCAGAGCGGCTACGGTCTGTTCCTCGACGAGGGGCGACTCGCGGTGTGGCTCGGCGGGCCGAATGACACGGTCGAGAAGGTGACGGCAGCCTCGCCGCTCCGGCCGTGGGTCCCTTCCATTCCGGGAACAGGGCGGAACCCGAGGCCGCAAGGAGTATCCACGACCTGGTACTTCGTGGCGGCGACCTTCGACGCGGCAAGCGGCGCGGTGACGCTGCGCCAGGAACCGGTGAGCGACTTCACGTTCGACCCGACCCGCGCCGTGGTCCGCCGGACGACGGCGGTGCGGGGGCTGTCGTCCAATACGGCGCCGCTCTTGATGGCGGCGTCATGGGCTGACAACAGTCCGTCGGGGGTGACCGGCTACTACAACGGGAAAATCGACAACCCTCGCCTTTACGGGCGGGCGCTCGCCGATACGGAAATCGAAGCGATCATGAAAGGCACAGGTCCCACGGATCCGATCGCGTCGTGGGATTTCTCGAGAAGCATCCCGACCAGCAAGGTGATCGACGCCTCCGCGCGGCACCTGGACGGCGAAGCGGTGAACCTCCCGACCAGGGCCGTCACCGGACACAACTGGACCGGGAAGGAAATGGACTACCGCCGGGCGCTCGACGAGTACGGCGCGATCTACTTCCACGACGACGATCTCGAGGATGCGCGATGGGAGGTTGGGTTCGAGTTCAGGGTGCCCGCGGCGCTCAAGTCCGGCGTCTATGCCGCCCGGCTGCAGACGCCGACCAGCGAAGACTACGTGCCGTTCTTCGTCCGCCCTCGGAAGGGCACGGCGGCCGCGAAGATCGCATTCCTGATTCCCACCTTCAGCTATCTGGCCTACGGAGGAACGGGCGGCGGTGAATCGACCTCACCGGTCGCCGGCGCCAATCCGCCGCGCCTGATGAGCCTGTACTCGCATCACACGGACGGCACAGGCTTCACCTATTCGTCGCATCTCAGGCCGATTACCAACATGCGGCCGAAGCTCGTGACGCGCAACCCGTGGCAGTTCATGGCCGACACGCACCTGCTCGACTGGCTCGATGTGAAGGGCTTCGCAGTCGACATCATCACCGATCACGATCTCCACGCCGAAGGGGCCGCGCTGCTCGAGCCGTACAAGGCTGTGCTGACCGGGACACATCCAGAGTACACGTCGCCTGAGATGCACGACGCCCTGCGCGTGTGGCTCGGAAAGGGCGGCCGGCTGATGTACATGGGCGGCAACGGGTTCTATTGGGTGACCATCCCGGATCCGACCGGCCGGTACGTCGAGGTGAGGCGGCGCGACGGCACCGAGGCATGGCAGGGCGCTCCGGGCGAGTCGCACCACAGTCTCACGGGTGAGCCGGGGGGATTGTGGCGGTTCCGCGGCCATCCGCCGCAGGAGCTGGTCGCGGTCGGGTTCACGGCGCAGGGCTTCGATCGGAACTCGCCGTTCAGACGGACGGAGGGAAGCTTCGATCCGCGCGCCTCGTTCATATTCGAGGGCATCGGCAAGGACGAGCTGATCGGAGATTTTCCGTCGCTGGTCCTCGAGAGCGGGGCCGCGGGGTCGGAGCTCGACCGCGTGGACTACGATCTCGGCAGCCCGCCACACACCCTGATCCTCGCCAAGTCGTTCGGCCACTCCGACGCCTATCAGCAGGTCGTCGAAGAGGTGAACACGTCCGACTCGCGGCAGGGCGGGACGGTCAATCCTCTGGTGTATGCGAACCTGGCCTACCTGGAGTATCCCAACGGCGGCGCCGTATTCGCGACCGGATCCATCGCGTGGTCCGGGAGCCTGTCGTACGACAACTACACCAACAACGTGTCGCGGATCACTGAGAACGTGCTGCGGCGGTTCGTGTCCGACGCGCCGCTGGTCCCGGCGCTTACGGTGTCGCAGAAGTAGTGTCAGCCCTCTTCCTGCGCACGCTTTCGCAGGGCCTGCAGGCGTTCGTGCCAATCGCGGTGGCTCTGACCTGGTTTCGGCGCACCGATGCGGCGGTCGCCGCCGCGCTCTGGCACGGCGCCCTTCTGTCGGTGCCCGCGACCGTGGCCGCGACGTGGGCGTTCAAGCGGAGCACTTCACAAGCGCGGGACGAGGCGGTCTTCGCCACCCTTGCCTTCGTGATTGCCGTCGGCTTCGCCCGCATGGTGTGGCGCCGCAGGTTACCCCGGCTCTGGCTCGCAACCGCAGCCGCGGTCCTGATTCTCGTCCGCCAGACCATGGAGATCGGTTCGGTATTTACCGCGGCCGCCTTCGACATGCGGTCGTTCGATGCCACGGCGGCGATTCTCGCGGCGTCAATCCTGGCGCTGTCGGTGGCCTGGCTGTGGAGCGAATTGGGCCGCCGGCTGCCTGAGGCGGAGATCGGGCGCGCAACGCGGATCTGCGCGGTCGTCTTCCTGGTTCAGGTGCTGGTGTACGCCTTTCACGAAGCGTCGGAAGCGCGCCTGCTGCCCTTCAGCGAGGCGCTGCATACCGCCACTGAACCGTATGGCCCGGACGGAATCTACGGCATGCATCTGAGTGAGCTCCTGGTCGCGCTGCCGGTCGTGGCGGTCATCGCCATGAGGGCCCGGCGCTCGAAGCCGCTCGCGGTCATCGGCTTCGCCTCCCTGCTGGCCATCGGCCACGTCGCCGGCCCGGGTGGCCTCGCCGCGTCGGCCAAGGACCTGGCGCCGGCCGCCGATCGGCCACACGTGCTCTTTCGTGAGACCGGCAAGGGTCCCGACTTCGGGATGCTGAGCCTCGTGCCGGTCGATTCGCCCGAAGGGGAACGCGTGTCGACAGGACTCTCGTGCGAGCGCGTGTCGTTTGGCGGCAGCAACGGCCTCTGCCTGCGCGCCGAGCGGGGGCTTTTTGGCCTGTTCATCACCTACACAGCGCTTCCGCTCGATGCCGCGCTGAAGCCTCGCGGGACGCCGACAACGCTCCAGGGCCGCCCCAGCCGGACGCGCGTCTCACCGGACGGTCGCTTCGGTGCGACGACGGTGTTCACCCTCGGCGACGATTACGCCTCCTCCGGGTTCTCCACCAGGACGACGCTCGTGGACCTGACGAATGGGGCCGATCTCGGCGACCTCGAGCAGTTCGCGACGTGGCGGAATGGTGAACGTTTCAGCTCGCGGGACTTCAATTTCTGGGGTGTGACGTTCGGGCGCGACAGCAACATCTTCTATGCTTCGCTCCGCACCGCCGGCTCGACGTATCTGGTCAGGGGCGAGCTGGCATCGCGCAAGCTCACCGTCCTGCGCGAGAACGTGGAGTGCCCCTCGCTCTCACCCGACAATCGGCTGATTGCCTTCAAGAAACACGTCGGGCCCGGCCCCGGCGGGTGGCGACTTGCGGTTCTCGACGTTGCGACGATGAAGGAGCACCTGCTGCCAGGCGAGACCCGGTCGATTGACGATCAGGTGGAGTGGTTGGATGACACGCACGTGCTCTATTCAATCCCGCGGAGGACCACGAGCATCGCGGACGTCTGGATCGTCTCAGTGGACGGCGACTCGCCGGCGCGTGTGTTCCTGTCGCAGGCTGAATCGCCGATCGTTGTCCGGTGAACATTCCATCGGCCGTCGAGGACCCGATCGGGCGTCACCATGTCGGCTTCCATGACGTCCGAACCCCGACGGAATCACGACCGTATCCCGATCCCGATCTGCGGTTCGAACACTCGCGTGCCGCGACAGGCAGGACACTTGCTCGGTTTGGACAGCTTCTCCTCATCGAACACAAAGCCGCAGGAGCGGCACCGGGCTGGGACGACCACAACATGATGGCCACTCGCGCGAGCTGACCGGATCGCGTGCCGCAGGTCGCCTTCGATGTCGGTGCGCTTCAACCCGAGCTCGCGAGCGAGGGACGAAGCCGACCGGGGCCGATCACTGAGCAGCGCCAGCAGGTCCTTTCGGAACACCATGTGGACTAGCCGTGATCCTCGATGACGTTGTTCAGTCGGGACTCCTTCCCGAACCTGGCCGTTGCAGACCGACCGAGCTTCCAGGGGACTAGTGCACGACCTCGCCGCCATCCTCGCCAGTGTCGAGGTGTGGAATGTCGAGCGCGGCGACCGATTTCAGCGCCAACGCGAGCGCCTGGTCGACCTTCTTCCCGCCGCGCTGGCTTCGCAGATCTCTGCGGACCTGCCGCAGCGCGCGGAGCACCTGCGCTCGATCGAATCGCTGCCCCGCACAGTGTTCGCAAAAATTCGCCACCGGACCGCCACCTCCACCTTGAATCGCGTACCTTACACTCTCGGGGCGCCCATGGGTCCACTTGTGCCCCCCAGCGATCGGACCTCGATGGATCCCAGCGAGACAGGTTATCAGCCAATGGTCCGCTGCGACTTGCCCCAAGCCGAGCTTGTCGCGATGCAGGCGGCGTTGTGCGAAACGATCGAGCGACAGACCTCACGCGAACACGCTGTTCATGCCGCTGATGTACGATCGCCGGCGGGATGCTCCTCCTGTCGCGGCGTGCGGTTCTCGAAGGTCTGATCGGCAGCCTGCTCGGCGCCCGTCCCGGCTCCGGGCAGGCGCGCGTCCTGGCAAAACCGGGACCCCTGGCAAGAGACGCCGTCACCGACGACTGGACCGCCTTTCTTGGGCCGACGCACAACGCGACATCGACCGAGACGAGGCTGAGTCGAACGCTGCCACCTCCACTGATCTGGCAGTTCACCAAGGGCACCGGCTACGCGTCCCCTGCGATTGCAGGCCTGCGGCTCGTGATCCTCCACCGGTTGGGCGGCGAAGAGATCGTCGAGTGCCTGCACGCGGAAACGGGGGCGGCCCATTGGCAGTTCCGCTACCCCACCGACTTCGAAGATCGTTACGGATACAACAACGGCCCTCGATCGAGTCCCGTCATCGACGCCGCGCGAGTGTACTCGGCGGGCGCGCAAGGGCAACTGC
>WHSN01000161.1 GCA_009380045.1 Luteitalea sp.
ATACCGTCGGCGCGATGTCGGCGAGCGAGGATTCGATCTTCACCCGTCCGTTCGCGCCGATGCTGTTCGACGTCGTTCGGGCGCCGGTTCCTTACAACTACCGGTGTCCGCTCGAGCACGAGCCGTCGGCCTGTGCTGCTCACTGCCTCGAATCGCTCGACGCGTTGCTTGCCCGGCACGGCGATCAGGTCGCCGCCGTGCTGATCGAGCCGATGCTCCAGGGCGCTGGCGGAATGGTCGTATGGCCCAGGGAGTACCTCGCCGGGGTGCGGCGGTTGTGCGACGAACACGGCACGCTGCTCGTCGCCGACGAAGTGCTCACCGGTTTCGGGCGAACCGGCCGTCTGTTCGCGTGCGAGCACGGCCCGATCAGCCCGGACATCATCTGCCTGTCGAAGGCGCTCACCGGGGGATACCTGCCGCTCGGCGCCACCGTGACCACGGATCGGATCTACCAGGCGTTCCTCAGCACCGATCGGCAGCGAACCTTCTTCCACGGCCACTCCTTCACCGCCAATCCGCTGGCCTGCGCGGTGGCGATTGCGAGCCTGGATCTCCTGCACGATTCGGGCGCTCTCGCACGGGTGAACGCGCTCGAGCAGTGGCTTCGTGCCGGCCTCGCACCGCTGGGTTCCCTGGCCGTCGTCGGAGAGGTGCGGGTGATCGGTGGCGTCGGCATCGTCGAGCTCGCGACCGGCTCAGCCGGCGCCTCAGGCAGCGGCTACCTGGACGACATTGGCCCGCGACTGACCCGAGCCTTCCTGGAACGCGGGCTCCTGATGCGCCCCTTGGGCAATGTGCTGTACCTGATGCCTCCGTACGTGATCACCGAGGCTGAAACGGCATGGGCCATCGAGCAGATCGCTCAGGTGGTTGGGGCCATAATCGATCCATGAACGGTCGCCGCGGGGCCCGCGCCGCCGTCGCGCTCTGGATCACCCTCGCCATCGTCGTCTGGAACGTCACCTTCGATCGGATCATCGTCGAGGCCGGCCGCGCCTACATCAGGGCCGCCAGGGCATCTGTCGCGGGAGGGTCATATCTGCGCGTCGAAGACTGGATGGGCGGCGCGATCGCTGACGGCGTATGGGCCGCGTCGGCGCTGTCGGTCCTGATTCTCACCGTCGGGCTGGTTGCGATCCGCGCCGCGACGAGGCGTGACCGCCAGGACCACTAGCCAGGCTCAGGCGGTCGGCCAACCGACTCCACCGTTTCGCCGCGAATCGGCTCGAACGTGCGAGCGCTCCGACCATGTCGTGCCATCGTGGCTTGGATGAAATGCCGGCGGCCAGGCAGCGTGTGACATCAGGTCAGTGGTCGGAGGCGAGCAGGCGTGCTTCGATGTCCGGCAGCGCGGCGAGGAGCGTGTCGGCGACGACCTGCATGCTTCGCGCGCTCACGGCGTCCAGCGTGTCGCCAGCGGTGTGCCAGGCCGGGTATTCGAGATCGATGATGTCGACAGCCGGCACCCGAGCCTGGAGGAACGGCAAGTGGTCGTCCTCGATCTGCGTGCGCTCGTCCGAAAAATGAGCTGACAGCTTCTGGCGCCGGGCGGCCTGCCAGATCACCTCGGTGAGCCACTCGGTCGAGTTGTCGTCCTTCTTGATTCGGAGATCGCGGTCCGCGATCATGTCGACCAGCACGAGCGCCTTCAGGGTGGCCAGCGAGCCGTCGCGGCGGGCGGCGCTCACGTAGTGGCGGCTGCCATACGTGCGGTCGTTGCCCTGCCACTCGACCACCGCCTCTTCGCCGTCCAGGAAGAGCAGCTCGATGGTCATCGGGTTGCGGCGGCCCTTGAGCACCCGGGCAAGCTCCAGCAGGAACGCGGTGCTCGACCCGCCGTCGTTGGCGCCGACGAACCTGAACTCGCGGATGCGCTTGGTGTCGTAGTGGCCGGCGATCACGAGCCGGTCGCTGGAGCCGCCGGCGATCGTCGCGGCCAGGTTGACCATGCGCACCGGACCGGCCGGCGTTTGATCGTCCCACGCCTGCTCCCTCACCGGCACGCTGGCGCGCGCGAGCTGCTGTTTGATGTACGAGCGGGACTCTTCGATGGCCGGCGATCCGGCTGGCCGCGGACCGAGAGCGACGAGCTGGCGGAGGTGTTCCCAGGCTCGACTGGAGTCGAATCGCGCCGGCGACGGCGCCTGCAGGGTGAGTGCGAGCGCCACCGCCAGAACCACTTTCATGGGCGCTGCTCGCGCAGAACATAGTCGCGGAGGCCGGCGCCGGTGTAGATCTGGCGTGGCCGGGCGATCTTCTGTTCCGGGTCGAGCAGCATTTCCTCCCACTGCGCGATCCAGCCAACGGTCCGCGGAATCGCGAAGAGCACGGGGAACATCTCGACCGGGAAGCCCATCGCCTGGTAGATCAGGCCCGAGTAGAAGTCGACATTCGGGTACAGCTTGCGGCTGACGAAATACTCGTCCTCGAGCGCGATGCGTTCGAGCTCGAGCGCGATGTCGAGCAGGGGATTCTTGCCGGTGACGGTGAACACCAGCTCGGCGATCTGCTTGACCACTTTTGCCCGCGGATCGTAGGACTTGTAGACGCGGTGACCGAATCCCATCAGGCGGGTCTGCGCCTCTCCTGCTTTCACTTTCTTGATGAACTCCGGGACCTTGTCGATCGAGCCAATCTCGTTCAGCATCCGGAGCACCGCTTCGTTGGCGCCGCCGTGGAGCGGGCCGTACAGCGCCGCCGCGGCGCCGGCGAGCGCCGAGTACGGATCGACGTGGGAGCTGCCGATGTTGCGCATCGCGCTGGTGCTGCAGTTCTGCTCGTGGTCGGCGTGCAGGATGAACAGCACGTCCAGCGCGCGTGCGAGCACTGGATTGGGAAGGAAGTTCTCGGCCGGCATCTTGAACAGCATGTTGAGGAAGTTGCCGGTGTAGCTCAGATCGTTGTCCGGGTAGATGTACGGGCGGCCGACGATGTGGCGGAACGCATAGGCGGCGATGCTCGGGACCTTGGCGATGAGGCGGCGGGTCTGGAGGCGTCGCGAGTCGGGGTCGAAAATTCTGCGGGCGTCCGGGTAGAACGTCGACAGCGCCCCGACCGTGCTCAGGAAGATGCCCATCGGGTGCGCGTCGTAGCGGAACCCTTCCATGAACTTCTTCACGTTCTCGTGAAGCATGGTGTGGGTGGTGATCTGCTGGGTCCAGGAGTGCTGTTGCGACGCAGTGGGCAGCTCTCCAAACAGCAGCAGATAGGCGGTCTCGAGGTAGTCGCTCTGTTCGGCGAGCTGCTCGATCGGGTAGCCGCGGTAGAGCAGCACCCCCTTGTCGCCGTCGATGTAGGTGATGGCGCTGCGGCAGTTCGCCGTGTTCATGAACGCCGGGTCGTAGGTCATGACGCCGAAGTCGTCAGGTCCCTCCTTGATCTGCCGGAGGTCCATCGCGCGAATCGTACCGGCCTGCACCGGCAGCTCGTAGGTCTTCCCGGTCCGGTTGTCGACGATCGTGAGCGTGTCAGCCATTCGGTTTGTCTGTGGAATCGGGTTCGGGAAACGGTTCGGGAAGTGGATCGCCGGGAACGCGGTACGTTCCATCGGCCCAACGGGCGAGGTCCTGCAGCTTGCAGCGCTGGCTGCAGAAAGGCCGCCACTCACGTTCCGCCGGATTTCTCCGACAGAGGACACAGAGCGGCGGCCCGGGCTGGCTGGACATCGACCTATTCTAGCGGACCTGAACCGCGGGCACTATCGGCCACGGTCGCCGGGTTGTCCCGAGGCTGGAGCAGCATACACGGGCGCTTCTTGCAGGGGGCACCCGGCGGAGCGCTCAGGGCTGGCTGGCGTCGCTGGCGTGATGTCGGACGTCGCGCGCCGAGATGATGAAGATGACGTCTTCGGCGACGTTGGTGGCGTGATCACCGATGCGCTCGAGATGCCGGGAGATGAGGATCAGATCGAGCGCCGGTTCGATCGTCGACGGATCCTGCAGCATGTAGGTCAGCAGCTCCCGGAAGATCTGCGTCTTCAGGCTGTCCAGGCGGTCGTCTTCGTTCAGGACGTGCTGCGCCAGCGCCATGTCCCGTCGGACGAACGCATCGAGGGAGTCGCGCAGCATGGTCTGGGCGATGCTGGCCATTCGCGGAATGTCGATCAGCTTTTTCACCGGCGGGTGCGACGCGTACCGGCGCGCCGCTTCGGCGATGTTCACCGCGAGGTCCCCGACCCGCTCGAGATCGGTGTTGATCTTGAATGCCGCGACGATGGTCCGCAGGTCAGCGGCCATCGGCTGGTAGAGCGCCAGCAGCGTGAAGCAGCGGTTGTCGATTTCGATGTGCAGGCTGTTCAGCGGCGTGTCGCCGTGCAGCACCCGGTCGATCAGCGACTGGTCGCGGTCGACCATTCCCTTGACCGCCAGCCGGACGTTCTCCTCCGCCAGGCCGCCCATCTCGAGCAGCCGCGTCTTGGCCTGTTCGAGCTCCTCCTGGAAGTGCCGAACGACCCGTTCGACTGGCTCCATTATCCGAACCTTCCGGTGACGTAGTCCTCGGTGAGCTTCTCCGATGGGGCGGTGAAGATCTTGTTCGTGCGGTCGCACTCGACCAGCTTCCCGAGCCAGAAGAACGCCGTGTAGTCGGAGACGCGCGCCGCCTGCTGCATGTTGTGGGTGACGATGACGATGGTGTATCGGCTCTTCAGCTGATAGATCAGCTCCTCGATGCGCTGCGTGGCGATCGGGTCGAGCGCCGACGCAGGCTCGTCCATCAGCAGGATCTCCGGCTCGATGGCGAGGGCTCGGGCGATGCACAGCCGCTGCTGCTGTCCTCCCGACAGGGCGAGCGCCGATGTGTGGAGGCGATCGCGCACTTCGTCCCACAGCGCCGCCGATTTCAGGCTCGCCTCGACGCGGCCGCGCAGCCCTTCGCGGGAGGTGGCCATGCGGTTGATCCGCAGGCCATAGGCGACGTTTTCGAAGATCGACTTCGGGAACGGATTCGACTTCTGAAAGACCATCCCGACACGGCGGCGCAGGTTCACGACGTCGACCGACGGTGCGTAGATGTTTTCGCCGTCGATCCGGACCGCCCCTTCGACCCGCGCGCCCGGGATGATGTCGTTCATCCGGTTCAGCGACCGAAGGAAGGTCGACTTGCCGCAGCCGGAGGGACCGATGAGCGCCGTCACTTGATGGGGGAGGATCTTCAGCGAGATCTCGTGCAGGACCTGGTTCGTGCCGTAGAAGAAGTTCATGCCCGTGACGTCGATTTTCGGAACGGCGCCGGCGGCGGCCGGCGCAAGCGCACTCGCGGGCGGCGTCATGACGTCATCGGCAGGAGCGGTGGTGCGCGCATTGAGCAACACGCTTGAGCGTAACGGACCGTCAGATGCCGGGCGTTTCGGGCGTGTAAAATCTCACGACCCGGCTTGACATCCGGCTCATTCCGGACGCGGCTCGTCTGCGGATTCGAGGAAGGCGGCGACCTGTCGTCGCAGCTCCATCTGTATGGTGTCCACCGATCGGCGGGCATCGATATTCCGGAAATGAAACTCGTCGGCCATCGAGCTGTACTCCCGAAGCAGCTTGTTCTGATAGGCCCTGAAGCTGTCGTAGATGTCGTCGCCATGCTTCAAATCCATCCCGGACTCCCAGAAGTCCATGCCCCGCGCCTCGAGCACGCGGCCGATCAGCGTCTCGACGTCGACCTTCAGATAGAAGACCAGGTGCGGCGCAATCGCGAATCCGTACAGGCTCCGCAGCCACTGCCGATCGACGCCGCGCACGCCGGCACGGGCGAGCGCGGTGAAGATATAGCGGTCCGAGAGCACGACGAAGCCGGCCTTGAGCGCCGGAATGATCTCCTTTTCCAGGCGATCGGCGAAGTCGGTGGCGTAGAGGAGCACGAAGGTCAGCTTGTTCAGCGTGTTGCTCGATTTCGCCAGCTCGATCGTCGGCTGCATCAGCGGTGAGCGCGTCCACCCGGTTTCAATCACGCCGTAGCCGCGGACCTCCAGCCATTCCCGCAGCAGCTCAATCTGGGTGCTCCGGCCGACACCGTCGGTCCCCTCGATCGCGATCAGCTTGCCGGGATAGCCGTCGATCGGCAGGTACGGGATGGCGCGGCCATAATAGCGGCCCGACTGTATCCCGCCATTGGCGCCGTCGAGCGAGTCATGCAACGGGCTGCTCATCGCTCATCTCCACTGGGCTGGTCGCGAGGTGGGGCGCCACCAACTGGCGGACCATCCGCTGCTGCTCGGTGATGCTGCCCGCGGCATCGATCACCTGCAGCCCGAACTCCTCGACGATGCGATCGTATTCACTGAGCACCTTGCCCTGGAACAGGCGAAAGCTCTCGACCGGGTTGCTGCTCCACCCCATGTCGAGGCCGGCCTCGTAGAATTTCAGCTTCACGCGGCGCGCCATCAGCCGGTCCACCGACACCTCGATCGGCGTGCGGAAGTACAGCGCCAGGTCCGGCCGCACGGCAAAGCTGTAGAGCTCGCGGACCCATTGCCGGTCCACCCCTCTGGTGGTGTCACGCGAGAACGCGGTGTACGCGTAGCGGTCGGCAAGGACGATCATCCCGGCCTTGAGTGGCGGAATGATCTTGTAGAGGAGCCGGTCAGCGAAGTCGGTGGCGTGGAGCAGGCTGAAGGTCATCGGCGTGAGCGCGTTCTTCTTCTTGCCCAGCTTCGTCGCCGCCTTCACGAGCGCCGACGAGTTCCATTCGGTGACGAACACGCGGTGTCCCTCGGCGCTCAGCCACTTGGCCAGCAGGCCCAGCTGCGTGGTCTTTCCCGACCCGTCGATCCCCTCCACCACGAACAGCTTGCCCGGGTACTCGTGCGGCCTCATCAGGTTGTTCGACATAAGACTGTGTGCTCACCTCGACCCGCAGCGGCTTGCCGAGCATCCGCTCGAACGGCGCCGCGTGCCGTGTGGCGGCCCAGATCTCGAGCTCCGCGTCGCCCGTCGTCTGCACGCGCAACAGCGCATCGTCGCCCCGGTCGAGTAGATTCAGGCCGGTGATCGCTTGCGAGTGGCTGCGGTCGAGCGCCTCCGCCAGACGGAGGATGGCCGAAAGGGTTCGTACCACGCCCCGCGCCTGGCGCGGCAGCTGACCGAAGCCTTCATGGTGCCGCTTCGGTACCCCGCGGCGGTGATAGCGGGCGACGAGCGCCATGATCTGAATCTCGGCCGGTTCGAAGCCTCGGAGATCGCCGTGCGTGATCAGGTAATAGGAGTGCTTGTGATGCTGCTCGTAGCTGATGTGCACGCCGATGTCGTGCAGCAGCGCCGAATACTCCAGCCATTCGCGTTCCTTGTCGGTGAGCGCGTGCACGCTGCGCGTCTCTTCGAACAGGTTGATCGCGAGCCGGGCAATCTGATGTGCGTGTTCCGGCCAGTAGTTGCTGCGTTCGGCCAGCTCGATCACGCTCCGGCGTCGAATATCGGGATAGCGCTCGGCCTGTGCGATCTGTTTGCGGTGGCGCGCGATGAAGTCGAGCACCAGCCCCTCACGAAGGGACAGATCGCAGAGGGTCAGCTCCGATGCGCCGAGCCGGCGGAGAATGGTATCGAGCAGGATCGAGCCGGCGACGGCGAGATCGGCGCGACGCGGATCGAGTCCGGGTATGCGAAGCCGCTTCTCGAGGTCCAGCGAGGTGAGCGTTCGGCGGACCCGACGCAACGCCTTGACCGCGACCCGGCGGTTCCGCAGCGGACCCGGGTCCGCGCCGCCCTGTTCTGCAGCGACGACCGTCCCAAGGCTGAGGATGGTGCCGGAGGTGCCAATCACGCGGTCGAAGCCGGCGTGCGCCAGCTGCTCGACATAGGCGTCGATTTCGGTTTCGATGTGCTTCACCAGCTTGCGTTCGTCGCGGGACGAAATCGGGTCGCTCTTGACGAAGCGCTCAGTGAGCCGGATCACGCCGAGCTTGAAGCTGCGGCCGCGATCGACCGGCAGACCGGCCCCGCGCGTGATCTCGACGCTGCCGCCGCCGATGTCGATGGCGACCGAGACTTCCCCGGGAGCGCCGATCCCGTACGCCGCGGCGAGATGAATGAGGCGAGCCTCCTCGGTGCCGGAGATCACCTTGGCGCGAATGCCGGTGTGCGCGGTAATCGCCTTGAGGAACTCGCCGCCGTTCTCGGCCTCGCGGACCGCACTGGTTGCCACCGCCACCGTTTCGTCGACCCGATGCGACTCGGCCAGCCGCCTGAACTTCGACAGCGCCTGAAGGGCGGCGTGCATCGCTTCTGGCGTGAGGGCCCGGCCGTCGAGCCCGCCGGCGCCAAGCCTGACCATTTCCTTTTCGCGGTCGATGACCTCGAACGAGAGGTCCGGGCGGACCCGCACGACGATCATGTGCAACGAGTTGGTTCCGATGTCGATGGCGGCAAGTCGCATTAGGGATTCACAGCTTTGCGTATAATCGAAGTTTCAACTCTGCGTCTATATCATGTCAGGGTTTACATCACGTAACGAGTTGCTCGCCTCGCGCCTCCCTCGGTTTACACGGGCGTTACACGGCGTGGAGAAGGGGAGCGTCAACGCGATTCACCGCACGCGGGTGGCTTCGCGCCGGCTGCGAGAAGTGCTGCCGGTACTGCAGCTCGACAGCGATGTTTCATCAAAGCTCAGCAAGAAGCTTCGAAAGGTGACACGGCGCCTGGGTTCGGTGAGAGAGCTGGACGTTCTGCTGATCCTGATCGACCAGCTCCGGGAATCCGGTCGTCACCCGTCACGGGCGCTCACTCTGGTCAAGGTCAACGTTGCGCAGGCGCGACAGCGGATGTCGGCCGAGCTCACCGCGAAGGGCATGTCGGAGCACCTCCGGCGCGCCGCGCGCAAGCTTGGGCGCGTGCTCGACGCGCTGCAGTCGTCGGAGGATACCGCCGCCCAGGCGCGTGCCATGCGCTGGGCCGTGGATGCCAGGATCGCGCGCCGCGCGGCGGCGCTCAGAACGGCAATCGGGGAGGCGGGCCAGGTGTACCTGGCGGAGCGGCTGCACGCCGTCCGCATCACGATGAAGAAGCTGCGGTACGGGGTTGAATTGGCGGCCGAAGCAGGCGGCCGTCAGGATCAGAGCGATCTCCGCGCGCTCAAGCGAGGCCAGGAGCTTCTCGGCCGCATGCACGATCTGCAGGTGCTGATCGATCGCGTGCGGCTCGTTCAAGGCGACCTCACGCCGCCAAATCTGGTTGTCTGGCGCGAGCTCGATACGCTTGTCACCGTGCTCGAGGAAGGCTGCAGGCGCCTGCACGGGCGCTACATGCGGGAACGGCCGGCGCTCGTCGCACTGTGCGATCGACTGAGGACCAAGACTCAGTCGGCCGGCGCGCTGCTCGACCGGCGCACCGGATAAGCCGCACGATGCCTGGTCCTTACGAGCTGTATCTGATCCGCCACGCCGTCGCCGAAGAGCGCGGCGCCGCCTGGCCCGACGACGCAAGGCGCCCATTGAGTGAGCAAGGCGCCGAACGCATGCGGAAGGCCGCTCGCGGCCTGGTGCGGTTGCGCGTCACCTTCGACGTGATCCTGACCAGCCCGCTCGTGCGCACGCGCCAGACCGCTGAAGTGGTGGCAGCCGCTTTCGACATGCGCCCTCCGATCGTCGCGGTGGAGTCGCTCCAGCCTGGGGGATCGTATCAGCCGATATTGGCCGATCTCGAAAAGCAGTCCCGCCGTACGCGAATGGCGCTCGTCGGTCACGAG
>WHSN01000167.1 GCA_009380045.1 Luteitalea sp.
AGTAGAGCACGGCGTTCACCTTCACCGAGACGTTGTCGCGCGTGATCACGTCTTGCGACGGCACGTCGAAGACCACTGTCCTCAGGCTCACCTTGATCATCCGGTCGATCGGAGCGAATACGAGGATCACGCCGGGACCCTTCGGCTGCGGCAGCAGCTTGCCGAGGCGGAACACGACTCCCCGCTCGTATTCGCTCAGTACCTTGATCGAGCTGATGAAATAAAACACCACCACGCCGAGCACGATCAGTCCCGGTGAAATATCCATCTCGCTACCTCAGTCTTTGAGAACGGACAGGATCAGCCCGTCCATGTCAACGATGCGAACGCGGTCGTTCTGCGCAATCGGGTCCGCGGCGCGCGCCTGCCAGATCTCGCCCCGCACAGCGACCCGGCCGGTGGTCCCCGGCGCCAGCGGCGTGAGCGCACGTCCGGTCTGCCCGATCATCCCCTCGACGCCGGTCACCGGTAACTGACGCTGGGCGGCGAGCCCGAGCCTCACCAGCAGCACGGCCAGCGTCACGAATGCGACGACGACGGGAATGACGAACCTGAGGCTGAGCCGCAGTTCGGGCGACGGCGAGTCGACCAGAATCATCGAGCCGAAGATCAGGCTGACGGCGCCGCCAACCGTGAGCAGGCCGTAGCTCGTCACCTTGATCTCGAGGCCGAGCAGCACCAGGCCCAGCACAATCAGGAGCAGCCCGGCGTAGTTGACCGGGAGCAGCTGCAAGGCGAAGAACGCCAGCAGCAGCGAGACGCCGCCGACGACGCCGGGAATGATGGCGCCAGGCGACCACAGCTCGATCGTCAGGCCCAGCATGCCGAGGCTGAGCAACATGTAGGCGATGTTCGGGTGTGCGATCGCGCTGAGCACTCGCTGGCGCAACGTCATCGCGATCGAGACGATTCGAGCGTTTGCCGTGCTGAGCGTCGCGGTGGTGCCGTCGAACCGGGTGATCGTGCGGCCGTCGAGCTGGCGCAGCAGCTCGGCGACATCGGGGACGACGAGGTCCACGAGAGGCGGGGAGGCGCTCAAGGCTTCCTGATCGGTGAACGCGCGGCTGTCGTTGACCGCCTGCTCGGCGAACGGGACGTTCCGGTTCCGCCGCGCCGCGAGCGTCCGGGTGTATGCGGCAACGTCCTGCGCCGCCTTTTTCGACGAGGTCTCATCCATCGCCGTGCCGGTGCCGGACACCGGATGGGCGGCGCCGATGTGCGTGCCCGGCGCCATGGCGGCGACATCAGCCGCGATCGTCAGGATGAAACCGGCGGACGCGGCGCGGGCGCCGGCGGGTCCGACGAACACGGCGACTGGCGTCCGCGCGGCGAGCATGCGGGTGACGATATCCCGGGTCGAGTCGACCAGCCCGCCTGGTGTGCGCAGCGTGAATACGACCATCTCGGCCTGCGCGCGATCGGCGGCGTCGATGGTGGCGATCATGAACTCCGCCGACACCGGGTGGATGATGCTGTCCACCTCGGCGGAGTACACGACCGGACCCGCGTCGGCCGTCGTCTGCGCGCGAGAGGGCATCGACAGGGCCGCGGCCCCGATGGCGAAGGCCAGTCCGCCGGCGAGCATCCGCGGCAGGAGTGTAGTCATTGCGTCGCGAGAAATATGTGGCTCGTGCTCAGGCGCGGCGCGCCGCGAACGTGACCACCAGAACGTCCCGATAGGCCGGCTGCTGCGGGTCGATCGGCTCGACGGGCGTGACACCGTGAGCCACCCGCGCGTCGTCGACCAGCGCCGCATCGAAGGGGTCGGTGAGCGTGAAGTGCCCGAGCGGCCGGCCGGCCGGTGAGTGGATGGTGGTGACGCCGCGCGCGATATTGCGCCGGTCGATGAGCAGCACCAGCACGTAGTCGACGCCGTCGCGGTGCAGCCCTTCCGGGGTCGGCCGCCCCTGCTCGTCAGGGCGAGCCTCGATCCGGAACTGGTGCACTTCGAGGTGCCAGGCTGGCGTCGAGGCGGCGAGCGTGTCGAACAGCGCCCGGCAGAAACCGAGGATGGTCAGCATGCTGTCACCGTCGCCCACCTCGGGATCGATCGGTTCGAACCACCGTTCGATGCCGCCGTTCACCGGGTTGTACTCGATCGTCTGCACATGGGGCTGGTGCGGCCGGCGGGCGATCGGCGCGCGGTCGATGGCTGCGTACGCGGCGTGCCGGCGGCGCCGATACCGCCCGCCGTCGGCCATGTATGAATCCAGCTCGAGATGATTCCAGCTCTCCGAGAACCGCGCCCAGTCGGTGAGCGCGCCGTGCCGCGCCAGCAACTCGCGCATAGCAGCGCCGTGCACGAACGCGAAGCCGTCGCCGGCAATCGCCGACTGCAGCGCGTTCGTCGTTGAGCAGGTCGCGGTCGACATCAACGCCATCTTACTCCCACCCCCCGTCGGCGGCGGTGACAACCGGTCGCATCCGGTGACTGACTCTGCCCGACGCGGTGGATGGCGCTTCCGGCGGGCCGCCGTTCGGTGTCGGCCGGGCTGCCTCAGGTCCGGCCCGGATGGCTACAGCAGCAGCGTCTCGACCCGGTGCGCGTGCACCATGTCGTCGGACGGTGACCAGGCGAACACCGTGAACCGGCCGTCCTGGGAGGCCACGAGCGCGATGGCGTCACGCTGATCCTGCACGAACTGCGCAGCCGAGAGATGGCGTGTGCCGCCGAGTCGCGACGGGTGGACCACTTCCGCCTCGACCCCCTCGATCGGCTCCGTGGTGACGACCTGCTCGACCAGCGGCCGGCCCCGGGCGCGCGAGATCTTCGCGCCGAACGCCAGCAGGTCGAACTGGTCGGTGAGCAGCGCCGCACCATCGACCGCGGTCAGCCCGGCGACCGCTTTCACGGTATCGGCGAGATTGTCCTGCCACTCGCGCGCCACTCGAGCCTCCCTCGGGCGGCGAATCAGATCGGCGAGCGCCGAGAACGGCGGCAGCACGTGATACAGCATTGGCTGGACGATCGAGTCGCGCCAGTTGTCGGTGCCCGACGGCGTCATCAGCATCGACCCGCCCCGGCCGTGCGCGCGCATCGAGACCGCCAGCTCCACCAGCACGTTGGTCGAGCCATGCCACGACCCGGCGGTGTCGAGCCCGAGCAGCGTCGTCAACAACGCCGGGCAATCAGGCATGCTCGACGCCGCCTCGTCGATGATCTTCACGTGATCGCCTTCGATCACCGCGACGTTGACGAACTTTCCGCCGTCCCCGCGATGATGCTTCACGACCAGAAGGCCGGGGGCGGCGACTTCGAGGACGACGCAGAATGGCGGGATCGTGCGGGTCGTCCCCCACACCTCGAGATCGCCGCCCGATCGCCACACGCCGAGATGAATGCCGGGGCGCTCGACCGCCGGCGCCACACGCACCAGGGGTACTGGCGCGAGCGGCAGCGGGCGTGCGAACAGCATTGGCTCGCTCGCACGTTCAGCCGGGAGAAGCGCGAGCGAGATCTTCGGGACGAACCCCTCCTCTCGCCTCAGGCTCGCCCAGAAGGCCGCGTCAACGAGCGCCTCGATGTCGCGGGTATCCGGGGCCAGGGGCAGCGCCCCGACGGCCCGCGCCCCGATCGCCGCCAGGTATCGCGCAAAATGCGCTTGAATCTTCGGTGCGACCGCGTGGGCCGCTGGATAGCTGGGTTCGGTCATGCTGAAACAGCCGGGCAGCTCGCCTTCGCGCCGGCAGATTCACCAATGGTAACCCTGTCGCGGTGACGGCCTCGGATCGCGACATCCACCTGAACGCCTCGAGTCGATTCGGCCGGAAGCGGCATGCCGATCGATCGCACCAGCCCCGCGTGTCATAGACGACAATCGGCCGCGGTGACCGGGCCGATGTCGCCGATACCATGGGGCGTGCGTTTCGCCTTCGAGCACCGTGGTCAACGGCCCGGTCGTTTTCCACCACTCCGTCAATCCGCTGTCGTCGGCCGAAGACTTCGACACGCTCCTCGAGGTGGTCCCGTTTCACGGGCCGCTACGGCTGGGTCACGATCCACGCCGCGGCCACTTACGATGTGCCCGGCGGACACCTCCGTGATATGAATGCGTGCCAGCCGATGATCACCCGCGCTCTGTCTGTCATCGTGATCCTGCTTGCCCCGGTACCCTCTGTCTGCCTGGACAACCAGGGCACCAGGCGGCTCAGGTCTCCCGACGTCCGGTACGTCCCCACCCCGCAAGCGGTCGTCGAGGCCATGCTGGCGTTCGCGAACGTGACTGCTGCGGACGTGGTGTACGACCTCGGCTCCGGCGATGGGCGAATACCGATCACGGCCGCGGAAAAGTTCGGAGCGCGCGGGGTCGGCATCGAGATCGATCCGTTTCACGTTCTCCAGGCCGAGGGAAATCTAGCACGAAGTGGCGCCCGCGGCAGGGTCACGTTTCGCAACGAGGACCTTTTCGAGGCGGATATCAGAGACGCCACGGTGGTGACGCTCTTTCTCTTCCCGACGATGAGGGCGCGGCTGATCCCGTTCTTGAAGCGCTCGCTGCCGCCCGGCGCGCGCATCGTCGCCTACCATTTCGACCTGGGCCCGGACTGGCCGGCAGATGCCGTGCAGGACGTGGACGGAGCGATGATCTATCGATGGACGGTGAAGTAGCCCCGGACCGCGCTACTCGATGCTGATTGAACCCGAACGGGTGCCGACGAAAATCGCCGCCCCGCCGCCTCCAACCCTGCCTCTGAACCCCTGGCGCCGCGGATCGCCGGTGGATTCGATTGCCGGCGACGTGCGGATCGACCCTGAGCGTGTTTCCACCTCGACGTCGAAGGACGCGGTGGACGGAACCGTCAACGTGACATCGCCAGACCGCGTTTCGATCTCCCACTCGCCGGACGGATCACCGTCCACTGTGACATCGCCGCTTCGCGATCCGAGGCGCACCGGCCCCTTCACATCGTCGAGGCGAATACCGCCGGATCGCGACGTGGCCTCGACAGAGCCCCTGAGCGACTCGATGATTTGTGATCCCGATCGACTCGAGGTGCGCAACCGCGCATCTGCGGGCACGGTAACGACGTAGCTGATGCTGACATTCGAACTGAGCATCGGGTCGCTGATTTCGCAGATCCAGACCGAGTTGCCCTCCCGCCGGATCGGCGGCGCGCTTTCGATCCGTCTCACCTGCTCCGACGCGGAGTAGACGAAGGAGCCGAACGCGCGTATCCGAGCGGTGATGTGGACCTGATCGGAGGCTCCCGTGGTCACCCGAATGCTGCCGGACCGGCTCGTGACGCGCACGTCGGCCGGACTGGCAATCTGCACCATGCGATCGAACGTCCCATCAACGCCGGAGCTCTGCGCCTCGATGCTGCACGCGCCAGCGACGAGGGCAGCGACGGTAACGAGCACGGCGGACCAATCACGACACATTCGTGCCCCTTCCGCTGCATCCTGGCGTTCGGAGGATTGGACGGAGCGAGAGTCGGAAAAGTTGCTCGCCGGCGGCGTTCAGGCCGGGATGGCCTCGATTGGTTCGTCGACGACGCGGCCGTCGAAGAGGTGGACGTGGCGATGGGCGTGGCGGGCATAACGCGGGTCATGGGTGACCATGCAGAGCGTGGCGCCGGCCTGGTGAAGCTCGGCCAGCAGTGCCATCACCGCCTCGCCGCTCTTCGAGTCGAGGTTGCCGGTCGGCTCGTCGGCGAGCAGCATCAACGGCTCGCCGGCCACCGCGCGAGCGACGGCGACCCGCTGCTGCTGGCCGCCAGAGAGCTGGCTGGGCAGATGCTTGGCGCGATGCGCCATGCCGACCCGTTCGAGGGCAGCGTGCACCCGATCCCTGCGCTCTGCCCCCGGCATGCCGCGGTAGGTGAGCGGAAGCTCGACGTTCTCGAACACCGAGAGGTCGCCGATCAGGTTGAAGCTCTGAAAGATGAAGCCGATCTCGCGGTTCCGCACGCGGGCGCGCTCGGCGGCCGGCAGCGTCGCGACCGGGCGGCCGTTCAGGTGATACTCGCCCGCCGACGGGGTGTCGAGCAGGCCGAGAATCGCCAGCAGCGTCGACTTGCCGCAGCCCGAGGGCCCGGCGATCGACACATACTCCCCCCGAGCGATGGTCAGATCGATCCCCTCCAGCGCATGCGTCTCCACATCGTCGGTGAGAAACACCTTGCTCACGCCGTGCAGCTCGATCACCGGTGTCGCCATATGTGCTCTCTCCCGTTGGCCGCTCGCCGATCGCCATCCGCAGACTCCGCGACTGATTCCTCCGTCTCCGTCTGAACGCCGATTGCCGGATGGGCGGCTGATCTCCCGGCGCTGATCACTGGCCGGTCGCTATCTCAGCTGCACCCGGTCCACGCCGTCCCAGGCGGACATGTCCGACAGGATCACCCGGTCACCCACCTCCAGCCCGGCGAGAACCTCAATCGTGTTGACCGAGCTCCGCCCGAGCGTCACCGGGACGCGTGTGGCCACCTGGGTGGCCGGGTCCACCTTGAAAAGACCTACCGTGCTGCGGTCCTGGCCGAACGCCGGCCGCCCCATGTAAAGCACTTCGGGCAGCCGTTCGAGCTCGATCGTGCCGTCAACACTCAGGTCGGGCACGGCACCGTTCGGCAGCGGGCCGTCAAGCGACACGTCCACTGTGCGCGTCCCGTTCTGGACCGAGGGGTCGATCCGCACGACCCGGCCGGCCACCTCGCCGTTGCGGGTGTCGATGGTCGCCGGCTGTCCCAGCTGCAGGTCCTTGGCCTGCGTCTCCGCGATCCGGATCTCGGCCTTCAACCGCGCCGGATTCGCCACCCGCGCCAGGTTCGTGCCTGGCGCCACCTGCTGGCCGACCTCCACCGGCACCAGCTGCAGCATCCCGGCGAGCCCCGCCCGCACCTGCAGCTCCGCGCGTTGCCGCGCCTTCAACTGCAGATAAGCGCGCGCCTGGTCAACTGTCGACTGCTGCACGGCAAGCTGCGCCCGCGTCGTCTCCGCCCGCGTCGCCAGCTGCTCCTCGGCGATGTCGCGCCGCACCGCCAGCTGCTCGGCTTGAAGCTCCGACTGCCGCCGCACCAGATCCGATATCAGCTGGTCCTTCGCCAACGCCGCGTTCATCTCGGCCTGCATCTGTGCCTGCTGGTACTCGGCTTCGAGCGCCGCCGCCACCGCCCTTTGCTCGAGCAGCTCGTGCTGAAGCTGCACTCGCACGTTGGTGAGCGAGGCCTCCGCCGACTGGAGCTTCAGCTCCGCCTCCTGGACGGCCTGCTCGAGCTCGGGATTGGTGAGCTCCAAAATCACGCTCGTCGCCGTTACGGTCGTCCCCGGCCGCAGCACGATCCGCTCGACGCGGCCGTCGGTTGTCGCCGGAATCCAGCGCAGGTCCTCGGGCACCAGCGTCCCGAGCCCCCGCACCTGGCGCACCATCGGGCCGCGCTTCACCGTGTCTGGCCACAAGGTCGAGGCTTCCACTGTCGGCGCCGCCGGCTTCAGCCGCGACACCCCGACCATGACGACGATCACACCCAGGGAGGCGAGACCGCCGTAGATGGCTCGACGGATCCGTTTGCGTTTGGCGTTTGAAGGGCGTTGAATGTCCATTCGCTATGCCTTCCGCAGCACCTGCATCGGATCGACGTGCGCCGCCCGCATCGCCGGGATGGTGGCCGCCAGCACCACGATCGCCATGAGCACAACCGACACGCTGCTGAAGACCAGAGGATCGGCTGGCTGGACGCCAACAAGCTGGGTCCTGACGAGCGGCATGGTCGCCCACGTGAACGTGAGCGCGAGTCCAAGGACCTCGCCCCCAGGCGCAAGGCGCGTGGCTTCGACGACCACCATCTGCAACAGTTGCCCGGGACGCGCGCCGAGCGCCAGACGCACCCCCATCTCCTCTGCGCGTTCGCTGACCGCCACAGACATTACTCCGTCCATGCCACTCCGTCCATGCCCACCGCCGCCAGAAGAAGTGCGAGGAGACCGAAGCCGCTGACCAGCAGCACGACGAAGGGCCGCTCTGCCACCGGCTCGCGGCGTACGTCGGTCATCGTGCGCATGCGATCGGAGTTGGCGTAGGGAAGCGGCTTCAGGAGCACGGCGTTGACCACGGCGAAGATGGCGCTGTTCGCCGCGATGCCGATCGCTCCACACACTTTCGACGACCGGCCAGCGCCGCACCTCGCGGCACGCCTCAGTGGTCCGGGCCGGGCCGGGCCGCCGAAGTTGATCCGCGCCTGCCGCTCCGCCTCCGGCCGCGACAGGCCGCGCGCCATGTAGGCGGTGGTCTGCTCGTCGAGATGGAAGCGGAGCCCCTTGTCGATCCTGGACTCTCGCATTTTCTGTCCCTACCCGGCGGTGTGGAGGACCAGCGAAATCGCCTGGGAGAGGCGCTCCCAGTTCGCCCGCTCGCTATCGAGCTGCTTCCGTCCCACTCTGGTGAGACGGTAGAACTTCGCTTCCCGGCCGGTGGCGGTCGTGTCCCACCCGGCCTCGAGCCAGCCGCGGGTCTCGAGCCGATGCAGCGCGGGATAGAGGGAGCCCTGCTGCACCTGCAGGATGTCGCGCGAGATCTGCTGCAGCCGCTGCGCGACGGCGTACCCATGAAGCGGCGCAGGAGCGACGACCCGCAGGATCAGCATGTCGAGGGTGCCCTGGAGCAGGTCGGATTTCGACGTCGTCATCGTTTATACCTAGGCGCTCTACACGTCACGTAGCGTGCGCGGGCGATAGGTAGGATGTCAAGGGGTTGACGAACGAAAGACGACGAAAACCGTCTCGGGGGGAATCCCCCCTTGACGGTCGTCGCGTCCTGGCGCCTTCGGCCGTTCGTTGACCGGCTGCGGGCCGTCCCGTCGCTACGTGCGGGTGGTGCGATTTCGGCGGGGCGATCTGAACGGATTACGGGTGAACTCGGCGGTGCGGCCGCGACCTGGGTCGCCGTGGCGCGGGCGTGGGGGGCGTGCCGGCTCAGCGGTCGGCGCGGAGGTTTTTCCAGCCCGGGGCGCGAACAGACACACCCCTGGGCTGTTTCCGAGGATCAGGATCCCGCCGACGTAGTAGGACAGCGCGGCAACGCCAAGCGGCATCCAGAAACGGTTCACGATCGCGAAGACGAGCAGCCCCACGGCGAGAAGCACGCCGGCGTCCCACGCCGCCGCCGCCCACCGGAGCGGGGCATTACTGAGGACCCGCCCCCCCTGGAAGGGCATCGTGCCGTCGGCCAGCGTCAGCCGCAAGTCCGACGCAATCTCCGCGGGCGCGGTGCCGTTCGGAGCCGCGGCCGCAGTCGCAACC
>WHSN01000188.1 GCA_009380045.1 Luteitalea sp.
GACGGACGGGTCGCCCTTGCGCTCGAGGTGGACGCCGGCGACGAGCCGGTGCTTGCCCGAGAGCGCGAAGTCCAGCACCGCGTAGGACGGACGCCCGGGCTCGCCGAGTCGACCCCAGATCCCCTTGTCGCCGCCGGTAGCGCCCGTCTCGCCGAGGTTCGTGAAGCGCAGGCGCGACATGTCCGGGAGCAGGATGACGTAAGCGGCGATCATCACCGTCGTCTTGCCGGCGCCGTTCGCTCCTTCGAGCGCCGTGACGTGCCGGTCGAGCAAATAGCGCTCGTAGAAGACGCCTTTCCAGTTGACGAGGGCGAGCGCCTCAGCGCGCGTGCGCGTCATGGCCCGGGCTCCTCGTCGTCGGCGCCCGCCTCGTCGCCGTCGGCTTCGCCGAGCAGCACCTCGCCTCGCGCGACGAGCCGCTCGAGCGCCAGGTTCGCATCGGCAAGGCCGCGCACGGGCTCGGCGAAGCGCAGGAGGGCTGGGCGGAGCCGGAGACACGCCTCGTCGAGGATGTCCACGAAGCCCAGGTCGGCGAGGCGGCGGAGCGCCTCTCCCACCTGTGCGCGGACCATCTCCGCGGCAATGCGCTCGTCGTACTTGCGTTTCCGCGGACTCAGAGTGCGCACGAGGACGTCGGTGCCGAGGAGACCGGACAGGCGCTGGAGCAGCGCTTCACGCCCGATGAGCCCGCCGTGCTGGAGCGTCGCCGGGTCGAGGTAGAGCAGCGCGAGCGTCTGCCCGACGAGCATTTCGCCGGCGGAGAGCTGCCGCCGGCCGAGGCGATCGCCCGCGGGCAGGAGATAGAAGTAGCCGTCGCTCCGCTGGACGAGCTCGCAGCCGAAGCGCGCGTAGAAGCCCTCGAGAAGCGCCTGCGCGTCCACGAGGTAGTCGTAGGCCGTGCCGTCGTCGCGGCCGATGTGCCGGCCGCGGCGCAGCACCAGATCGACCTCGGGGAAGTGCTCGTCGGCGATCGCCGCCTCGAGAGAGTGGAAGGTCGAGTCCGTCACGACCCGCCGCCGCGGTCGACGGCCCAGTCCTCGACCTCGAGCGTCTCGAGGACGGGGACCCAGGGACGCTCGCGCTCGCTCCACACCGGCGCTCGGCGAGCCAGGGCATCGGCGATGCGTCCGGTCGCCGCGTAGCGCACCGGCTCAGGCACGATCGGCAGCACACGCGAGGTGACCTCGGCGAGCGTTCCCGCGCCCTGGTCGAGGACCTGCCGCACGAGCGCCTCGATGTCGGCGAGCAGGTTCTCGGCCTCGACCCACTCGGGGTTGGCCTCACGGTCCGCCCGAGGCCTGGTCACGGGAGGGCGTTCGACGCGCGCCTCGAGCTGGCGAAGCAGCCGAATCGAGGGCGCGTGCGCGACGAGCAGATGGAAGGGACGCGGAGGCCAGCCCGCGAGCTGATCGCGCAGCCGCTGGCTCAGCGCGCGGTCGGGGTCGAGCCGTACGACGTCGCGGAGGTAGCGGTGCACGTACTGGTAGTACTCGGACCAGGATCGCTGCCGCGCGCCGCCCCACGCCGCGATCCGGTCGACGTGCTCGATGACGCGCTGGACCGTCGCCTCGGCGTCGGCGTTCGAGGCCGCCGCCGCGAGCGTCTGGATCTCCTGCAGCAGGGCGACGAAGTGGTGCGTGTCGCGGAGCAGGATCTCGTTGAGCTCGCGCAGGGTGCTCGTCGTCGTGTCGAGCAGGGCCTGACAACGGTCGACGGCGCTGAACCAGTCGACCGAGAGCAGAGTGGCGATCTCGGCCTGCACCTCCTCCTGCTGCGCATCGAGGCCGCGCTGCCGCCGCTCGATGCCCGACACGAGATCCGCCACCGTCACGCGAAGCGGCCCCGAGACTCTGGTGTGCCAGGCCTCGCCGCCCTCGACCTTCTTCGCTGCAGCGAGGATCTCCGCGAGCTGTGCGCGCAAGGTGCCGGTGAGCAGCGTCAGGCTCTCGCGCGTGAGCGCCTCGTCGGCAAGGAAGTACTCGACGACCGCCGCCGCGAGGCGCGTCAGCGCGTACTCACCCGCGCGCACGAGGCCGGCGCCGTCGACGCGCGCGAGCATCCGCTGCTCCCGCAGCCGCTGGATCGCATGCGTCGCGCGCTTCCGGGGGTTCTCCGCTGCCGGATCGACGACGTCGCAGACCTGCTCGAACATGTCGACGAGCACGTCCTCCTCGAACGACGCCAGCGCCGCCTTGTCCGCGCGCATGTACAGGCCGGCGAGGAAACAGAGGTCCACGGTCTTCAGGTCGAGGTTGACCTGATCGCGCGCAAGTGAGGCGATGACGCGGCTGGGGTCTGGTGAGGTCATGCGGCAGGGCCTCCTCTCAGGTGGCGTTGCGCTGGAAGACCGGTATCACGGCCTGGCTCCGGCGTAGAGATCTTGCCCGGAGTTTGAAGGGGCCTGCGTAGCACAGACCGACATGCAGCCTAAGTGCTGGCCTTCTACGCGAGGGGGGTACAAACGAGGAAAAAGAACGTCAAGCGTATGCGCCGGAAAGCGTTCGGACAAGTTCCCTCGACCATCCAGGTCGCCTTGCCGAGGAGTATCCGCAACATCCATCATCTGCTTGTACTCGGTGCGGCTCTCAAGTCCGTGTGCCAATCCACGTGAGATCGACCAGAGACCATGTGCGGCGACGTCCGCACGCCAGGCCATGGCGTGACTCATTAGGCGGCTCACGCGCCCGTTTCCATCCGGGAACGGATGAATGTAGTTGAACCGATGATGAGTAGCCGCCAGGGCCATGATTCGACTCGCTCGTCCGATACCTTCGAATCGGTAGCGCTGCGCGAAGTGCCGCATGAAATCGTCGACGCTCGCGCTGGACGGCGGCTGATGCCTGCCAACAGCCACGTCGTGCTCAGGTCGCGATCTCCATTCGCCTGGCGTCATCGTGAATTCTCGGCCGACGCCGGTGATCGTCAACATCGCCTCGGGAGCTCCTCGATAGGATTCCCGATGCAACCACTGAATGAAACCCTGGGACGCTGGCTCGGGAAGCGCGGCCACACCAGCCATTGGATCGACTTCCGCCTGAACGCGTACGTGCGCGGCCGCCTCGACCTGTAGATTGCGGCGGCCCTCGTCGCGGTCAACTCCCCCGCGAGCGCACGCTCGATGTCACGGGGCTTCGCGTCGTGGCCTTCGATGAGGTTGCTGAAGTAGGTGTTCATGATGCGGACGAGGGCCGCAATGTTTGCTGACGTCCGCGCGTGCAACGAACGGCCAAATCTGGCCGATGCCGCCGACAACTCAGCAGCTAGATCGGCGACCCGTTCTGGAGAGTTCTCGAGTCGAGCCGGCTCAATCCGCGGGACACTCTCCAAGGGCTGGCTTGGCCGATCTGATTTCATCGTATTCTCACAATAGTCAATAATCTGAGTTATTGGCCTGGATTGTGGCCGATCGTTTGGCTGATCTTCTGCCATGACGTCTGACAGGTGAGGCCGCACGCCCGAGCGTCCTGCTCGCTTCACTGGACTCGAATCGAATCGTCGCGATCGAGCGTCCGTTGAACCCTCATGCCGAGCACGTCGGTCGAGAAGGGTACCGCCAGGTTGTCCTCAAGCACCGTGTAGAAGCCGGCTGTCTGCTCGGACTCGTCGTACGCATCAACCGTCGCTTCCTCGATGAGCGCGTCGAGTTTGGCGGCAAGGTCCTCTTCCGCTCCCTAGCCCTTTTGCCTGCTGCTGGCTTCGTCGTGGGTGTCATAACTCGCGCGTTTCGTGCTGCACATGCTACAGGAGCCGACTAGCGACGCGTCAATCTCTGCGCCATCACGTGCGTTCGCACCGACACGCGCGTCATCGGGCCGAAGACCGCGAAGGTTCGCGTCGGTGTTTATCACCGCCTGACCGAATCTCCTCCCGCCACCAGCGGCGCCGCGGCGGCCTGGAGAAGCTGCGCCATCCCCGAGAAGAGCGCCGCCAACGTCGATGCTGTTTCGGGCGGCGCCACGATGAGCAGACCGCCGTTCGCGGTGCGCTGCACGGCCAAAGCGGACACCAGACGCTGGATTTCAGCAGCCGACGGGATCGGCGCTGGCACCGGGGCGGCTGCGCCCGGCGAGTCACGCGATTCGTCGCCCGCCGCCACCATTGCGTCAATCTCGCTCTCGACAGCATCGTTTTCGGGAGCAGCGGCGGCCGCGGCGCGGGGCCCTGCTGGCGCGACCATGCGCTCGATCCGCGAGAGAAAGCTACCAGCGCGATCGAAGGCGACCTCGTCGGTCGTCCCGTCGAAGAGGCCAGTGAAGAGCGCCTTCTTGGACCCGACGACGTCCGCGATTCGCGACTCGATTCCGGGCTGGCTCACTAGGTTGTAGACGTCAATCGGGCGGCGCTGCCCGAGGCGATAGATCCGGCCGATTCGCTGTTCGAGCACTGCCGGGTTCCAGGGAAGCTCGATGTTGATGCAGGCGCTCGCGGCCCGCTGCAGGTTGAGACCGACGCCGCCGGCATCAGTGGCGAAGAGCACCCGGCACGCGGGATCGTCGTGGAAGTCGACGATATTCTGCGTGCGCCTCTTCTGGCCTTCCTCGCCAGTGAAGAACGCCGCCCGAACATGCTCGCGCGCGAGCTGGTCGCGCGTCGCCCAGTGCGCCAGCGTGAGCATCCGCCGCCACTGGCTGAACACCACCACTTTGCGCCCCTGAGCCACGGCGAGTTGAGCGATCAGCTCGCGCAGCTCCAGGAGCTTCGGGCTCGCGAGCCCTCTCAGCGTGGATTCCGTGGGTCGCTGGATCCTCGACAGGTCGGGCCAGATCTCAGCGAAGCGCAACTGGGCCAAGCCGTTGGCGACGATCCGCTGCGTGGTGAGCAGCGTCATCAGGCGCAGGAACTCCGCCTGCGTGAGCGGCCGCCGCTTCGCGCGGCCGAGGATCTGCGCGATCGGCATGGTGAGCGCATCGTGCTCGTCCATCTGCTCCGCGGTCATCTCGATGGGAATTTGCGCGTCGGTCCGCGCCGGCAGCTGCGAGAGCACCTCCTGCCGCACGCGCCGGACCATGCACGTGGCGAGACGCGTGCGCAGGGTATCGAGATTCCTGGCGCCGCCGATCTCCGTTGTTCCATCCACGGGCGTAGTGTGCCACGCCGCCAGGCGCCATTTTGGCTCCAGCGCGAGGTCATCGACCCACTCGACGATCGATGCGAGCTCGTCGAGCCGGTTCTCCATCGGCGTGCCGGTCAGCACCAGACGGTACGGCGGATCGAGGCGCTTCACGGTCAGCGCCGTCTTGGTCGCCCAGTTCTTGATCCGCTGGGCCTCGTCGAGCACGACGATGTCCGGCGTCCACTCACGAACGACGTCGAGGTCGCGAATGAGCTGCTCGTAGTTCCCCAGGAGGAATCCGCGCCGACACGCGTCGAAGGCCGCGCGGCGCTGGTCGGGAGTGCCATCGAGGACGGTGGCTGGAGCGTCGGTGAAGAGCTGCCACTCACGAAGCCACTGCGGTTTGAGCGCGGCGGGGACAACGAGCAGACCACGGCGGACGCGGCCGGTGTGCCAGAGCGCGTGGCAGGCGGCAATCGCCTGCGCGGTCTTGCCGAGACCCATGTCGTCGGCCAAGAGCAGGCGGCCCTGCATGAAGAACCGCTCGACGCCGTCGCGCTGATACGGATAGAGCGGCTGTTTGAGCGTCTGCAGCGCATGGCGCAGACCCTTCCGCCTGGTCGCGGTATGGATCTGGCGGACGAGCCGCGCATGCTCTTCCTGCAGCAGCGCGTGCAGTGCCGGCTCGTCGTTGCCATCGCGGAGGACGGCGAGCAATCGACTCACGAGCCTCAGCCGCTGTGGCGATGCTCCGGGAACGGTGATAGTCCAGCCGCTTCCGTTTGCTGGACGCAACCGCCGCCGCAGATCGGGATCGGGTGTGCCGTCCACCCAACGAATCCGCGCCAGCCAGTCGCCAGTGCCGGTCAGCGGGCGGATCGGATCCCAGCGCAACGGCGCCGGCTCGACAGCCGATTCGCGATCGACATCACCGCGACGCCGCTTCGAGATCACGTACTCCAGGACGGCAACGAGGTGCTTGCACACGCCGAGCGAGTTCCTGAGGAAGTCGGCGCACTCACAACTGCCGTCGAGCGGCTCGGTCCGACGGAGCAGCGTACGATACGGGCGTGCGCGCGAGCCACCGCGCCGGGTCGCGTACAGACCCAGGCGGCCTCGCGGCCGCTTCACGATCTGAATCTCGTCCGTGTGAGCGGACGCGCAGCGGCGAAGCACCGCGTCGAGCGCGTCACGCTGGACCGGCCAGTCGCCTCCATGCGTGACCGAAAGGACGTGGCGCACGATGCTCTCGGGCGGTACGCGGCCCGTCCGCCGGTGCGCCCGCGCGAGCAACGTCTGATAGGTCTCACTCTCGGTGGCGGCGATCGCGTCGGACTGAAATGACCGGCTCAGCATGTCTTAGCGTTGTTTGGAATTGGTGGCCCCGAGTGGGCGTATTCTTTCACCGACGCTCTCGAGCCCAACCGTGCACCCTGTGAACACCCGATCCCGGCGATGGCGCCTCCGCGCCCGATGCGCCCGGCGTTGTCGCAGCATGACACCGTCGGCGCTGTTTCCTGAAGGTGATGAGGGGTATCAACCGCCCGACTTGAAGTATCGAGCCATATCGAGGGCGGCGTGAAACACTCCGAGGATCTCGATACCCCGCTCCGCCGCAATGAGATAGGCGAAGCGGTAGTGGCTGTAAAGCACACTCTGACGTCAGGCCGCTCTCGGTAGCGGTAGGCCGATTCCTCGTTGTCTTCGGCGATGTAGTCGTAGATCTCCTGAAGCCAGCGGCACGCCTCGGTAGTCCAGACTATTTGCGCCACGACTCGATGGTCTTCCGCATCTCCTCCTGGCTGATCGTGCGTCCGGCACGAGAGTCGGCGAGACCACGCTCGATCATCGCGGCGAACGCCAACTCCTTCAGAATCTCCTCGAAAGAGCTGTCGTCAGGCTGTTCGTCGATCACTCGACGTAGCTGGCCTTCGGGTGTAGCCGGTGCCGTATCCATAGGACGATTCTAGCCTGGCGCCATGTGGCACCCGGAAAACGTGCTGAACCGCCGCTGGTTCACTGGAGAGGAAATGTGGATCTGATTGAAAACAAAGGATCGCTGAATGGCGGAGAGGGTGGGATTCGGTGGTCGAACGCTGACGATGAAGACAGCTGGTCCGAATGGGACTCAGGAGATCGTATTCCGGCGCGACTGAATGGCTGTCGGCGGCCACTACAACTGCGGCTTACACGTCCTGGACAATCTGCAGCGGTCCGCTGCCAAAGTGCTTCCCGATGCAGCGGAGCCGTCCGCCGCAGAAATATCGATAAACGGAGAACAATCCCTCAGTCCGCGAGGCGAAACGCCGGGGCCATCCGGTCACACGCTCGGGCCGACAGTCCCAAACGACCAGCGATCTTCCTCCATTGCTTGACGACTGCTTGCCCGCTCGCGATGATCCCGGCCACGTCCTTCGCCGGAACTCGGAAGAGTGGCGCGACGGAACGCACCAAATCGAGGTCGAGCGAGTTGTCGGCCTCACTAATGTTCAGCGTCAGGCCGGCCGAACCGGGCACTGGATTCATGTCGAATGCGTCCGAGAGTCGCCAGCCTTTGCCCGGCACCAGGATGAGGCCGTGATTCCGCAAGTGGTCGTCGGTGTTTGACACCAGCACGTTGAAGACGATACGGCACCACAGTTCTCGAAGATCCTCCTTGGTCTGAGCGCCTTGGTCCATCAGCACTCGCGCGATCTCCAGATAGCTCACTCCTGTCGACGCATCGTCGCCGTCCTTGTGACCAGTGAGCGTCATCGCTGACGCGAAATGTAAACGCCGTCCGGCGTCAGTGCGGTCGAAGCGTCTGACGAGAAAGGTGTGGTGGGCGTGCGCGAAGCGGCGAGCTTCGCTCTCAGAAACGCGCAACCCACAGCCAATTGCCAGCGTCTGTACCACCAACTCCCAGGCACCGACGTCGTGCTCGTCACGTACGCTGGGAAACTTCGCAATCCACAAGTGACCCTTCGGATCAACCACGCTGGCCTTTGGGCGCGCGCCGCCGAGCGAGCCACCGGGTGCGATCAGCAAGCGCAGCCACGCGTCGGCCCCAGCCTC
>WHSN01000190.1 GCA_009380045.1 Luteitalea sp.
CGAGTCGGCGATGCGGTAACCGAAGTCGAGATCGGCCTGTTCCTCCCCGGACGGCGGCCGGGCGGTCAGCACGCCCGGGCCAGCCAGCAAGGGGGTCAGAAACGCGGTGGAGCTCACCAGCTCGATGCCGTTTTCGCCCAGGAAGTCGGCGACAGCCGAGATGATCGCGTCGGTATTTCGCGCTTTCAGCTTCCGCAGGACGTTGAGCGCCGTGAGATCGGGCACGATGTCGGAAAAAAGCTTGGTGTGCTTCACCTGTCCGGCCATCACCGCCTGGGTGACGCCGGCGGCGTTCAGGATGCTCAACCACTTCCCGAGATGGCCGAGCGACACCCAGTGCAGCGGCGCCACTGGAGGCCGCGCCGCGGCCGATTCCAGGTCCGGAAACGCTTCCTCCTTGAGCGCGATGACCGTGACGCGATGTCCGGCGCCTCGGGCGGCGTCGAGGACCAGAAACGGAAACCGACCATTTCCCGCGATAAGACCAAGAGTCATCGTGGGGGAATGGCAGGATGGCAGAATAGCCGGACGGCCGGACGGACGAATTTCAGACTTGCAGGATCGCAGGGTCGCAGAATGCCGGACTTGCGGGTTTGCGACTTGCAGAGGCCGACGCCGGCAAGGTTCGTGTTATGCGTCGTCTTCACTGCCGGCACGGCTTCAATCCCCCGCCCGCAATCCTGCCATCCTGCCATCCTGCAATTTTGGCGTCCAGCCATCCTGTAATCCGAGAATCATGCAATCCCGCCATCGCATGATTCCCCTGTCATTCATCCGCCAGGACCTCTTCCTGCCGCCGGGTGGCGCGCCGCAGGATCACCCCCCGCTCCGACGTACGGATGAAGTTGACCAGATACTGCACCTCGGGACAGGCGAGCGTTTTGTCGCGCTCGATCTGGCGCAAAGCGCTCGTCGTGTTCAGTTTGGACTGCAGCAGATACCTGAATGAGCGCTTCAGCTTGGCAATGACGTCCGGCGTGAAGCCGCGCCGCTGGAGACCGATGGCGTTGATGCCGAAGATCCGCGCCGGACGGCTGCCGACCGTTCGCGCGTACGGCAGTGCATCCTTCGTAATCACCGAATAGCCGCCGATGAACGCATGGGAGCCGACCCGGCAGAACTGGTGAACGCCCGAGCCGGCGCTGATGTTGGCGTAGTCTCCCACCGTCACGTGCCCGCCAAGCGTGGCCATGTTCCCGAAAATGGTGTTGTGACCGACACGACAGTCGTGCGCCACGTGCACGTAAGCCATGAACACGTTGCGGTCGCCGATTTCGGTGACACCCCCGCCGCCGCGCGTGCCGCGATGCACGGTGACGAACTCGCGAAAGATATTCCGCTTGCCGATGACGAGCTTGGTTTCCTCACCTCGGAACTTCAGGTCTTGGGGGACGAGACCGATTGAGGCGAACGGATAGACTTCCGTGCCCTCCCCGATGTCCGTCCAGCCGTCGATCACGGCCGACGCCCCGATCCGGCAGCCTGGCCCAATCGTGACGTGCGGCCCGACCACCGCGTGCGGCCCGATGGTGGTGCCTTCGCCGACGACCGCGGTCGCGTGCACGATGGCGGCGGGATCGAGCTCGGTGCGATCGCGCACGAGTCCGAGGAGCAGCTCGCATTCGGAGACGATCTGCTCGCCGACATAGGCGGTCGCGCGCGCGCGCGCCAGCGACGCCCGCTGCCGCCCGAGCACGATCTCGAGCCGCAGCCGATCGCCGGGCACCACCTGGCGGCGGAACTTCGCGTCGTTCACGCCGCGCAGATACACGCGGATGTTCGGCGCCGCGTCGGCCCGCTCGAGCAGGAGAATCGCCGCCACCTGCGACAGCGACTCCAGCATCAGGACGCCCGGCATCAGTGGCGCGCCCGGAAAATGGCCCTGGAAGAACTCCTCGCCGATTGTCACGTTCTTCACCGCGACGAGTCGCCGGCCCGGCTCGTGCTCGACAATCGCGTCGACCAGCACCGAGGGATATCGGTAGCAGAGGCGGTCGAGCAGGATGGGAATGGTAATCACGGGCGAGGCGGCCGACGTCTGATCACGGGTGGCTGGTACCAAGGAGCGGATAGGCGGGTGTGCTGGCGAGCCGCCGATGGCGAAGGCTGCTCGAAAGATGCAGCCATGTCGCCATCCCGCCGGGCTCACTCCCTCGGGGCCGCCGCGGACGGCGGCGCCGCCGCCTTCGGGGCCGCCGCGCCGGCGTCCATCTTCTTCACCGCTTCGAGCGTGAGATCGAGGCCCGGGTCGGCCCAGATCACACCGGAGTCGCCGGCGCTCAGCAGCGCCTGCAGACCCTTCTCCTTGGAAAGCTGTTCGAGAACCGGCATCAGCTTGCGCTGGAACTCCTGCTGGAGCTGCTGCTGCAGTTCCGTGAGCTCGGCCTGCGCGTCCTGCTCGAATCGCTGTCCTTCAACCGTCTGCCGCTCGATGTCCTTCTCGAGCTGGGCGCGCGCCTGCTCGCTCATCACGGTGCCGCCGGTCTGGAGCTTCTGCTGGTTGTCCTGGAGGATCTTGGCCTTGGCCGCCCCTTCGGTCTGCTTCTTCTGCGCCAGCGCCTGCACCTTGGCGTTGGCCGCCTTGCCATCGGCCGTCATCTGCGCGATCGCCTGCAGGTTCACGAACGCCAGCTTTGCGCCCTGCGGAAACGGAGCGGGCGGCTGCGGCGCCGGCGCGGGTTGGGCGGCTGCGGGCGGCTGGCTGGTGGCCGGCGGTGCGGGCGCCGGCGCCTGGGGCGCGGGCGCCGCAGGCGCGGGAGCCGGGCTCGCAGGCTGGGCTGGCGCCTGGGCCATAAGCGGCGCCGTGCTCAACACGAGCGCGAGCGCCGCTGCAAGAGCGAAACCTTTCATTACGACAGATCCTTTCGAGAGAAGAGAATCACGCGATTTTATCAGAAGGTCGTGCCGACCGCGAAACGGAACTGAAAGGCCTTCTGCGGCACCAGCTGGTTGGTGAACACACCGCTCCGCTGGAGATTCTGCGCGAAAATCAACCGGAACGGCACGTTCAGCACCGGCATGAAGAACCGGATTTCGGCGCCGGTCGAGGTCTTGAAGTCGTTCAGCGCGAAGCTCGAACCCTTCTTGACGGTGCCGTCCGCCTGACGCTCCGGGCCAGCCTGCACCTGACCGGCATCGTAGAACAGAATCAACCGGACCGGACCGGCGATGGTGATGATCTGTTCGACATTGAACAACAGGCTCTTGTTGCCGCCGACGACCAGGCCGGTGCATTCCCCGAGCAGCGGCTGTTCGCCCGGCTCGCAATCGGTCGGCCCGATGGTGCGCAGGTCGAAGCCGCGGACGCTGTACTCGCCGCCGAGGAACAGCTTCTCGAAGATCGGCAGATCGCGCGACGAGCCGAACGTGCTCACGTATTCGTACTGACCGCGGAAGCCGATCGACATCCGGTTGTTCTGTCTGAAGAACGCCACCGCTTCGATCGTGGGCTTGTAGAACTTGGTGTTGCCGCCCAGGCCGGCGAAATCGCTGGAAATCGTCAGCCGCTTGCCGGTCGTCGGGAAGATCGGCTGATCGACGGTGTTGTAGACGAGGCTGGGCACCACCTTGCTGATGATGCGCTCGCCGCCGCCGCTCACCTCGAAGGTGTCGTTCACCGATGGATCGCCGGTGCAGGTGGCGCCGCCGAGCAGAAGGGAGTCGCGCAGGAACGGGTTCTGCGCCAGCAGCAGCGGATCGCAGTAGCTGGCGTTGATCTCGCTGACCCGCACCCGCTCGTAGCTGTAGTTGGTGAACATCCGCGTGAAGCCGTTGCCGAGCGGCCACCCGAAGGTCATCACCCCGCCGGTGGACTTCTGCGTGAACTGCCCGATGTATCGCACCTCGCTCTTGAACAGGTTCAGCCCGCCGGTGATGTTCCGGTCGAACAGGAACGGCTCGGTGAAGGCGAGGGTGTAGTTCTGCGCGCGTTGGCCACCCTGGAGCGAGACGGTGAGGCTTTCGCCGCGGCCGAGGAAGTTGGCGGTCTGGAACGAAAGCTGGCCGAAGAACCCTTCGAACTGCGAGACGCCGGCGCCGAAGGTCAACTGGTTCCGGTTCTGTTCTTCGAGCTGCATGCGAACGTCGACCTTGTTCTCCTCGTTGGCCGCCTTGTCCACGTTCACGTCCTTGCCGGGACCCTCGAGCGCCTTGAAGTAGCCCAGCTGGTTGAGGCGGCGGATGCTGAGCTTCAACGCCTCGGTGTTGAACACGCCGTTCTCGTACAGCCGCAGCTCGCGCCGGATCACGTTGTCGCGGGTGGTGGTGTTGCCGGTGAAGATGATCCGGTTGACGAAGTACTGCTTGCCTTCCTGAATCTGGAGCGTGACGTCCACGGTCGGTGGACCGGCGCGCTTCTCCTCCGGCGTCACCGCGGCGAGGGCCGCCGGCGTGTCCGGCTCGGCCGGGTTCGGATCGTCGCTGAACTTGTAGTCGGGATAGCCGGTGAACTCCATGTAACCGCCGGCGCCGTAAATTTCCTGCGCTTTCTGGAATCCCTCTCGCACCTCTTTCTGGCTGTAGTACTCGCCCCTCTTCAAGTTGAAGAGCGGCTCCAGGGCTTCGGTCTTCACAACCGTATTGCCGGCGATCTCGAAGTCGTTCACGCGATAGCGCGGCCCTTCGGTGACCGGTACGCGGAGCTCGACCCAGTGCGTCTTCTTGTCGGACGAGTCGCCGATGTCGCGGAGCTCGGGCTCGCCGACCTGCGCCTTCACGTAGCCGCGGTCGCGGTAATACTCCATCACCCGCTCCGCGTCCTCTTCGAACTTGGTTTCCTGGTAGGTGCCGCGGCCGGTGATCCACGACAGCCACCAGTGCGAGCGGTTCTCCTTCATGAGGCGGCGCAGCCGGCCGTCATCGACGGCCTGATTGCCGATGAACTCCACCCGCCGGATCTTGACCTTCGGCCCCTCGTTCATGACGAAGCTGATGTGCACGAGCTTGGGGCCGCCGGCCACTTCCTTGATGTCGTGGGTGACCGACGCCCTCTGAAAGCCCTTTTCGACCAGCATCCCCTTGACGATGCTCTCAATCTTGCGAATCAACGCCGGATCGATGAAGGTGTCGAGCCGAATCTGGGCGTTGTTCCCTTTCAGCGCCTCGTCGATCTTGGTCGTGTCGACCTGCTTGGACCCGACGAAGTCGACAATCTTCACCCGCTGCCGCTCCTCGAGGTTGTAGGAGATCAGCTTGCCGACCACTCCGTTCGAGAAGACGTAGTCTGTGAGCGTGGAGCCAGGCGTTCCCGGTGGGTCACTGACCTGGATCGAAAGGTTGTCGAGGAAGTTGGTGGCCCACAGCCGTTTGAAGTCCTCGCGAATCGTTCGCTCGGCTGCGTCGTCGTACGGAACCCACACGCCCTCCGAGGGCCGGCTCGCCTTCTGCTGGATGTAATACAGGTAGGTCTGATAATCGATCAGCGAGATGTTGCCCTGCGCCTCGAAGCACGGCGCGATCAGGTACACGACCGGACCGGAGCCGGCCGGCGGCAGTCCGCGAGGTTCCGGGACCGGCTGACCGCAGATGGTGGGTTTGCCGCTCGCAGTCGTGGCGGCCTGCGGGTCGGTAGCGGCGGTCTGTGCCGACACCGTTGCCGCGGGGAGTGTCAGCGCGGCCAGAACCAGGCTCGGTAGACGTTTGAACATGCGAAGCTTTCCAGACATCTTCCCGGATCCTCTTCTCTTCCGGATCTTCTTCCTGACGTGTTCTTCCGGAACGGCGATCTTCCGAACGTTCCTCAGCCTCGCGCGGCGCGTGAAGTCTTTACTTTACTTGATTTTAGACGCGAATGGGACCGTGCTGGCCGGGAGGCCACGGAGAATTGAGTCATCGGGTGATTGGGTCATCTGGTGCGGAGAATTGGTCATCTGGTGATTGGGTCATCGGATCATTGATTTGGTCAACCCATTGACCAAATGACCCAATCACCCAATGACCAGATTCTCCATCGTTACTGCAGCTTGCGCCCCGCGGCGAGATCCCCCGCCGGGCGGTATGAGAGCGCCCCGGCGTCGATGTAGACCTCGATCTCGCCGCCCTGCAGTTGACCGCGGATGAGCTCCTCGGAGAGCGGATCCTCCACGTAGCGCTGGATGGCCCGCCGCAGCGGCCGGGCGCCGTACGAGCGGTCCTTGCACGTCGCCTCGATAATCCAGTCCACCACTTCCGCCGTGAGCACGATCTTCAGCTTCCGGTCCACCAGGTTCTCGTTGAGCTGGGCGACGAGCAACGACATGATGCGCCGGAGGTCGTCGTCGCTGAGCGCCTCAAACACGATGATCTCGTCGATCCGGTTGATGAACTCGGGGTTGAAGGTGCGCTTCACTTCACCGAGCACCATCTCCTGGACGCTCTTGTCGATCGCCGCGGTCTCGGACGACTGGAACCCCATCGAGCTCTTCTTCTGGATGAAGCGGGCGCCGATGTTCGACGTCATGATGATGATCGTGTTCTTGAAGTTCACACGATTCCCGAGACCGTCGGTCAGATGCCCGTCTTCGAACACCTGCAGCAGGATGTTGAAAATGTCCGGGTGCGCCTTCTCGATCTCGTCGAGCAGCACCACCGAGTACGGGTTCCGCTTGACCTTCTCGGTCAGCTGGCCACCCTCTTCGTGACCGACGTATCCGGGCGGTGACCCAATCAACTTGGAGACCGAGTGCTTCTCCATGTATTCGGACATGTCGAAGCGGATGAGCGCGTGGTCGCTGCCGAAGAGGAAGTTGGCCAGCGCCCGCGCCAGCTCGGTCTTGCCGACGCCGGTCGGCCCGAGGAACACGAAGCTGCCGACCGGGCGATTGGGATTCTTGAGCCCGGCGCGGGATCGGCGGATGGCGCGCGAGATCGCCGAGATCGCCTTCTCCTGGCTGATGACCCGCCGATGCAGGTCGGCCTCCATCCGGAGCAGCTTGTCGCCTTCGTCCTGGTTGATCGACGCCATCGGGACGCCGGTCCATTTGGCCACCACCTCGTCGATCTCCGCCTTGCCGACCACGACCTTGCGGGCGCTCGATTTCACGTCGAACTTCTCGCGCACGAACTGCAGGTTCTCGCGCGCCGTCACTTCCTGCTCGCGGTAGAACTGCGCCTTCTCGAAGTCCTTCTGCGAGACCGCGCTCTCCATCTGTTCCACGGCGACGCGAATGCTCTTGTTGATCTCGCCGAACTCCTCGCTGTAGCCCGCCTCCTTCAGCTTGGCGCGGGCGCCCGCCTCGTCGACCAGGTCGATCGCCTTGTCCGGCAGGAAGCGGTCGGTGATGTAGCGGTTCGACTGGTAGACCGCGGCTTCGATCGCTTCGCGCGTGTACTCCACATGATGGAAGCTCTCGTACCGATCCTTCACGCCGAGCAGGATCTCGATGGTTTCGCTCTCTCCCGGAGGATCGACCTTGATCGCCTGGAACCGCCGCTCGAGCGAACGGTCCTTCTCGATGTACTTGCGGTACTCAGCCGGCGTCGTCGCGCCGATGCAGCGGATTTCGCCGCGGCTCAACGCCGGTTTCAGGATATTGGCGGCGTCGAGCGATCCTTCCGCCGATCCGGCACCGACCAGCGTGTGCAGCTCGTCGATGAAGACGATGATGTTCGGGTTGTCGGTCAGCTCCTTCATGATCGCCTTGAGGCGCTCTTCGAACTGCCCGCGGTACTTCGTGCCGGCGACGATCAACGAGATGTCGAGCGCGAGAATGCGCTTGTCGGCGAGGAAGTGCGGCACGTCGCCGAACACGATCTTCTGCGCCAGCCCTTCGACGATGGCGGTCTTGCCGACACCCGGCTCGCCGATGAGGACGGCGTTGTTCTTGGTGCGGCGGCAGAGGACCTGCTGCACGCGCTCGAGCTCGTGATCGCGGCCGACCAGCGGATCGAGCTGATTCTTCATCGCCGATTCAGTGAGATCGCGACTGAACTCGGCGAGCAGCGGCGTCTCCTTCACGCGGGTCAATGTGGTCTTCTCGTTCAACAGCTGGACGATGTCCTCGCGGACCGCGTTCAGCCGCATCCCCTTTTCCATCAGAATCGAGGCGGCGACCGAGCGCTCCTC
>WHSN01000174.1 GCA_009380045.1 Luteitalea sp.
CGAGGCCGGCAAGCTCCCGGGCGGCGATGTGTCGGTCGATGGCCACTTTCATCAGGTATGGCTGCGCCAGCGCCGCAACAGCGGCGACCACGATCGAGATGAACGCCAGCACAACCTGCGGCCAATAGGGCCGCAGGTACACGAGCAACCGGCGCATCAGACGCGCGTCGTAGGCTTTGCCGAGAATGTCGTCGTCCTGCATCAGCGTCAACCGGCCCGGTGCACCACGGACGACAAGGCGAGGAACACGGAGCGGAGCAGGAATCCCTGCCCGGGTGGTTCCGGCAGTCGTGGTTGTTCCATGACCTCGGTGAGCTCCGTGGTCGATCTCCCCTTCACGATGCGGCCAATTCCTCTTCGAGCAGCTGTTTCTTGTGTAGCGCGGCGTAGACGCCGTCCTGCCGGACGAGCGACTCGTGGGTTCCGCGTTCGACGATGCGGCCGGCCTCGAGCACGAAAATCTGATCCGCATCTCGAACCGTCGAGATGCGGTGCGAGACGATGATCGCGGTGCGGGCCCGCATCACGCGGCGCAGGCGCAGCAGAATCTCCTCTTCGGTGTAGGTGTCGACCGCCGACAGGGAGTCGTCGAGGATGAGAACGCGAGGATCGATCGCCACCGCTCGCGCGATCGCCGTCCGCTGCTTCTGGCCGCCCGACAGGGTGATGCCGCGCTCGCCGACCATCGTCTCATAGCCGTTCGGGAAGTCCGCGACATCCTTGTCGAGCCTGGCAACCGCGGCCGCGGCCCGAACCCGTTCTGCCCGCCAACGACGGTACGGAGAGACTCCGGCGCCTTTCTCGAGGGTGCTCTGGCCGGGCGTTCGCTCGTCGTCCATGCGAGGGAATGGCACGACTGCGCCGGCGGATTCGGACTGCGGGATCGCCGGTGTGGCTTCTGAAACGGGTTCGCCGACGGAGACGATCAAGTCGGGTTTCGGTGATCCCGGTGTGCTCCGGGACTCGTCACCGGCCTGAACCGGCGGGTTGTTCTGCAGAGAGCTCAGCGGGCTCTCGGTTCCCCGATCGTGAATGGCGTCGAGCCCGAAGGCAACGTTGTCGGCGAGGCTGTCGGAAAACAGAAACGGCTCCTGCGGCACGAAACCGATCGCCGCCCGCAGGGTGCTGATCGGCAGCGTGCGCACGTCGACCCCGTCGAGGAACACCGTGCCTGGCGGCGGATCGTGGAGGCGAGCCATCAGGCTGATGAGCGTTGACTTGCCCGATCCTGTGAGCCCGACAATCGCTGCGGTCTGTCCGGCCTCGATTCGCGCCGACACATCCAGCAACACCGGTGCACCGCCGTACGAGAAGGTGAGGTTCCGGAATTCGATCTCGCCGCGGATGCGCTGAACCTCGACCGTGGAGCTGACGGAGCCCGCAGCGCCTCTGCCGTGTGGGGCCAGGGATGTCTTGCCCGGTGCCCCCGGCGTTTTCCCTCGTTCGTCGTCGATCGGCGGCGGCGCGGGCGAGATCCAAGGTCTCTGCGTGCCCGGCGTGCCTGGCGGTCGATCCGCTTCGTCGCGTATCGCCGGCAGCGTATCCAGCACTTCGAGCATCCGCTTCCAGCTCGCCATGCCGCGCTGGAGCATGTTGGTCACCCACCCGAACGCAATCATCGGCCACGACAGCATCGTCAGGTAGGAGAAGAACGCGACAAACTGTCCCAGGGTGATGCGGTCGGCGATCACGGCGCGGCTCCCGAGCCAGAGGACCAGCATGGAGGCGAGGCCGAGGAAGAACGACATGCTCGGGAAGAAGAACCCCTGCAGCAGGATCAATCGGCGATTCCGGCGCAAGTATTCCGCGTTCGCATGACGGAACCGCTCGAGCTCTGCTTCTTCCTGCCGATAGGCGCGCACCACCCGCACGCCCGAGAGCGACTCCTGCGCGACGGCGCTCACCTCGGAGAGCTGGGCCTGAATCTGCTCGAACCGCCGATGAATCGCGCTGCCGAAGGTCTTCACCGAGATCGACACGAACGGCAGCGGGATGAGCGACAGCAGCGTGAGACGGACATCGATGGCGAGCATCATCGCCAGCGCGGCCACGAAGGTCAGCAGGGTGTTCGCCGAGTACATGATCGACGGTCCGATCATCATCCGGACGGCATTCAGGTCGTTGGTCGCCCGCGACATCAGGTCGCCCGTCCGGTGCTGCTGGAAGTACGAGAGCGGGAGCGACTGCAGGTGCGCGAAGAAGTCGTTCCGCATGTCGTACTCGATGTGCCGTGAGGCGCCAATCAGGATGCGGCGTGTCCAGAACCGAAACACTCCGCCGGCCAGCCCGATGCCGAGCAGCGCGCTGCCGTAGAGCAGCAGCTTGGTGCGGGTGACCCCGGTCGTGAGGTCGTCTATGGCGGCTCGGAGCACGAGCGGGGCGGTCAGGGTGATTCCGGTAGTGAGGAACGAGCTGAGGAGTCCAAAAACGAATACGCGCCGGTACTTAAGGGCGTACTCGAGTAACCGCCGCAAGGGTGACACAAATGGCAGTATAGCGATAGAATCCTGCCCCATGCATGCCCTGTACGTCCTGATCCCCATTCTGGGAATCATGGTCATCGCTTACCGTTATTACAGCGCCTTTCTCGCGGCACGGGTGATGTCGCTCGACGATTCGCGCCGCACCCCGGCGCACACCAAGTACGACGGGCATAACTACTACCCCACCAGCCGGTGGGTGCTCTTCGGGCACCATTTCGCTGCCATCACGGGAGCTGGGCCACTGCTTGGTCCCGTGCTCGCGGCACAGTTCGGCTTCGCGCCAGGCCTCATCTGGCTGGTCGCCGGCGTCTGTCTGGCCGGAGCCGTGCACGACATGATTGCGCTGTGGGCCTCGAGCCGGCGCGGCGGTCGCTCGCTCGCGGAGATAGTCCGGAGCGAGATCGGCACGACGGCCGGCACCACCGCGGCGGTCGCGATTCTCTTCATGCTGGTGATCGCGCTGGCCGGCCTCGGGCTCGCGGTGGTGAACGCGCTGGCGGAAAGCGCCTGGGGAACGTTCACGATCGGTGCGACGATTCCGCTTGCCGTCCTGATGGGCTTCTACATGTTCAAGTGGCGCCCCGGGCACGTTCGGGAGGCCACCATCTTCGGCGTCTTCGCCATGATCTTCTGCGTGATCGCCGGCGAGTGGGTCGCGAATTCCTCGTGGGGATCCGCGTTCGTGCTCTCGCACAAGCAGCTCACGGTCGCGCTGGCGGTGTACGGCTTCGCCGCCTCCGTGCTCCCGGTCTGGATGCTGCTCACCCCGCGCGACTACCTCAGCACCTTCATGAAGATCGGCACCATCGGCGCGCTCGTGATCGGTGTGATCATCGTCAATCCGGTGTTGCAGGCGCCGGCGTTCTCTCAATTCGTCGGCGGTGGAGGCCCGATTATTCCCGGTCCGCTCTTCCCCTTCGTGTTCATCACCATCGCGTGCGGCGCGATCTCCGGCTTCCATGCGCTGATCGCGACCGGTACCACGCCGAAGATGCTCGACAAGGAAAGCGACATCAGGCCGATCGGGTATGGCGCGATGTTGTGTGAAGGCATGGTCGGCGTCATGGCGTTGATTGCCGCCACGGCGCTGCACCCTGGCGACTACTACGCGATCAACACCGCGCCCGCCGTGTTCCAGACGCTGGGCCTCTCGACCGTCAATCTCGCCGATCTCCAGACCCAGGTCGGGGAAAACGTGGTCGGACGCCCTGGTGGCGCGGTGTCGCTGGCTGTGGGCATGGCCGACATCTTCAGCCGACTGCCGGGCATGCGGGGGTTGATGGCGTACTGGTATCACTTCGCGATCATGTTCGAGGCGCTCTTCATCCTGACGACGATTGACGCCGGCACGCGGGTCGGACGCTTCCTCATCCAGGAGTTCGGCGGCCGCGTGTATCAGCCGTTCGCTCGGGCCGATTCGGTGCCGGCGTCGATCGCGGCCACCACGTTGATCGTGCTGGCGTGGGCCTACTTCATCTGGACCGGGGACATCTCGTCGATCTGGCCGATGTTCGGCATCGCCAATCAGCTGATCGGCTCGGTCGCTCTCGCCGTCGGCACCACGATTTTGATCAACAGCGGTCGTGCGCGGTACGCCTGGGTCACCTTGCTGCCGCTCTCGTTCCTGAGCGTGACCACGCTCACCGCCGGATTTCTCAGTGTCCGAAACACCTACTGGCCTGAAGCCGTCGGCCTCGACCCGGCCTTCCACGTCCGCGGCTACGTCAACTCCATCTGCACGTCATTGCTGATGGTATGTGTGGTGATCATCCTCATTTCCGCCGCGCGCCGCTGGCTCGCGGTCCTGTCGGGGCGAACCCCGATGATGGAGCTGACTGAAAGCGTCGGCTGACGCTCGACGGTCTCATCGCGTTCACCGAACCGTCGTTGCGGATTCGCCGCTTGAACGGCAGGCCCGTCAGCCTGATCCTTGTTTCGGAGACAACCAACGAATGCGTCACGGACCCGCTATCTGCCTGTACAGCGTTCTCCTGGCCTGGCCGCTGCTGCCGGCGCGACCGGCTTCGGCCCAGTTCATGTCGGGTTCGTTCACCGACCCGGCGATCGGCGAGAGATACTTCATCGAGGCCGGCGCCGGGCTCTGGGCCCCGTCCGCCGACATCGTCATCTCCAGCGAGGGCATTAACATCCCTGGTAGCGAGATCGATTTCAGGCGCGACCTGGGTCTGGCCGACAAGCGCTTCGGGGAGCTGCGCGCGACGCTCAGGCCCTCGCGCAAGCAGAAACTGCGATTTCAGTACATCCCGATCAAGTACGAGCAGGAGACCGTCGTCACCCGCGACCTGATCTTCAACGGCCAGCGATACCGGGCCGGGTTGCCGGTCAACTCGCTGCTCGATTGGGCCGCGTACCGGTTCGCCTACGAATACGATGCGTTCTACCGAAGCCGTGGATTCATCGGCTTCGTGATCGACCTCAAGTACACGGATGTGAGAGCCGAGCTTGCGAACCCCGTCATCGCGCTGGAGTTTGCTCGCGCCGCTGCCCCGATTCCCTCGATCGGCGGCATCGGCCGGTACTATGTCCTGCCCAATGTCTCGGTCACCGCCGAGATCACCGGCATCAAGATCCCCGACAGCATCTCAGAGGATTACCGGGCCCACTACGTCGACGTCGACCTCTACGGCACCGTGAACTTCACGAACCACATCGGCGCCCAGCTCGGATACCGGTCGTTCGATGTCGGCTACAAGATCGAGGAAGACACCGGCTCGTTCGTCGTGAAAGGACTGTACTTCGGGCTCGTCGCGCGGTACTAGCCCGCTTTTCGATCTGCCGTAGCAGCCTTTCATCACGACGACGCCGAAGGAACACGAAGTTCCTTTGCGAAAAAGAGGCTTCGTGATCTTCGTGGTCCTTCGGCGCTTCGTGCTACGCACACTTTGAAATCGGCACTTGTCTGTGATCTGCTCGCCGGTTGGAGCTCAATGCACGCGGGCGGCGGCAGGGATCACGAGCTTCGCCATCCGGCGATCCGCCTCCGCCAGCGTCTCGTTCCGCTTGCAGAAACAGAACCGCAGCTTCGTGCGCCCGCCGGCGCCCTCTCGATAGAAGCTGCTCCCGGGCACCGCCGCCACACCGACATCCTTCACCAGATAGCGCGCGAACTCGACGTCGTCGCGGAAGCCGAATCCGCTGATGTCGGTCATGATGTAGTACGCCCCGTGCGGCTTGTAGCAGGTGAAGTGGCGCCGCTCGAGGATGTCGAGCAGCATGTCGCGGCGGCGGCGATAGGCTGCCGCAAGGTCGGCGTAGTACGAGTCCGGTACGGCCAGCGCCACCACCCCGGCCTCCTGCAGCGGCGCAGCCGCACCGACGGTCAGGAAGTCGTGAACCTTTCGGATCGCGCCCGTGAGGGAAGCGGGAGAAATCGTCCAGCCGACGCGCCAGCCCGTGACACTGTAGGTCTTGGACAGGCTGTTAATCGTCACCGTCCGATCCGACATCCCGTCGACGCTGGCGATTGGCACGTGCTCGCAGCCGTCGTAGATGATGTGCTCGTAGATTTCGTCCGAGATCGCGATGACGTCCCACTTGCGGCACAGCGCGGCGATCGTGCCCAGTTCCTGGCGCGTGAAGACCTTGCCGGTTGGGTTGTTCGGCGTGTTCAGGATGATCGCTTTGGTGCGGTCGGTGAACGCCGCCGCGAGATCGTCCGGATCGAACGTCCAGTCCGGCTCGTGCAGCGTGACATAGCGCGGCGTGGCGCCGGACAGGATCGCGTCGGGGCCGTAGTTCTCGTAGAACGGCTCGAAGATCACCACCTCGTCGCCCGGATCGATCACCGCCATCATCGTCGCCATCATCGCTTCCGTGGCGCCGCAGCAGACGGTGACCTGTTCATCGGGCGTCACCGCCACCCCGAAGCGGCGCGTGAACTCCCGGGCAATCGCCTCACGCAGCGGCGCCGCACCCCAGGTGACCGCGTACTGGTTGACGTCGGCCTGGATGGCCGCACAGGCCGCATCCTTCACCATCGAGGGCGCCGGAAAGTCCGGGAATCCCTGTGAGAGGTTGACGCCGCCGTGTAGCTGGTTCAGGCGCGTCATCTCGCGAATCACCGACTCGGTGAATTGCGTGGCTTTCTTCGATCCCTTGAGCTTCGGCATCTACCGTCGTTTTCTGACTGGCGCCTTCTTCGTCGTCGGCGCCGCCCTGGTCGGCTTGCTCGCAGCCGGCGCTGGCTTCTTCACGATCGCGCGCGGTTTGACGTCCGACTCGAGGCCGTTGACGGGCTCCCGCCCCCCATACAGCCGCCGGTAGTCCTCGGCTGTGCCGAGAATCTTCTTCACGTACCCCTGCGTTTCCGGGTACGGGATGTCGTCCACGAACTCGTCGCCCTCCAGATCAGGACGCTCCTTCCGCCAGCGGCGCACCGGTGTTTCACCCGCGTTGTAGCTGGCCAGCGCCAGATGCAGATCGCCGAACTCGCGGATCTTGTCGGCCAGGTACGACGTGCCGATCCGGATGTTCGACTCCGGATCGGTGAGCAGCCGTGTCGAGTACCGCATCTTGAGCTTTCGCGCGTACTGCCGGGCGGTTGAAGGCAGCAGCTGCATCAGGCCATAGGCGTTGGCGTGGGACCTGACGTCGGCGACGAACGTCGATTCCTGTGCGACCAGTGCCGCCACCAGATAGGGATCGAGATCGCGCGCGGCCGCATGTTTGCGAATGAGATCCCAGTACGCCATCGGAAAGATCACCGTCAGCACCTCACGGGGGAGCCGTTCGCCGCCCGCAGCCATGTACTGCGGATAGGCCCGTCTCATCGTGTTGATGGCGCCGCGCAGCAGCTGGAAGCGTCGCATGCCGATCTCGGTGCGGGACTGCTGTTGCTGGACCCAGGCGACGGTCGCCTGGATCGCCGGCGCATCGCCCCACACCTTCTGTGCATACCGCAGCTCGTTCAACGCATCGTCGAACATGCCGGCGTCGAGCAACGCCCGGACCACATGGGCGTTGGCGGGCAAGGGCGGCGCGGTCGGTTCACGTTCTTCGGAGTCGGGCGTCCCCTCGCCAGGCGCCGCGACCGCGCGCAGTACCGCCTTCGGTCCGGTCGTTCGCCGGGCGGTGAGCCGGCCGTAGTAGGAGTTCCGATAGTCTGCCGTGACCAGCGCGTAGCGTTCGGCGGCCGCAGCCGCGTCTCCGGAGCGCTCGAGCGACCGGGCGGACCAGTACAACCATGCGGGACGATAGTCCGACCGCGGGAAGTCGGCAGCGGCGCCTTCGAAGTAGCGAACGGTGTCGCTGAACCGCGCCTCGCGGTACGCGCGCCAGCCGGCTTTCCAGGCGGCCCGCGGCGCGTTGCTGCCACGCGGGTACCTTTCGTAGAGCTCACGGAACGTTCGGTCGGCCTCATCGTCGCGATTGCGGAGGATGTAGTACGTCGCAAGGTTGTCGAGCGCTTCCTCGGCCCAGGTCTGCATCGGAAATTCGGCGACGATGCGGCGGACGGTGCGGAGATATTCGGCATCGTCGCCGAGCGTACGCGAGGCGAGGGCATGGAAGAAAAGCGCCTCGCCCTGACGGGATGAGCGTTCGAGGAAGGGGCGCAGGCCGGTGCGGGCGGCCCGCGGCCGCTTCAAGAAGTAGTCGCATTCCGCAAGGCGGAGTTGCACCAGCTGGCGGTCGTCGCCGGTGGCGGCGGATCGAATGGCGTCGAACGCGGAGCGTGCCGCCGCGTACTGCCTGGCGCCGAACATGCGCTCGGCCCGACCCAGTTCCAGTTTGAACCGCTGCGACCCGGCTTCCATCGGCGGACGATTCGTCAGCAGTGCCAGCTCGGTGCCGGCGGCCGGCGCCGCGGCGCTCAAGGCGAACTCGTAGTAGACGCGCGCGAAGGCTTCGAACGCTTTGGTCTGCTCACCCGCGGCCTTTGCCGCGCGGCCGAGGCGCAGCAGGGTGTCTTCGTGCGCCGATGGCTTGCCCTCGAGAAGGCGCTCGTAAATCTCGACCGCACTGGCCGGATCGGACATCGCTTCGGCCGATTCCGCTTCGCCGAACGCCGCGGCTTCGCCAAGGTACCCGACCGGGCTGCGGCTCTGGATCGCCTGGAACAGGCGGCGGGCATCGGCGGATCGGCCGACACGCAGGTGCGCGACGGCGGCATAGTAGTCGGCGTAATCAGCGAGCGGGCCCTGCTGCAGTGCGGGCTGAGAGACGATGGCCAGCGACGCCGCGTAGTCACCGGTGGACTGGAGATGCACTGCCGTCGCGAAGGGTGACGGGGACGAGGCACGAGCTGCCGTCGCCGTGCGCTCCGGGGCGAGCCAGAAGTGACCCAGCTCTCGAGGCAGCGGAGGATGGCTGGTCGGCGCCAGCGTCGGCTGCTGCGCCAGCGGGCGCGGAACGGCCGCCACCAGCACGAGCGCCGAGCTCAGCACCAGGCTTCTCATGATGTCGCGAGGCCTGCGGCTTTCCGGCGGTTGGACAGGCGGCGGGCGAGCCAGAAGTGACCCAGCTCTCGAGGCAGCGGAGGATGGCTGGTCGGCGCCAGCGTCGGCTGCTGCGCCAGC
>WHSN01000007.1 GCA_009380045.1 Luteitalea sp.
ACCTGCGGATTGCGACGACGGTCACCGCGTTCGGCGGCAACGTCCGGCTGACGCGCGCCGATCACCCGACCGGCACCGACCGGCTGGCGGAGGTCGCCTCGACCCTCGACTGCGATGTGATTGTCAACGTGCAGGGCGACGAGCCGCTGCTCGACCCGCGTGCGATCGCCGAGCTGGTCAAGCCATTCGCCGACGCATCGATTCTGATGACGACGCTGTACCGCCGCATCGTCAATCCGCAGGAGCTGGCGAACCCGAACGTCGTGAAGATCGTGCTCGACCGGGGCGGATTCGCGCTGTATTTCTCGCGCGCGCCGATTCCGCACGCGCGCGACCCGCGCGGCGGCTGGCCGCCGCTCTACAAGCACATCGGCGTCTACGCCTATCGGCGCGAGGCGCTGCTGGTGCTCGCCTCGCTCGAGCCGACGCCGCTCGAACGCGCCGAGGCGCTCGAACAGCTGCGGGCGCTCGAGCACGGCATTCGGATCAAGGCGGTGGAGACCGAATACGACTCGATCGGCGTCGACACGCCCGAGGATCTGGAGCAGGTGCGCCGGCTGTTGACCGCGACCAGCCGCAACTGACCGCCGTGCCATCTGCCGTGTGGGAGCCATGACCCAAACCAAGTACATCTTCGTCACCGGCGGCGTCGTTTCCTCGCTCGGCAAGGGGCTGGCGGCGGCGTCGATCGGTGCACTGCTCGAAGGCCACGGCTACAAGGTGACGCTCCAGAAGTTCGATCCCTACATCAACGTCGATCCGGGGACGATGAGCCCGTACCAGCACGGCGAAGTCTACGTCACCGACGACGGCGCCGAGACCGACCTCGATCTGGGCCATTACGAGCGGTTCACCAACACCCTCACGACGCGCAATTCGAACTGGACCACCGGCAAGATCTACCAGGCGGTGATTCAGAAGGAACGGCGGGGCGACTACCTGGGACGGACCGTGCAGGTGATCCCGCACATCACCAACGAGATCAAGGACGCCATCCGCCTGAACTCGTGCGACGTCGACATCGCGCTGGTCGAGATCGGCGGCACCGTCGGCGACATCGAGAGCCTGCCGTTCCTCGAAGCGATCCGTCAATTGCGGCAGGACGTCGGCCGCGACAATTCCCTCTACATTCACCTCACGCTGGTCCCGTACATCGGCGCCGCAGGCGAGCTGAAGACGAAGCCGACGCAGCACAGCGTCCGCGACCTCAGGTCGATCGGCATCCAGCCCGATATCCTCCTCTGCCGGACCGACCGCTTCCTCGACCCGGACCTGAAACGGAAGATCGCGCTGTTCTGCGACGTGGCGGACGAAGCGGTGATTACCGCCAAGGACGTCTCGACGATCTACGAGGTGCCGCTGGTGCTCGCCGCCGAAGGGCTGGACAGAATCGTCCTGAAGTACCTGCACCTCCCAGAGACGGAGCGGCGGATGGCCGCGTGGGAGGATCTGGTCGCCCGGATCAAGAACCCGCTCGACGAGATCACGATCCACGTGGTTGGCAAGTACGTCGGCTACGAAGACTCGTACAAGAGCTTGAACGAGGCCTTGTATCACGGCGGCCTCCCGCACCGCTTGAAGGTGAACATCAAGTGGATGGAAGCGGAGGCGCTCGAGCAGCCGGGCGGCGAAGCGCTGCTCGACGATGCCGACGGCATTCTCGTCCCCGGCGGTTTCGGTGACCGCGGCACCCGCGGGATGATGAAGGCGGCGCAGATCGCCCGCGAGCGCGGCATCCCGTACTTCGGGATCTGCTACGGCTTCCAATGGGCGACCGTCGAGTACGCCCGCAACGTCGCCGGGCTGCCCGACGCCGACTCCACCGAGTGCGCACCGGAGACGCCGACCAAGGTCATTTACAAGCTGCGCGATCTGCTCGGCGTCGACGAAATGGGCGGGACGATGCGTCTCGGCTCGTACGCGTGCGAGCTCGCGCCCGGCTCGCTGGCGCATCGGGTGTACGGCGTCGGCACGATCCACGAGCGCCATCGCCACCGCTACGAGTTCAATTGCCTCTACGAGCGGACGCTGTCGGACAAGGGCCTGCGCATCTCCGGACGCTCGCCGGACGGCAAGTTCGTGGAGATCGCCGAAGTGCCCGATCACCCCTGGTATGTGGCGGTGCAGTTTCACCCCGAGTTCACCTCGAAGCCGACCCGACCGCATCCGCTGTTTGCCTCCTTCGTCGAAGCCAGCTACAAGCACAAGACCGCCGGCGTCCGACGGCCGGCGACCGAGTCGGTGGCTTAACCGTCCGTGCCGGTCATACAACTACGCGACATCACGTTCGGCGGCGGCCACCCGTTCGTGCTGATTGCCGGACCGTGCGTGATCGAGAGCGCGTCACACGCCTCGCAGATCGCCGCCGAGCTGATGACGATCGCGCGGCGGCTCGACGTGCCGTTCATCTTCAAGGCGTCGTACGACAAGGCGAACCGCACCTCGGGCCGTTCCTTCCGCGGACCAGGGCTCGAGGAAGGCCTGCGGGTGCTCGCCGCGATCAAGTCGAGATTCGACGTCCCGATTCTCACCGACATTCACGACGCCGGGCAGGCCGCACCGGCCGCCGCGGTCGCCGATGTTCTGCAGATTCCAGCGTTTCTGTCGCGTCAGACCGACCTGATTGTCGCTGCCGCGCGGACGGGCCGGGTCGTGAACATCAAGAAGGGGCAGTTTCTCGCACCCGATGACGTGAGGCATGCGGTCGCCAAGGCGGTCGGCGCCGGCAACCCGCGAGTGATCGTCACCGAGCGCGGCACCAGCTTCGGCTACCATAACCTCGTCGTGGACATGCGGGCGTTTCCGATGATGCGCGAGCAAGGGCTGCCGGTCGTCTTCGACGTGACCCACAGCCTTCAGCTGCCCGGCGGGGGCGACGGCGTCACCGCCGGCCTCGCGCAATACATCACGCCGCTCGCCTCCGCCGGCGTCGCCGCCGGCGTCGACGGGATGTTCCTCGAGGTTCACGAAGAGCCGGCCGGTGCGAAGAGCGACGCCCAGAACGCGCTCGCACTCGACCTGCTCGAGCCGCTGCTCCGACGGCTGATGGCGATCGACACGATCGTGAAGAACGCCGAACGCGCGCAACCCGACGCCGGAGTCTCACGAGCCCGTGGCTGACCTTGCGCTGGCGCGTAAGGTGCTGCAGACGGAAGCCGCCGCCATACTGGCGCTCGTCCCCCGCATCGACGGCAAGTTCGAGCGCGCGGTCGAGATGCTGCAGACCTGCGGCGGCCGCGTGATCGTCACCGGCATGGGGAAATCGGGGATCATCTGCCGGAAGATCGCAGCGACGCTGGCGAGCACCGGCACCGCGGCCTTCTTCCTGCACCCGGCCGAGGCCATCCACGGCGATCTCGGTGTCGTTCAGAGAGACGATGTCGTGATCGCGCTGTCGTACAGCGGTGAAACCGGCGAGATTCTCCGGTTGCTCGAAACGATCAAGCGGCTCGGGGCCAGGCTGATCGCAATCACCGGCGGCTCCACCTCCAGCCTGGCGCAGGCCGCGGATGTCGCCCTCGATTCCAGCGTCACGGAGGAGGCGTGCCCGTTGAACCTGGTGCCAACCGCGAGCACAACGGCGGCGCTCGCCATCGGTGACGCCCTGGCCATGACGCTGCTGGTCGCGAAGGGCTTCCGGCAGGAGGATTTCGCCAGCCTGCACCCGGGCGGTAAGCTCGGCAAGCGGCTGATGCACGTCGAGCACCTCATGCACGCGGGAGAGCAGTGTCCGATCGTCGGCGCCGAGACGCGGCTGCGCGACGTGATCTACGAGATGTCGAGGAAAGGGCTCGGCATGACCTGCGTCGTCGATACGCAGGAACGGCTGATTGGCATCATCACCGACGGCGATCTGCGGCGCCACATGGAGCGGGCCGCCGAGATCGCGAACATGACCGCCGCCGAGCTCATGACCCGGAGTCCGATCACGATTGGGCCGAACACGCTGGCCGTCGAGGCGCTGAGCATCCTCGAGCAGCGCAAGATCACGTCGATCGTCGTCGTCGCCGGCGAGCCGCAGAGGGTTGCGGGCGTCGTGCACATCCACGACCTGTGGCGCACGGAGCTGTTCTGACGTGACGGTTCAATCCAAGGCGGCCCGCGTCAAGCTGATGCTGTTCGACGTCGACGGTGTCCTCACCGACGGCGTGGTGGTGGTGCACGCGGACGGGACCGAGAGCAAGAACTTTGCGATCCGCGACGGGATCGCGATGATCTGGGCGCAGCGTGCCGGCATCAGGGTCGGCTTCCTTTCCGCGCGCAACTCGCCGACGACGCCGCAGCGGGCGGCACAGCTGGGCATCACGCTGGTCTACCAGGGGGTGTTGAACAAGCTCGCGTCATACGAGCAGATCGTGTCGGACCTGAAGCTGGCGAACGAGGATGTCGCCTACATGGGCGACGACATCGTCGACCTGGCGGTGCTCAAGCGGGTCGGCCTGTCCGCCGCCCCGGCGGATGCGGTGCTGGAGGTCCGCTCCCGCGTGGACGTCGTCACGACATCGGGAGGGGGGCGTGGCGCCGGCCGCGAGCTGATCGAGCTGGTGCTGCGCGCCCAGGGCGTCTGGGACGGGGTCGTCGAGGCCTACTTGAACGAGTCGCACGGGGTGCCGACCACGACATGAACAGCTACGCGCCTCTGCTCGCTGCGCTGATCGCGCTGCTGGCGGGGCTCGCGATTGGCAAGGCCTGGGAACGCTACAAGCTGCGCGGCGGAACGTGGATCGACCGCCGGCGCGCCCGTCAGTCGCCGCATTACATCCTCGGCCTCAACTTCCTCGTCTCCAATCAAATCGACCTCGCGATCGAAGAACTGAGTCATGCGGCGAGCCTCGACGCCGAGGCGCTCGAAGTCCACATGATTCTGGGCAACCTCTATCGCGAGAAAGGGCAGGTCGGCAAGGCGATCACCGTGCACCAGTCGTTGCTGCAGCGCGCGCGCTTGAGCCGCGTCGAGCATGCGTACGTGCTGCTCTGCCTCGGCCTCGACTACAAGCGCGGCGGGTTCGTCGATCGCGCGGTTGAAGCCTTCAACGAGGTGCTGCGGCTCGATCCGAAGAATGAGTACGCCCTGGTGAACCTGCAGAAGCTTCACGAGGAACAGCACCAGTGGATCGAGGCCTACGACACCCGTCAGCGTCTGACGAAGCTGGCGGCGATCGAGTCGCAGCCGCAGAGCCAGGCGATTCTGGCGTTCCTCGAAAACGAGATCGGTCTCGAAGCGATGCGCCGGAAGGATTACCCGGAAGCGGTGCGGCACTTCCAGGCGGCGCTCGACCTCGACGCGCGCGCCATCCCGGCATACCTCAACCTGGGTGACGTGCGCGTCGCCGAGGGCAAGGAGAAGGATGCCGTCACCATCTGGGAGACACTGGTTGAGATCGCGCCAGACCGGGCATACCTGACCTTCGACCGGCTGGAGGCGCACGCCGTCAGGAGCGGCAGCCCCGATCGCTTCACGAAGCTCTGCGAACGGCTGATCGAGGAGAACCCCCAGGACTGGCGGGCGCGGCTGGCGCTCGCACGACACCTGATCAGCGACGGCAGCCCGCAGGGAGCGCTCGATCTGCTGTTTGCGGCCCTGGTGCAAAACCCGCACGCGCTGAGCATCCATCAGGCCATCTGGCGGACGCTGGGACAGCTCAGGCATCCGCAAACGCTCGTCGATCGATACGGGGATCTCACCGAGCACGCGGTGTTCTACCTCGATCCTCACGTCTGCATGAGGTGTCGATATCGCAGCACCGAGCTTCTCTGGCAGTGTCCGCACTGCCACGACTGGAACACCTTCGTCGAGGAGCGGATCGCTCCCGCCCAGGACTCTACGGAAGTAGAAGTCTGATCAGATGATCGACCCGCCGGTCGGTCTCCTCGAACCCGCCATCGGTTCGAATCACATGATCGGCGCGCGCGGCCTTTTCCGCGGCCGGCATCTGCGCCGCGAGCCGCTGGCGGGCCTCGATCTCGCTGAGACCGCGCTGCTGCAGCCGCGCCAACTGGACCTCCGGGTCGCACATCGTCGCGACGACGCGGGCGAAATCGCCGTCACGGCCGGTCTCGTACAACAGCGGCACGGCCGCCACCGCCACCGGCGATCCGCCGATCAGCTCAAAGGCCCGGAAGCCCGCCTCGATGGCACGGTACACCGCCGGATGGACGATCGCTTCGAGATCGCGCCGCGCCGCGGCATCGGAAAAAACCAGCGGCGCCAGCGTGCGGCGGTCGACGGCGCCGGTGGAATCGAGGACCTCGGGGCCAAACCGGGCGGCAATCGCCTGCGACGCCTCGGTGCCCTCGGCCATCACGCCGTGCGCCAGCTCGTCGGCATCGAGGCAGGGCACGCCGCGCAGACGAAGGCGGGCGAGGACGTAGCTCTTGCCGGTTGCAATGCCGCCGGTGAGCGCGACTTTGAGCATCGAGCCCTCAATGTGCACGAAACACGTGAGCACGAAACCTCATCGCCCTCGAGCGCACCGGATCAGCAGCATGTCCTCGATACTCAGGCGAATCGGTCTTCCGCGGCGCGCACGGTGTTCTTCAGCAGCATCGCGATGGTGAGTGGTCCGACTCCGCCGGGCACCGGGGTCAGCGCCCCGGCGACCTGCTCGACGTCAGGGTGCACATCGCCCAGCACCAGCGCTCCGCGACGTTCGAACGCTTCGCGCCGCCGCGATCCGGCCGGGAACAGCCGCGCCACCAACGCCGGGTCCTCGACGCGCGAGGTGCCGACGTCAACCACCGTTGCGCCAGGCTTCACGAAATCAGGGGTGACGAAAGCCGGACGGCCCAACGCCGCCACGAGAATGTCTGCTTCTCGCGCGACGCGTGGCAGGTCCGTCGTCCGCGAGTGGCAGATCGTGACCGTCGCGTGCCGATGGAGGAGGAGCAGGGCCATCGGCTTGCCGACGATGTCGCTGCGCCCGATCACGACCGCGCGCGCGCCGGCAATGGCGATGTTCGACCGCTCCAGGATCTCGATCACACCAGATGGCGTGCACGCCACCAGGCCGGCGCGTCCCTGCACCAGCCGGCCGACGTTGATCGGGTTGAAGCCGTCGACGTCCTTCCCGGGAGCAATCGCGTCGAACACGCGCCGCTCCGCGTGCGAGCCCATTGCCGGCGGGAGGGGAGACTGCACGAGGATGCCGTCGTGGAGCTCGCTCCGGTTCAGACGGTCCACGAGGCGAAGGAGATCGTCGAGTGAGGCGGTGGCGGGCAGACGCTCGAGATCGGCCCTGAGCCCGCTCTCTCCGGCCGACTTGAGCTTGCTGCCGACATACAGCTCCGAGGCGGCGTTGCTGCCGACCAGCACCAGCGCGATGCCAGGGGGCCTGCCGGCGCGGGCGGTGAACGCCTCGATGTCGGGGCGCATCTCGGCGCGAATCTGTCGGGCGACGGCCGAGCCGTCGAGCAGTCTGGCAGCCATGGGACGCCTCGGTTATCCCCGTCGAGGGGCGCCCGAGGCCGCGATGGCTTCGTCACGTTTCCGCAACGCGCTGTGGCGATGTCCGTACATGAAATAGAGAACGAGCCCGAGCGCCAGCCAGAGGATCAGCCGGTACCAGTTCTCCACCGGGAGTGAAAACATCAGCAGCAGGCAGCTCAGAATGCCCAGAATCGGCACCACCGGGTAGAAGGGCGCACGAAACGGCCGTTCGGCGGCCGGGTTGGTCTGTCTCATGATGAGCACCGCCGCGCAGACGATCAGAAACGCGAACAGGGTCCCGATGTTGGTCAGGTGCAGCAGCGCGTCAAGCGGCAGGAATCCGGCCATGGTCGCCACGAAGACCCCGACCAGAATCGTCGACTTCCACGGGGTGCGGAACGTCGGGTGCACGTCGGCGAAGAAGGCGCGGGGAACCATCCCGTCGCGGGCCATCGCGAGAAACACGCGTGGCGCCGACAGCATCAGGACCAGGAGCACCGATGTGATGCCGGCGACACCGGCCGAAGCGATGATGAACTCCGCCCACGGCAACCCCGCCTGCTTGAAGGCGTCGGAGACCCCGGCGTCGATGCTGATTCTGTCGTACCTGACCATGCCGGTGAGCACTGCCACTACGGCGATGTACAGCACCGTGCAGATGACCAGCGACGCAATGATGCCGATCGGCACGTCCCGTTTCGGGTTCTTCGCTTCCTCGGCGTGGGTGGAGACGGAGTCGAAGCCGATGTAGGCGAAAAAGATGATGGCCGCGCCGGCGATCATTCCGACCGGCTGCCCGCCGGCGTTCACCTGACCGAACAGGGTGTTGCCGAAGAAGCTCACGCCGGTCATCCCGTACGGCGCAAACGGCGTCCAGTTGTCCGGATCGACGAAGAACGCACCGACCAGAATCACGAACAGGACGGCGGCCAGCTTGACGCCGACCATGGTGGCATTGAAACGCGCGCTCTCCTGAATCCCCTTCACCAGCACGATCGTGACGATGGCCACGATCAGGACCGCAGGCAGGTTGACGATGCCGCCGGTCTGCACGAACTGCCCCGCGGCGGTGTCGTAGATCATCGGTGGGCCGCTCAGGGCGGCCGGCAGCTGGATGCCGAACTTGGCCAGTACGCTTTGAAAGTAGCCTGACCAGCCGTTGGCGACGGTCGCCGATCCGACGGCATATTCGAGCACCAGATCCCAACCGATGATCCAGGCGAACAGCTCACCCAGGGTCGCATAGGCATAGGTATAGGCCGACCCGGCAACCGGCACCATCGATGCGAACTCCGCATAACACAGGGCGGCGAAGATACACGTCACTCCGGCGAGCACGTACGAAATCATCAACGACGGTCCGGCGACGTTGTGAGCCGCTGATCCGGTCGCCACGAAGATGCCCGCGCCGATGATCGCGCCGACACCCAGGCTGGTGAGCTGCACCGGGCCGAGGACGCGGCGGAGCCGGTTCTCACCGGTCATCTCCTCCATCAAGAGCGCGAGTGATTTCGTGCGGAACAGTTGATTCATCGGCGGATCTCCGGCCCGGATTATACCTTCAGGAGATGGACCGGCCGAGGAGATGCAGATACTGGCGCACGCGGATCGCGGGGTCGCGACCGACGAACATGTCGCCGATCACGGCAACGCTGGTCGCGCCGGCGGCGATCACCTCGCGCGCGCGATCGAGTGTGATGCCGCCGATCGCGACCAGGGGAAGGCCGGCATCTCTGGCGGCGGATCCCGCCTGGCTGACTCGATCGAGACCGACAGCCTCGTCGCCGGTCCGCTTGCTGACGGTGCCGAACACCGGGCCAATCGCGAGGTACGAGATCGGCTGCCGCACCGCGTCCTGAACCTGCGCGTCGGTGTGGGTGGACAGGCCGACAATCGCCGAGTCGCCAACCACCGTGCGCGCGTCGGCCGGCGCCAGATCGTCCTGGCCGACGTGCACGCCGGCGGCATTCGCGAGCCGCGCGATATCGGCCCGGTCGTTCACGATCACGGTCGCGCCGACGGCGGCGGCGCGCGCGACCACGGCCAGCGCCGCCTCGAGCATCGCCCGGCCGCCATTCCGCTTGTCGCGGATCTGCAGGAACCGGGCACCGCCGTCGAGACAGGCGGCGGCGAAGTCGGGCAGCGACCAGCCGGCCCGCGCGCAGGCCTCGGCATCGCACACGACGTACAGTGACGACGGGAGCGCGGCCAACTACACCGCTTCGGCGAGTCGGCCGCCGGTCCGCTGGCGGGCGAAGAAGCGGTCCATGAACGAGGTGCTCAGCTTGCCGCTCACGAACTCGGGGTCGCTCAGGATCCGGAGATGGAGGGGAATCGAGGTCTTGATGCCCTCGATGACCGTCATTTCGAGCGTGCGCCGCATCCGTGCGATCGCCTCGTGCCGGTCGCGGCCGTGGACGATGATCTTCGCGATCATCGAATCGTAGTAGGGGGAAATCGTGCAGTCGGAGTGTGCCAGCGTCTCGATGCGCACGCCCGGACCTCCCGGGATGCTGAACACGTGGATCACCCCGGGCGAGGGCACGAACGTCTCCGGATCTTCGGCGTTCACCCGGCATTCGATCGAGTGACCGGTGAAGGTGACGTCGCTCTGCTTGAAGCCGAGCCGCTCGCCGGCGGCGATCCGGATCTGCTCTTTCACGATGTCGATGCCGGTCACCATTTCCGTGACCGGATGTTCGACCTGCAGGCGCGTATTTGCTTCCATGAAATAGAAGCGGCCGTCGGGATCCATCAGGAACTCGAAGGTGCCGGCGTTGGTGTACTGCACCGCTTTCGCCGCGTCGATGACGATGCCGCCGATCCGGCGGCGCATCTTCTCGGTCAGCCCCGGCGATGGCGACTCTTCGATCAGCTTCTGATGTCGGCGCTGAATCGAGCACTCGCGCTCGCCCAGGTGCACCACCGACCCGTGCTGATCGCCCAGAATCTGGAATTCGATGTGGCGCGGCGACTCGACGTACTTCTCGATGTAGACGTCGCCGACGCCGAACGCGGCCTCGGCCTCGCGCTGCGCCGTCTTGACGGCGTTCGACAACTCCCCCGCCGCCCGCACGACGCGCATGCCGCGCCCGCCGCCGCCGTTGGTCGCCTTGACGATCACCGGAAACCCGATGTCCCTGGCGACCTTCAGCGCCTTCTCCTCCGTCTCGACCGGCCCTTCGCTGCCGGGCAGGATCGGCACACCGGCCTTGCGCATCACCCGGCGGGCGCGCGCCTTGTCGCCCATCAGGCGAATCACCTGCGGGTCGGGGCCGATGAACTTGATATGGCACGCCTCGCACACCTCGGCGAGGTAGGCGCTTTCCGACAGGAAGCCGTAGCCCGGGTGAATCGCGTCGGCGCCGGTGATCTCGGCGGCGCTGATGACCGCCGGCACGTTCAGGTAACTGTCGGCGCTGCGGGCCGGACCGATACAGACGTCCTCGTCGGCAAACCGGACGTGCAGCGAGTTCTCGTCCGCCTCGGAGTAGACGGCGACGGTTTTGACCCCGAGCTCGCGGCAGGCGAAGATGATGCGCATCGCGATCTCGCCGCGGTTCGCGATCAGGATTTTCTTGAACATGTACCTGCGGCAGTCCGCCGCGCTACTTCGTTCTGATCGCGAACAGCCGCTCGCCGTATTGCACCGGCTGGCCGTTCTCGACGTGAATGTTCACGATCTCCCCGTCGTACTCCGAGTCGATCTCGTTCATCAGCTTCATCGCTTCGATGATGCAGAGCACCTGCCCTTTTTTCACCGTCGAGCCGATCTCGACAAACGCCGCCGAACCCGGCTCCGACGAACGATAGAAGGTGCCGACGATCGGCGACTTGACGACCGCCAGCTCGATCTCGCTGTCGGCGATGTCGGCGGCGGTCGGAACCGCAGCCGGCGTGATGGCGGCGGGCGTCGCGGCTGCTCCGGCAACCGGAGGAGCCGCCGGCACCGCTGCGCCCGCCCCGGGCGTCACCGCCAGGGCTCCCGTGGCGTCCTTGCGGATCTTCAGCCGAAGACCATCGTGCTCCACCTCGAACTCGGCGAGCTCGTGCTCGCGGACAAGCTCGAGAATCTGCTTCAGCTGGTCGAGATCCATTCAGTGTGTGATGTCAGAGTTCCAGTAGTTCGGTGGTCACCCGCGTCAGCGTTTCAACGCCGCCCTTGGTGACGAGCACGTCGTCTTCGATCCGGACGCCGCCCCAGCCCGGGAAATACGCCCCCGGCTCGATGGTGAACACCATCCCGAGCGCGACCTGCTCGCCGCGCGTGTCCACGTCCGGCCGGCGCTTCACGATCCGGGGATCTTCGTGAATCTCGATCCCGAGGCCGTGGCCGGTGCCGTGCCCGAACGCGTCGGCCATGCCCGCCGCCTCGAGACGAGCGCGGGCGGCGGCATCGATCGCGAAACGTGACTGCCCCGGCACGACGGCGGCCACCGCCGCGTCATGGGCGCTCAGCACCGCCGCATGAACCTCCCGACTGCGGGCGGACGCGCGTCCAACCGCCACGGTCCGTGTAAGGTCCACGCAGTATGAGTCGTAGACGCCGCCAAAGTCCAGCACCACCAGGTCGCCTTCGGTCAACTTTCGCTCCGTCGGCCGCGCATGCGGCAGGGCGGAGTTGGGCCCGGAGGCCACGATGGTCTCGAAGGCCGGGCGCTCGAAACCCGCTTCCCTGATTCGCCGATCGATGCTGCCGGCCACCTCCCGTTCGGTCAGTCCCGTCCGAACGTCGGCGAACGCCGCGGTCGCGACATCCGACAGCCGCTGCGCCGCTTCGCGGAGCACGCCCACCTCGTACGCGTCCTTCACGACGCGGCCCACCTCAACGACCCCCTCGGTCGCGACCAGCTTGGAGCCTGGCGACTGCGCGGTCAGGGTGGACGCGATCCACTCATGGCGGCTCACCGTGAGGTGCGCCGCCTCGAAGCCGATCTGCCTGGCGCCGAGGCGCGCGAGATGGGCCGTCACGGTCGCATCGTACGAGCCCTCGACCACGACCAGCTCGAAACCGGGACAGGCGCAGGGGCCCGCCTGACGTTCCGTCACGGTGGTGTGATATCGGGAGTCGGTGAAGAACAGGATGCGGTCTTCCGTCATCACGACCGCCGCCGAGCTGCCGGAGAAGTTCGTCAGATAGGTGATGTTCGGCAGCGATGTGACGACCAGCGCGTCGAGTGAACGACCGACGATCGCCTGTCGAATCTGCTGATGTCTCGAGGCCAGGATGCCGGTCGGCGCGTGGGACATGGGTAGAGAGGTAGCCAGCCGCAGCAGGGCCGTGACGCTGGCGTAGAGTGCCTTCGCGCCGAACCCGTCCAGGGATCGGCTGATTGTAAAGGAGGTGTCAGACCGCCGCCGGACCCCGTGGACCCGGCGGCTGCGATCTTCGAAGACCGGCTACGGCGTCGGAGGCGTTACAATCCCCACGGGGACCGGTTTGGAGTCGGTGTCACGTTGAGCCGGGTCAGTCCCATCGATGACGGTCAGCACTACCGTATAGGTACCCTCCTCCTCATACGTGTGACTTTGAAGCTCTTCAAGGGTGTCGGTCGTGGTGCCGTCGCCCCAATTCCAGCGGTACTGTCGAGTCGCTGGACCTGGTGACGATACCCCGGCGTTGAACAGCACAGGTTCGTCCGGCTCCGGCTCCGCGGGCGAGAACACGAAGGCCGCGGTCGGCGGGGTCGGAGTCGGAGCGTCCGGGAACTTCACGGTGACCGGCTGGGTCGCGGAGCCGCGCTGACCGATGTCGTCGACGACCGTCAGCACCACCGAATAGACCCCCTCTTCCAGGTAGTCGTGCTGTTGGAGGGCGCCCGTCCCCGTCTCTCCGTCACCCCAGTTCCACAGATATTGGGTGATTCTCCGACCGGACGGCGCCGTGGAGCCTTGACCGTTGAACTGTATCTCTTTCCCCGGAACCGGTGCCGCCGGCGAGAAGACAAAGACAGCCACCGGGAGCGCGGTGGCTCCGACACTTACCGGTTGCATCGTCTGTGCGGTGAGGCCGCGGTCGTTGGTTACCGTCAGGGTTACGCTGAACGTTCCGACTGTGGCGAACGTGTGGTTCACCGCAACCCCGCTGGCGCCCGACCCGTCCCCGAACGACCAGCTATACGTAAGCTGCGAGGAATCCGTTCCGGGCAGGCTCGCGGAGGCATCGAACCGGGCCGCAACTCCGGCACTCAACGGGGTCGGAGAGACGACGAAGCTTGCGGTCGGGGCGCCTCCGGGCGGGAGAATAACACCCGGTGGGACCAGTTCGATCGACACGGAGTGCGACACGGAGGTCAGGGAGTTCGTCCCGTACGGGGTGGCCCGAATGGACATCGTCGTCCCCGATCCGTTGAAACCTTGCGGGGTCGGTGGCGCGGTGTACACGGCCTTGGCCAGGCCGTCGTTCCCCGTGACGACGTTCCGCTCCGACAGCGTGCCGAAATCCTGAATCGTCGGTCCCACCGCCATGTCCAGGCGGATCGCCAGCGCGCGCACCGGCTGCCCGTTTGCGTCCCTCGCTCTGACCACCACGGCTGATTGAGATTCGCCGTCCTGTCTGATGTGGTCAGGTGTCGCCGTGACCTCGATCGAGAGGGCGTACTCGGACGGTCCAGTCAGCGACGGGATGTCTGTGTCCTTAACGGTGCACGCGCTCACCGCCACCGACACCAACACGATTAGGCGAGCGAATTGCGCGCTGCGCATGGGTTACTGAACTCCAAAGTCGCCGAAGTCGACTTGAATCGACCCGGTGACGCTGATGTCGTTGCCGACCTGATCCCGTCCGTAGAAGGTGATGTCGGCGATCGTCGTGATCGTCGTTGGGCTCCGGGTCAATTGAACGATCGGGGGCTCTCTTTTCGTTGTGTGTCGGACGAGCTCGAACGCCAGCGAAGCCGTTCCGGTAGCGGGCACTGTTCCGGTCACTGCGCCATCCCATGCGTAGGGCACGTCCACACCGGGCGTGTTGCGGCCGTCCGCGCGCCGATATGCGACCCGGTACCGATTGATCGTCACCTGATTGTTCGTCGACGGCTGGTTGCCGACGCCCGGCGTGGCCACGTCCTTCGGCGAGAGCCTGAGAATCACCACGCCCGAATCGTTGAATACGGCATAACAGAGGCTGGTGGCGCTGCACGGTTCTGGGGACGAGACTGCGGTAAGCACGTCCGAATGCAGCACGTCCGAAGCCTCTTCGTCAGTCACGTTACCGCTCGACCCCTTCAAGCTGTCTATGACGAGGTACATCGGCGAACGTCCCTGCCGTGCAACGTCTCCGCACGAGACGGTCGATGCCAGGACGATCAGGCTGGCGACTGTTTTCCAGGTTCGCATGTCACGCATAGGCCCTCACCCGACGATGATGCGCGGAGTAATGAAGATCAGAAGCTCCGAGCTCTGGTCGGTGAACGTGTCGCGCTGGAACAGCCACTTGAGGAATGGGACGCGGCTCAGTCCCGGCGTCCGATCGTTGGTCGTGGCTTCCGTGCTCGTGTAGATGCCGCCGATGACGGTGGTCTGTCCGTCGCTGACGAGCACCGTGGTGATCGCGCTCTGGGTGTTGATCGGCGGGATGCCGCCGACCTGCCGGCTGAAGTCGGCGGTGGCGTTCTCGAGCGCGATTTTCATGATGACGGTGCCGGAGGCGGTGATCTGTGGCGTCACTCGGAGCGTCAGCGCCGCATCCTTGAACGTGACGGTGACCGTGTTGTTGGCCACGGTTTGAATGGGAATCTGGACGCCCTGCTTGATTTCCGCCTCGACGTTGTTCTGCGTGGTGACGCGCGGCGTCGACAGCAGCCGGCCGTTGCCGGATCGCTCGAGCGCCGACAGCGCGACATCGAGGTTGAAGGCGCCGTTCACTGATCCGAGCGCCAGGCCAACTGCGTTCAACGCCCCCTCGGCCGCCAGGTCCACCGCCGTCGGTTGATCGGTCGGTCCCTGCGCGTCGCCGAGCCGCCCGGTCAGGCTGCCGTTGTTCGGAAATGCGAGGTTGGTGGTATTGCCAACCGCCGGATCGACCCGGCCGGCGAATCCCCACTGCACGCCAAGCGCCCGCGCCGCGTCCTTGTTCGTCTGGACGACGCGCGCTTCGATCTCCACCTGCGGCTGGGCGCGATCGAGGGTGGCAATGAGATCGGCCGCCGTGGTCAGCCGATCCTGCAGGTCGGTGATGATCAGCGTGTTGGTCCGCGGATCCACCTGCACAGTGCCGCGCTGCGACAGGGCGCTCTTGAGCAGCAGCGCCTGCAGTTCCTCGGCCCGGGCATAGCTCAGCGTCTTGGTGAACACTTGCAGGTCACCGGACAACGACTGCTCGTCGGCCAGCTTCCGCCGCAACGCCTCTTCTTCGGCCAGGGCGGTCAGCGGCGCAATCCGGACGATGGTGCCATCCAACAGGTAGCCGAGCTTGTTGGCTCGAAGAATGATGTCGAGCGCCTGGTCCCACGGCACGTCGCGCAACGCCACGTCCACCGTACCTTGCACCGTCGGATCGATGACGATGTTCAGGCCGCTGATTTCCGAGAACACCCGCAGCACCGCACGGAGATCGGCCTGCTGGAAGTCGAGGCTCACCGGCGTGCCGCTGTACTGGCGGCCGCCCCGTCCTGCCTGCAGCGTGTCGCTGGGCGCTGGCGTGGTCTGCGGTGATGTCGGCGCCGGGGGCGCCGGAGCCTGGAGGGTGGTGGCAACGGCCCCGCCGGCTGGCGCCGGGCCCTGACGGCCCGCGGCCGCCGGGCTCGACAACCCGAGTGCGGCAATCGGATCGATCGCCGGCGTCTCGATGCGGGCGGTCAGTCGACCCGCCGCCATGCCGCCGTCCGCCAGGCGGGTGTCTGGCCGCGGCGCCGGCAGCGAGTGCGCATCGAAGTCGACGACCACCGTGTTGCGATCGCTTTTCACATGGTGCGCCACCGGTGTCGAGAGCGAGATCCGCACGCGCGAGATCGTCGTCCCTCCGGAATCGGCCGACTCGACGGCGACCGCGCTGATCGGGCCCCGGGCGTTCGATGCCACGGCGTTCGCGACGCCGTCGGCCGCGACGTTCCGGAAGTCGAGGAGCACCGTCAACGGGTCGGGCCGGGTGGTGACCCACGTCACCGGGGCCGAAGCCTCAATCACGAGCCGGGCGTTCTCCGCGTCTCCCTGCGAGCTGATCGCCGTCAGCCTCGCCTCGGGTACGGCGGCGCCGGCGGCGCCCGAGTGTTCGGCGACGGCGACCGCCGTGGCGAGCACGAACGGCAGAAACAGGGCAACGCCCCTTGGCACAGTCACTCCTTCGCACCTTCGAGAGAACGGAGCAGCTTTCGGACTTCCCGCTGTTTTTCGCTCGACAGCGGATCGTTGATGTCCTGCAGCACGATCAGGCCCTCCGGCGTCACCGCCCTCACGACACCGTCCGCGAGCCGGTCACCCGGGTGGATGACGTAGGTCCGGTTGTTGGCGCCCTGGATCATGGCGATCAGCGATCCGCGGCTCTGCATGACGCCGCGCACGGTTATTTCGCTCAGCGTGAGCCCGGCCGCGCCCTCTCCGCGCTCGGCCGGCCCGGCGTCGGTGCCGGTCCCGACCTGATTCTGGAAGGGGTCGCGCCGGCCGTCGACCGTGTAGACGTAGCTCTCTGGTGGCGCCGGTGCGGCAGGCGGCGCGCCCTGGCCACGAGCGGTGAACGGGATCGCCACGAGAGCCACCAACGCAAGTGCTGTCTTCATCGTCATGCCACCTTTTTCGCCTAACCGGCGGTGCCCGTTGGCGGAACCGGAGTGTCGAGCAGGACGAACGTGGTCGCGACGCATCCGGCCGTGATCGTCGTGCCGCTTCCCGGCTTCTCGACTCCGCGGACGGTCAGACCCGAGATGTTGACGATCCGCGTGAACTTGCCGACGCGGTCGAAGAACAACGCCAGGTTGTGGTAGGTGCCGTCGAGCTCGAGGTTGATCGGCCATTCGGCGTGCAGCTCCCTGGTGACGACCGGGGCCGGCTTGAAGCTCTTGATCGTGAGGTTCGACTGCGTCGCCACAGTCTGCATGCGGCGCAGCAGGTCGGCGGCGTCCTTCTCTTCAGGCAGCACGGCGCGAAGGTCGGCGAGACGTCCCTCGAGGGAGGCGACCTCGCCCGCGAACTCGGTGAGCTTCCGTGACGTGACCAGGCCCCGGTCGATGTCGGCACGCAGGGCGCTCAGCTGTGATTCCCGCCCGACCATCGCGGCGCGCTGCGGCCTCTCGTAGTAGTAGTAGAAGGCGCCGCACGCCACGAGCCCAAGCGCCAGGAACGCGCCAAGCTGCGCGTGCCACGGTAGCTTTGTGAGACTGATCTCCATAGGACCTCCCAGGTCTCCGAGCCGAATCCGCGTCGCCGCCGGCGCTTCAGTTGCCGGGCTTTGCCGCCGCCGCCTCGGCGGCGCGCCCCGCGCCGCCCGGCTGCTGAAACACCGCCTTGATCTCGAAGCTCACCAGCTCGAACGGCGGCGTCGTCAGCGGCTCGGTCACGCTGCTGATGATTTCGACCGACCTCTTGAAGTACCCGGAGGCCTCGAGATTGCCGACGAAGTCGGAGAGCCCGGTGAGGGTGGTGCAGCGACCTGCGATCACCACCTCGTTCGCAACCGGTGTCTGTTTGAGGTCGGTGAGCCACATCATCGACGGCAAGGCGCGGCTGATCTGATCGAGCATGTGAACCGGACCGGTCTGGTCGCTCCTGAGCTGCTCGATGAGGTTGACCCGCTGCTGCAGCAGCGCCTTCTGCTGCTCGAACTGCGCCACCTGGGCGAGGACGGAGCGGAGCCGCAGCACTTCCTGGTCGGCAGCGGCGATGTCCGCATCGAGACGCTTGGACTCGGCGTCGATGGCCATGTAGCGCCAGCCAACGAATCCCGCGGCCGACAGGAGAATGAGGGCGGCGGCGACCGTGAGCTTCGGACCGGTGCCGAAGGTGACCGGCTTCTTCGCCGCCTTGCGCTCGATTGCGAGAAGGTTGATCCGGATCATCGGTCGCCCGCTTTTCTGAGCGCCAGCCCGACGGCCACGGCGGCCGTGGGAACCATGTGAGCGAAATCGTCGATGTGAAGATCCTGGGGGTTGAAGGCTATGTTCTTGAATGGCTCGAACGCTTCGACCGGGGCGCCGAAGCGCTCCTCGAGCGAGGTCGCGAACCCGTCGACCGTTGAAGCGCCGCCGCTCAGGAGGATGCGATCGATACGCTCCGACGCCGCGGTCGCCTTGAAGAAGTCGAAGGTCTTCTGGATTTCGAGCAGCACGTTCTCGGTCATGGCGTGCAGCACGGGCCGCACATCGTCGTAGGTAAGGCCCTCGAGCGGCTGCCCCTTCTTCGCGAGCTCGGCGCTCGCGAATGGCAGGTTGAGCTCTTTCTGCACCGCTTCGGTGTAGGCGTTCCCCCCCATCGAGATGTCGCGGGTGAACAGCGACCGCCCGCCGCTCAGGATGTTGATGTTGATGGCGCTGGCTCCGGCGTTCAGCAGCACGACCACGGCCTCGGGGTCGAGGCCGTAGTTCGCTTCGTAGGCATTCTGGAGCGCGAAGGCGTCGACATCGAGGACCACCGGGACGCGGCCCGCCTGCACGATGACGCCGGTGTAGTCGGCGATCTTGTCTTTCTTCGCCGCCACCAGAAGCACTTCCATCGTCCCCTTGCCGCCGGCGTCGGTGCCGGGGTCGAGGATCTGGTAGTCGAGATTGACATCCTGGATGTCGAACGGAATGTACTGCTCCGCTTCCCAGTTGATCGATTCGGCGAGCTCAGCATCGGTCATCAGCGGAAGGCTGATCTTCTTGACGATGACCGCGTTGCCCGACAGCGAGGCGGCGACCTCTTTGCTTTTGAAGGCGCCGTTCTGGAACAGGCGGCGGATGGCGCCGGCGACGGCTGTGGCATCGACGATCGCGCCGTCGACGATGCTCTCGTGCGGCACCGGCTCGACGGCGAAGGCGACGACACGGAACCCCTTGCCAACCGGCTTCAGCTCGATCGCCTTGACGGCGCTCGACCCGATGTCGAGCCCGACCACCGATTTTGTCGTTTTTCCGAGACCAAACATCGTTGTCGTTGACTCAGTAAGCTGCAGATTTCGTGTTCACGAACGAAGCATAGGCAATCGCCTGGACCGATACATGTTCAATGCGGTACACATCCGGGCGGCACGGCGGCAGGGCCGGACTTCACGGCTCAGTCGCAAGCGCAGTACCGGACCAGACCGACCCCGTGTTCCCTGCAAATCGGAGCGTTCCGCGGTCCCGGTGGCGGATATTGCGATCGAAAGCTCCGGGATCCGTTGCCGGGCGATGACGATTGCGTGCGACGATCCACTTATCGGTCGTCTGGGCGCACACATGCGTCCCCGATCGGCACACAGGCCTCACCGATTGGTGGGCGCGAGCGGTTTACCGGGACTGTCGCGTGCTTGACAGTCGGGGGAAACGTCCGTATTATTTGGGATTGCCGTTGTTTGTCCCCGCCGGACAGTGCGCCGGGCGGAACCGTGTTTCTTCCCTAACAGGTCTTTTGAATGTCTACGTTCATGGCAACCGCGCAGCATGCCGCGGAAAGCGGCCGCTGGCACGTCATCGATGCCGAAGGCCAGGTCCTGGGGCGCATTGCGACGGTCGTGGCCCGGCTTCTCCAGGGCAAGCACAAACCCACCTACACGCCCTTCATCGATGTCGGCGACTTCGTCGTCGTCGTGAACGCCGCAACGGTCAAGCTCACCGGACGGAAGGAAGATCAGAAGGTCTACCGCCAGCACTCCGGGTACGAGGGCGGCCTGCGGGAGACGCGGGCGCGGGTCGTCCGGCAGCGGCATCCGGAACGGCTGGTCGAAGACGCGGTGCACGGGATGCTGCCCAAGACGAAGCTGGGTGCGGCGATGTATCGCAAGTTGAAGGTGTACGCCGGTCCGGATCATCCGCACGCGGCGCAGAAACCCTCCAAGCTCGAGGTCGCGTAACGTGACAGCAGTTCAGTATTACGGTACCGGACGCCGCAAGACGTCCACCGCCCGCGTGTTCCTTCGCCCCGGCAGCGGGGCCATCAGCGTCAACCGGCGAGCGTTCGATGCGTTCTTCCCCACCGAAGCGTTGCGCGTTCAGATTCGCCGCCCGCTCCTCCTCACCGAAACCGCCGACAAGTTCGACATCCTGGCCACGGTTGCCGGCGGTGGCGTCTCAGGGCAGGCTGGCGCGGTGCGGCTCGGCATCGCCCGGGCGCTGGTCGAGTACAACCTGGAGCTGCGCAAGCGGCTGAAGGAAGAGGGCCTGCTCACGCGCGATGCGCGCGCGAAAGAACGCAAGAAGTATGGTATGGCCGGCGCGCGCAAGCGTTTCCAGTTCAGCAAGCGTTAAGGGAGGACTATTTGGCCGCGATCGCGATGAAGGATCTACTGGAGGCGGGGGTTCACTTCGGCCACCAGACCAAGCGCTGGAACCCGAAGATGAAGGAATACATCTTCGGCGAGCGGAATGGCATCTACATCATCGACCTGGGCAAGACGGTCAAGCTGTTCCGCGCCGCCGAGGAGTTCATCACCCGCCTCGCGGCCGGCGGCCGCACGATTCTCTTCGTCGGGACAAAGCGCCAGGCGCAGGACGTCATCGCCGAAGAAGCGCAGCGCTGCGGCATGTTCTATGTCAACGAGCGGTGGCTCGGCGGTCTCCTCACCAACTTCGCCACCATCCAGCGCAGCCTCGGCCGGCTTCGCGAGCTGGAGACGATGGCGAGCGACGGCCGCTATGACACGCTGTCCAAGAAGGAGATCGCGCGCAACGAGAAGGAGCGCAAGAAGCTGCTCAAGAACCTCGAGGGCATTCGCGGCATGAGCCGGCTGCCCGACGCCGTCTTCGTCGTCGACACGAAGAAGGAGAAGATCGCGGTCGACGAAGCGCGCAAGCTGAAGATTCCGGTGATCGGCATCGTCGACACCAACTGCGATCCGGACGAAGTCGACTTCGTCATTCCCGGCAACGACGATGCGCTGCGGGCCCTCCGGCTGTTCGCGTCGCGGATCGCCGATGCGGTAATCGCGGGGCGGGACATGAAGCAGTCGGTCGACGCCGAGTCCGCCCGCGAGGCCGAAGAGGCCGCCGCGGCGGTGGCCGGCGACGACGCGCGACGCGCCGGGCGCCCGATCCGGCGCCCGCGCGAGACCGCGCCGGCATCGGCATAGCGTCGGGCGCAGCAGGCAGGCGACCTTGTCTCTCGCGCGCCGGCCTGCTCATCAGGCCGGCGTTACTTTGTACCGAGATGTCGTTTCATCACAGAGCGCACGGCGTTCACAGCGCCTGTCCGTCACCTCCGGCGTCGGCATGGTGAGCTCGTGGCTGATTTACGTGGAGACGAAAACGATGGCAACGACGATCAGCGCAGCGGATGTGAAGAAGCTCCGCGACCAGACCGGCGCGGGGATGATGGACTGCAAGGCGGCTCTCGAGGAAGCGAATGGCAACTTCGAAGAGGCGACGACCGTGCTCCGCAAGCGGGGGCTCGCCAGCGCCGCGAAAAAGGCCGGACGCGTGACGAGTGAAGGCGTCATCGGCAGCACGCTGTCGAGCGACCACTCGACCGGCATCCTGGTGGAGGTGAACTGCGAGTCCGACTTCGTCGCCCGGACCGACGAATTCCAGCAGCTGGTGCAGGACGTGATGACCGCGATCGAGAAGGCCGGCGACGGCGCGACCGAGCAATGGCTTCAGGACCCGAACGGCCCGGTGAAGATCCGCATCGCCGCCGGGATCGCGAAGCTGGGCGAGAACATGGCGGTGCCGCGGTTCGTTCGTTACGCCGGCCAGGGATACATCGGCCAGTACATCCACACCGGCGGCAAGATCGGCGTCCAGGTCGAGCTCGGCGGCGTGACCCCGGCCATCATCCCGCGGGAGGAGCTCGCGACGCTGGTGAAAGAGCTGGCGATGCAGATTGCGGCGGCGAGCCCGGCCCATGTCTCGCGCGCGGCGGTGCCGCCGGAAGCGCTCGACAAAGAGAGGTCGATTTACCGCGCGCAAATGGAGAGCTCGGGCAAGCCGGCCAACGTGATCGACAAGATCGTCGAGGGCAAGCTGGGGAGCTACTACTCCCAGGTGGTGCTCGCCGATCAACCGTCGATCCGCGATCCGAAGATGAGCGTCGCCGAGGTGATCGCCGCTGCCGGGAAAGCGCTCGGGACACCGGTCACGGTCATCCGCTTCGCCCGGCTGAAGGTGGGCGAGCCGTCACGATAGCGGCTGCGGGCTCCAGGGTTTCGCGATCTGGCGCTCCAGCCCGGAGCGCCAGCCTGGAGTCGGAAGCCTCGAGCGCCGATCTATAATCCCCTGTCGTGACCGCACCCGCCCCCCCCGCCTACAAACGCATTCTCCTGAAGTTGTCCGGCGAAGCCCTGATGGGCGAGCAGAACTACGGCATCGATCCCGCCGTGGCGACGCAGATCGCGCGGGACATCGCCGAAATTCAAGGGATGGGGGTGGAAACCGCGATCGTCATCGGCGGCGGCAACATCTTCCGCGGCGTCGCCGCCAGCGCGCGCGGCATGGACCGCGCGACGGCCGATTACATGGGGATGCTGGCCACGGTGATCAACGCCTTGGCGTTGCAGGACGCGCTCGAACAGCAGGGCGTGGTGACGCGCGTCGTCACCGCCATCGAAATGCGCGCCGTCGCCGAGCCGTTCATCAGGCGGCGCTCGATCCGCCACCTCGAAAAGGGCCGCGTCGTGGTGTTCGGGGCCGGGACCGGCAACCCCTACTTCAGCACCGATACCGCAGCCGCCCTGCGGGCGATGGAGCTCAAGGCCGATGTCATCCTGAAGGCAACCAAGGTGGACGGCATCTACAACGCCGATCCGATGCTCGATGCGACGGCGACGCGCTTCGAGCGGATCTCGTACCTGCAGGTTCTCGAACAGGGGCTGAAAGTGATGGATGCCACGGCGATCTCGCTGTGCATGGACAACCGGCTGCCAATCGTGGTGTTCAACCTGCGCACGCCCGGCAACATCAAGCGCGCCATCACCGGCGAGCCGATCGGGTCGATGGTGAGCGCCTGATCGGCCGATGGCAGGACGGCCGGACTTGAAGGATTGATGAGCGATGGACGTAAACGATCTCAAGAGCTTGTACGCTGAAGTTGTCAAGCGGATGAACATCTCGCTCGAGCACGTGCGTCACGAGCTGTCGGGGGTCCGTTCGGGCCGCGCCTCGGTGACGATTCTCGACAACGTGCACGTCGACGCTTACGGGTCGAGGATGCCGTTGAACCAGATCGCCGGCCTCTCGATTCCGGAACCGACCCTGATCGTGGCGCAGCCGTTCGATCCCTCTCAGCTCGGCGCGATCGAGAAGGCGATCCGCTCCGCCGACCTGGGGTTGAATCCGTCGAACGACGGCAAGGTGGTGCGGATTCCGATCCCGCCGCTCACCGACGACCGCCGCAAGGAGCTGTCGCGCCACGTGCACAAGCTCGCCGAGGAAGGACGCAACGCCGTGCGGCAGGTGCGCCGCGACGGCAACGACCGGCTGAAGAAGCTGCTGAAAGACTCGCAGATCTCCGAGGATGACGAGAAGAAGGGGCTGGAAGAGGTCCAGAAGATCACCGACAACCACGTACGGCAGATCGACGAGCTGCAGAAAAAGAAGGACGCGGACCTGCTGAATCGGTGACGGCCCGCAATCGGGCGATCGGCGAAGGCGATCGGCGCGCAGATGTATTTCTCCCACCTCGAATGCTCCGTGCCCTGCGGCGCGCCACTCGCCGACCCGCGTCAACGCCATCATCTGTGCCGGTGCGGCGCGCCCCTGCTCGCCCGCTACGATCTCGAGCAGGCGCGGCACTGGAGACGGGACTCGCTCACTGGTCGGGACGCGTCGCTGTGGCGCTATCGCGAGATGATGCCGATTTTCGCCGGCGAGCAGCCGGTCACGCTGGGTGAAGGCTTCACGCCGCTCGTCCACACGAAGCGGCTCGGCGCCGCCGTCGGCCTCGAAGCGCTCTACATCAAAGACGAGTCGCTCAATCCGACCAACTCGTTCAAGGCCCGAGGGCAATCGGCGGCGATCACGCGCGCGCGGTCGCTCGGCGCCACGACGATCGCGTTGCCGACCGCGGGCAACGCGGGCAACGCCGCCGCCGCGTATGCCGCCGCGGCTGGGCTCGCCTGCCACGTCTTCATCCCCGCGGATGCCAAACGCCCGTTCGTGGATGAATGCCGCCTCTACGGCGCCACGGTGACGCTGGTGGAGGGACTGATCACCGACGCCGGACGCGTGGCGGCCGAGAGAGGCGCGTCCCTGGGCTGGTACGACGTCTCGACGCTGAAGGAGCCATACCGGATCGAAGGCAAGAAGACGCTGGCCTACGAGATTGCCGAGCAGATGGAATGGCGATGGCCCGACTGGTTCGTGTATCCCACGGGCGGCGGCACCGGCATGGTCGGGATGTGGAAAGCGTTCGACGAGTTGGAGCGGATCGGTTGGATGCCGGCGGGACGACGGCCGAAGATGGTGTCGGTTCAGGCAACCGGGTGCGCACCGATCGTGCGGGCCTTCGAGCAGGGCGCCGACACCGCCCTGCCATGGGAGCAGGCCGCCACCGTCGCCGACGGTCTCCGTGTGCCTCGGGCGATCGGAGATTTCCTGATTCTTCGCGCCGTCCGCGAAAGTGGCGGAACCGCCCTGGCCGTCTCCGATGCGTCGATGGTCGCGGGCATGCTCGAGATCGGGCGCACGGAAGGGATCAGCGCCGCCCCGGAGGGGGGCGCGGCGCTGGCCGCCATCCGGCAGCTCACCTCACAGGGCACAATCGGTCTGAACGACTCGGTCGTGCTCTTCAACACCGGCGGCGCCCTCAAGTATCTGGACCTGCTGTCGCCTTCCTGAAAAGGCTTCGTGATCCTCGTATCGCCAGGAACCGCGAAGCATCTCTCTCGCAAGCTGAAGGGAGACGCGCTCAGACAGCCAATGAGGACTGCGCCGCGAACGCCGGTTCGTCTCCGAAGGTCACGCCAAGCGCCTTGGCGGTGAGCAGTAGGTCGCTGTCGGGCGGCACGATTTTCGTCCTGCCCACGACGTCCTGCAGCGACCTGGCGACGATGTCCGGCGGGGCGAAGGCGACCATGGTGCCGAACTGCCCCTGCTTCACCAGTTCCACCGCCTTGCCGCCGAAGCGCGTCGCCAGCACGCGATCGAAGCTGGTCGGCGCTCCGCCGCGCTGGAGATGACCGAGCACGACCGAACGGGTCTCCTTGCCGGTGAGCCCGGCGAGCGCCGCGCAGACGCTGGCGCCGATGCCGCCGAGCCGCTCCACGTAGGCGCCGTGTGCCTCTTCCAGCAGCGCGAGCTTGCCGCCCTTCGGGATCGCGCCCTCCGCGACCACGACGATGCTGAACTTCGCGCCCCATTGGTCGCGCGCCCGCAGCCGCTCGGCCACCACCGCGATGTCGAACGGAATCTCGGGGATCAGAATCGCGTCGGCGCCTCCGCCGACGCCGGCATAGAGGGCGATCCACCCGGCGTAGCGCCCCATCACCTCGACGACGAGGATCCGCTTGTGCGCCTCGGCGGTGGTGTGGAGCCGATCGATCGCGTCGGTGGCGAACGCCACCGCCGTGTCGAACCCGAAGCAGTTGGTCGTACCGACGATGTCGTTGTCGATGGTCTTGGGCACGCCGACGCACGGGACGCCGGCGGCATTGAACCGATGGGCGATCGCCAGCGTGCCGTCCCCCCCGATCACCACCAGCGCATCGAGCGCCATCTTGTGAAACATCTCGAGCACGCGGTCGCTGTAGGGGCGCAAGCCGTCGGAGGTCTGGATCGGATCGAGGAACGGGTTGCCGCGATTCGTCGTGCCCAGGATGGTGCCGCCGAGCCGCATGATGCCGCGGACATCGTGCGGCGTGAGCACGCGCGAGCGGCCGGGCTCGATCAGGCCATCGAAGCTGTCTTCGATGCCGATACACTCGATGCCGGCGTTGTAAGCGGTCTTGACGACGGCACGGATCACGGCGTTCAGACCCGGCGCGTCGCCGCCGCCGGTGAGGATGCCGATGCGTTTGACCAGTGCCACCGGTTCGAATATAGCAAAATCGAACCCGCAGGTTTTGCCGCAAGAAATCACCGTGCTAGACTGAATGTCTGCCAACGAGCCTGCTGGCCAGGCCGTGCGCACGAAGAGTGGGCGGCTAGCTCAGTTGGGAGAGCGCCGCGTTCGCAATGCGGAGGTCAGGAGTTCGAGCCTCCTGCCGTCCACCAATTTGCCAGGGAGAAAGCCGTCTCCGGACGGCTTTTTGTTTGTACGGCACCAAAGGATTTCGAAGAACCGTCCTTCGACCGCAACAACCCGTGAGACTTCGCCACGGAATCCTTGGGAAGGCTGGTCGACCGGGCCGCGACGAGCACATTTCCTGCGCCTCCGCCCACTTCAAAAATTGCTCGTCAACGGCACACAGACGAGAGCCGAGCCTAGAGGACCTGTCCCGCTTCGCATATTGGCCTGGCGGTTGCAACCTTCGACGTGATCGATAAAAGGAGGGAAACAGAGTGCTCAAACACTACATCGTTGCCACCGCAGCGGCCGTCGTCTGCTCAGGCGCGGTCATCGCAGCACAAGCGGCGCCGGGCAATCAGACACCACAGCAACAGACTCAGCGGCCGACCGACGCCGGTGCGACAGCCCAATCCGTCGTCACAGGGTGCGTCTACCGCGAAGAAGACGTCCCAGGTAGAGCTCCTAACCCAGCCGAGCGCGCCGGAATCCTGGAAGACTACATCCTCGCAGCGATCACTCCGAGCCAGGCCGCCAGCCCATCGTCTTCTACACCGGGTGCGACGGGAACGTCTGGCACAGCGGCGACCTCTGGCGGGTCGATGTACAAGCTGGAGTTCGTGGACGACGAGCGTCTTAGCGCGATGGTAGGAAAACGAGTCGAAGTCACCGGACGGATCGAAGCGGACTCTGGTGACGCGGTAGGACGCACGCCGGCGACCCCTCCGGTCAGCCAAACCGACAAGGTTATCGGCCGGGATCGAATCGATCTGCCCGAGTTCGAAGTCGCGTCTCTTCGCGAGGTCCCGGGCGCCTGTCCCGATAAGCCGGCCGCGCGCTAACTGGTGGGCTGATCCCGATCTGCCGCTGTTTACGTCACGACGAGCCGATCCGTTCGGCTCGTCGTGAACCCTGCCTGTCGGCCACCTGCTCGAAGGCGGCTTCGGCTGATTGTTCCGCGTCCTTCGCACCCAAGCGATCGGCTCCGACACAATGCGCGTCCCGTTCGCTCGCAACGAACAGATATGTCAGAAGCCGACAATCAGGCTGACGCGGGCTGTGCGCGGGATGGTCGGGTGCAGGTGTATGTCGTCGACGCCGCCAGGCGGCTCGCCCGGCAGACGTGACGCGTAGTAGTAGTCGATGTCGCTCCCTTTGCCATTCAGGCAATTGAAGACATCGAGCAACAGCTTGACGCTGTTTGTGACCTGATAACCGATCTCGGCGTTGAGCAGGCTGGTCGCCTTCGAGCGGATCGAACCGTCTTCGATGAGCGGCCGGGGACCGAAATACCGAAGCCGCACGCTGCCGAACAGATGGCGGAGATCCTGCACTGTCGCGCCGCCTGAGATGACGGCCTGAACCGATCCGGGAATGTGGTCGCCGGCGGGATCCGAATCGGTGAAATGAGAGCTGGACCACGACGCGTCAGCATCCAACGTGAGCCACGGCCGGGGTGCGTAGTAGTTGGCGAGCTCGAAGCCGTACCGATGACTCGGACGTCCGGCCTCGGTCGTCCCCGCGTCCCCGACGAAAAGCAGTTCCGAGGCGAGCAAGAGGCTCCAGATCGTCAGCGTGGTCTGCAGATGCGGCACCGCGACCGTGCGGACACCGACCTCGGCCCCCTGGGCGCGCACCAGTGGCGTGACCGGATCGGCCGCACCACCGGTTGACGGATCCCGTGTGATGGTGGCGCCGCGCGCGTCGTTGCTGTGGAAACCCAGCCCTATGTTCGCGTACAGCTCCGTGCCGCGAAATGGGCCCAGCACCACCCCACCCTTCGGGCTGACGATCCCGGCGCGCACGGTCCCGCTGTTCACCTGATAGTCTGAAGCGACGCGAAAGCGATACCCGTCCACTCTTAGTCCTGCCAGCGTTCGCACCTTCGGCGCCCACGAGGTTTCGTTCTGCGCGTATCCCGACAGACTGGTCTGCAGCACATCGTCCTGCCGAACCGTGTCGATCAGGTCGCGTGCCTGGGTGTGGTACAGACCGACCTTCGCAATGTCGTCGCTCCGCACCTGCAGACCGACGGTATTGCGCATCTCGCGATCGGCGAACCGGCCGATGCGTGTGTGAGTAACCTTGGCGCCGCTGACCAATCGGTGGTCGGCTTGATGGAACTGGTCGCCCCGCTCGGCATCGTCGAGGAAGAACGTGAAATTCGAATAGAGATTGAGGTCGTAGCCGAAGCCATACGCGACCACTTTCGTGCTGGAGTTCCGGCGTGAGCGCTGCCACTCGAGCGAGCCGCTGTAGCGGTAGGTATCGCCGCCGTCGCTCGCGTCGATAGTCCCGAAACGGACGATCAGGACACTGTCGATCGCACGCTGCGGCACCTGATCGCTCGAGTCCCACGTCGCGCGGTACCCCATGCCGGTGATCGAAAAGCCGTTGACGGCATCGCCCGCGGTGTAACGCACCAGCCCGTTCACCCGGCGGTAGTCGTCTGGCCTGGTCCACGGTCCATCGTTGTGCTCGACTTCGAGGCCGACCAGCACGCGTCCGGCGCCGACGCTCGGCGACGCAGCCGCGAACGCGCGGCGAACCCCTGGTCGCCGCCACCGACCCGCACGATCGGCGTGTCGAGCGCGTTGACGTAGTTGATGTTGGCCGATCCGGCGGTCGCGAAGTCCCCCTGCTCGGCAAAGTACGGCCCTTTGGCGAACTGCACGCCGCTCACGAGCTCGGGAATCAGGAAGTTCAGATCCGAATATCCGTGGCCATGTCCGTGCGTCGGGAGGTTCACCGGCACGCCCGCGACCGTGGTCGCGAAGTCGGTGCCGTGATCCAGGTTGAAGCCACGCAGGTAGTACTGGTTGGCCTTCCCTTCTCCGCTGTGCTGACTGATGACGACGCCTGGAACGGTCTCCAGCACTTCGCCCGCACGCATCACCGGGCGCGCGTCGAGCTGTCGGGCGGTGATCGCTCCCTGGCTCGACGACTGAGCCGTCCCGACGATATTCGCCGCCGGGTTCGCCACGTCCGCAAGATTCGTGAACGTGTTCCTGCCGGTCACCGTGACGTCGGCATGCAGCGCCAGGTGCAGCACCGCGTCGGCGCGGACCGCGGCCGATGTCAGCTCGACATCGCGGCGTGCCGCTGCGAAGTTGACCAGCGAGAAGCTCACGACGTAGCGGCCCGCCGGGACCATCTCGAATCGATACTCGCCCCGCGCGTCCGAGGTCGCCAACTGCGGCGTCCCGGCGATGCCGCGCAATTCGACCGCCACGCCTGGCAGGCTGCCGCCGGTTTCGTCCCTGACACTGCCCGACACGGCGCCGGTCTGAGCGTGAACCGCCGCCGCCGTCAGCATGACGCCGAGCGCAACCAGAAGAGAGCGGAGAGGAGTCGTGCCGATGGCCCGCATGATCGGTCCGAAAGACGTGAGCCGGACCGCCAGTCTAGTCAATCGGGGCGCTCGATCGACTGCGGCAAGTTGTCGCAGACCGCGATGCGAGCGTCACCCGGGATATACGTCGCCGAGGGGATCCGGCGTAGGGGGCGTGTCAGGGTGCCCTTGGCTCTCAGTTGAGCGCCACTTCCGAGCTGCGGCATATTGTCGCGGCGGCGGCCTGTTGGAAGCCGCTACACTTGAACCCGCGCCGATGTCTGTCGACACCCATTCCACGCCCGCGGTCTGGTATCTCGACGCGGCGCCGGGGTCCGTCTCGGCGTGGGTCGTGCGGCTGCAATGGACGCGCAGCGCGGTTGATGCGCTGGTCCTGATCGGAGCGCTGCTCATCTCCGGCGACGATTTCCCCCTCCGTCGCCTCGCCCCGTTCGTTGCGGCGGCGGCATTGGTCCGGGCCGATCTCGCGTTGCGTCTCCGGCGCGGCCAGCAGATTCCGCCGCTCGTCGGGGGCGCGGCGATCGCCATCGACGCGGTGCTGCTCACCGGACTGCTGGAATTGAGCGGCGGACCGTCGAACCCATTCGCCGTCATCTACGCCGTTCAGGTTCTCCTCGCCGGAGCGACCCTCGGGGCCATCTGGGCGGCTGTTCTCGCCTTGTGGACCGCCGCGTGCTACGGCGTCCTCATTTCCTGGCATCTCGGCGAGCTGGCGATGTCGCATCACCGGCTGATCGATCTGCCGACCCACCTCTTCACCATGTGGCTCGCGCTGGCGATTACGGCCGATCTGGCCGCGCATTTCATTCGAGAGGCGTCGGCCGCGGTCGCCCGGCGCGAAGCGCAGTTGACGGCGATGCGCACACAGGCCGGCCGTCGCGAGCGTTTGACGTCGCTCACGACGCTCGCCGCCGGTGCGGCGCACGAACTGTCCACACCGCTTGGCACCGTCGCGGTCGCCGGCCGCGAACTGGAGCGCGCGCTGGTCGCTGCCGGAGCCGACCCGTCCTGGACCAGCGACGCGCGGCTGATCCGGCAGCAGGTCGCACGCTGCCACGGCATCCTCGATCAGATGAGCGGACGGGCTGGCGGCGGAACGGCTGACATCGCCGAGCCGACCGACATCGCGGTATTGGTCGCCGATCTGAAGCAGCGCCTGCCGCCGGATCAGGCCGCGCGCATGCAGGTCCGGATCGCGCCGTCGTTGAAGCCGATCCTGGTGCCTCGTGCCGGGCTCGTCCAGGTGCTGCTGTCGCTCGTGAAGAACGCGTTCGATGCCAGCGACAGCCACCAGCCGGTGATGCTCGAAGGGGTGCAGCACGATCGGCTGATACGGCTGGTCGTCCGTGATCAGGGCACCAGGATGACAGACGATGTGCTCCGCCGAGCCGGGGAGCCGTTCTACACGACCAAGGAACCGGGACGAGGATTTGGCCTTGGGCTGTTCCTGGCGCGCATGTTCGCCCAGCGCTGCGGCGGCACGTTGACGCTGCATTCGGATCGAGGCACCATCGCTGTTCTGGAACTGCCACTTTCCTCCGAATCGCCGGGTGTCGCGTGACCGGGCTCACTTCCAGACTTCGTCCCGTTGCGGCGCGGTCTGACGCTGAAAGGCTGCCGGTGACCGGCCGATCACCGATCGTCGTCGGCGCATTGCTGCTCGCGCTGTTCTGCACCGGGGTGCTCGCGCACCAGGAAGCGCCGGCGCCAACCGCTGATTTCCTGATCGAGCCGAATGGCGAACGGCTCACGGTGACGGCTCACCTTCCGATAGCGGCGCTGTCGGACGTGAACTTCCCCCGCGATTCCAGCGGACGCATCGTGCGAGACAACCTGGCACAGCCGCTCCAGGTTGTCGCCGGGGCGGTCGCGTCCAGCATCGAGCTCGAGCAGGACGGCGATGCCCTGCCGAGACCAACGTCAGGAGCGCTGTTGACACCCGACGAAGCGTTCGTCGACGTCCAGCTCGCCTACATCATCACTCCCGGCGTACGAAACCTGTCAGCCCGTCTGCAACCGTTTCGCTCCGGCTTCGACCGGGTGCCGGCGGTCGTCCGATTCGTCGTCTCGCCCGGGAGCATCCGAACCTTCGTGGTGGCGGGGGCGTCCGAGCGCGTGAACTTCGACCCGGACGCGACCCAGGCGGTGGGCCAGTTCATCGGACGGGCGGCGCGAGCGCTGATGAGCGACTGGGATTACATCCTGTTCGCCATCTGCCTGCTGGTGCCGATCCGTGCGGGACATGCGCGGCGATCGAGCGTCGTGGCGCTTCTCGCTGGCGAAGCGGCAGCGGCCACCATCACCGCCGCGGTATGGCCGGGGCTGCCGGTCGCGGCCGTCCCGCTGATATCGACGGTCGCGGCATCGGCGATTGTCGTCGCCGGGCTGCAGGCGATCGTCAGTCCGGTGTCGCGCTGGCTTCCGCTGCTGGCGCTGGTATTCGGGCTGGCCAACGGCGTCGCCATCGGCCACACCTTCCGCGACGGGCTGTCGTTCGCCGGTAGTCACCCGGCCCTGTCGTTCGCCGTATTCGTCGCCATCATGCTCCTCGGACAGCTCTGGCTCGGCGCCTTGATATCCGCCGCCAGCGATCTGCTCTACCGCTCCAGAGTTCCAGAACGGGTCGTCGTGCTCGGAGCCTCGATCGCGGTGTGTCACGAGGCACTCGACGGCGTCCTGGATCGCGGAACCGAGCTTGCGGAGACGACGACGATCGGTGTCGACCACTTCCTGACGGGGCTGACCCTCGTGTTGGCGATCGTCGTGCTGCTGGCGGGACTCGTTTCCGCGCTCCACGCCGGCGGGTCGGGTCCGCCGATGATGGCCGACTCCACGAGCGCGCAGCCATGAGCCTGCAGGAAGTCCGATCGCCTGGTGGGCGGGTCGGGATGCGGGAGCGGACGAGCATCCTGACCGTCACCGCCCTCGTCATCGGCGCCGTCGGCCTGTACCTCACGCTGCGGGTGTTCGGGGGAGGGCGCGACCCGGCGCGCAATCTGCTCCCGTACCAGACGCTGGCCCGCACGCTCACCGCATCCGAGCAGCAGATGTTCACGGCGCTGCGCGGCGGGCTCCCCGACCTCGAATCGGAGCGGGCCCGCACGTCCCGCTGGCCCGAACCGGTGGTGCTCGCGGCCGGGGGTGTTCCTCCGTTCTCGACCGGCGCCGCCGACGGCATGGAATGGCAGCGATTTCAGCAGAGCGCGACCGTCAACTACATCGGGCTCCCCGCCGAGCCTTCGGCGCCCGCCTGGCTGCTGATGATCCAGGAGCCCGAGCCGAACCAGCCGCCAGATCCGGCGCCGCTCGACGAGGAACACCATCGGCTCCCGGACGGAACGACCCTGCACATCTACGTGTGGATGCACCGCTACGGCGGCCGCATCGGCGCGGGATTTGTCCCACAACCGCAAACCAACGGCTGGACCGAGGTGTTTACCGCACCTCCGAATCCGATCCTTTCCACGAGGTGAACGATGACCGCGGCCACTGGCGTTCGACGTTTTTCCACCGCCGTCTTTCTCGCCGCGCTCGGGCTCGGCGTCGCGAGTGCGGTCCGCGCGCAGCCGCCGCGACCGCTGAAGATCGGCGTCACCCTGCACCCGTACTACTCGTGGACCAGGAACGTCGTCGGCACGCTGCCCGGCTACGAGGTGCGCTCGATCCTGCCGGGCGAGATCGACGCCGGCGACTACCAGCCCCGGCCGGACGACATCAAGAAGCTGGCCGATCTCGATGCGATTGTCGTCAACGGCATCGGGCACGACGACTTCGTGACGTCGATGGTCAAGGCGTCGGCCAATTCGAAGGTCGTCTTCATCCGTCCCAACGAGCTCACGCCGCAGATTCACGCGGTTCGGGGCGCCGGGGTGAACTCGCACACGTTCATCTCGTTCACCAACGCCATTCAGCAGACATACGCGATTCAGAAAGCGCTGGCGGCGCTCCGTCCGCAGGATGCCGCGGCGCTGCAGAAGAATGCCGCCGACTACGCCAGGCGCCTGCGGCTGATCAAGGCCAAGGCGGCCGAGCAGCTGGCCGACGCCGTGGTGACACGGGTGGTGACGGTGCACGACGGCTACGGGTACCTGCTGCAGGAGTTCGGCCTGGAGGTGGCCGGCGTCGTCCAGCCGGCGCACGGGCTCACACCGTCGGCGACCGAGCTTCGCGACATGGTGCAGCTCCTGACGCGTGAGAAGATCCGGGTGGTCTTCAGCGAGGAGACGTTTCCCCCGCCGCTGCTCAAGGTGCTCCAGGACGAGGCCGGCGTGAAGGTCTACATCATCACCCACATCGCATCGGGCGAGTACACCGCCGACAAGTTCGAGCGCGAGATGCAGCGAAACGTCGACACCATGGTCCGCGCGCTGGTGACGGAGGGATGACCGAGGCCACCGCTGACGACCCGCTCGTCGGCATCGAGCATCTCGCCGTCATCAGAAATCGCGAGGCGATCCTCGACAACGTGTCGCTCCAGATCGCCCGCCATCAACTGCACGTGCTGGTCGGGCCGAACGGCGCCGGCAAGAGCACGCTGTTGTCGGCGATTCTCGGGTTGATCCCCTTCTCCGGACGTATTCTGCTGAACTGGCAGGCATCGGGCGCGATCGGCTACGTGCCGCAGACCTTTGTCGTCGATGCGACGCTGCCGGTCACGGTCGAAGACTTTCTCGCGCTGACCAGGCAACGGCGGCCAATCTGCCTCGGCCTCACGCGAGGGGCACGACAGACCGTTCATCGCCTGCTGGAACGGGTCGCGCTCCCGGAGATCGCGCGCCGGCCGCTGGCCGTGCTGTCGGGAGGCGAGCTTCGGCGCGTTCTCCTCGCCCACGCGCTCGACCCTGAACCGGAGCTCCTGCTGCTCGACGAGCCGACCGCCGGCCTCGACGAAGGTTCGGCGGCATGGCTCGAAGACACTCTCAAGGTGATCCGCCAGTCGGGCCGGACAACGGTCGTCATGGCGTCGCACGACCTCGAACAGGTGCGGCGGCTCGCGGACCGCGTCACCGTTCTGGATCGCCGCGTCGTGGCGCAAGGGTCGACGGACACGGTGCTGACGAAGACGGGCGTGCTCGACCTGCTGCCGTCCCAATCGCCGAGAGCCGCTCTCAGATGACGACTTTTTACAATTGGGTCGGCGAGCTCGCGAGAGCCGGAACGCTGCCGAGCGACTTCCAGTATCCGTTTCTCATTCGCGGGTTCTTCTGCGTTCTGGTGCTCGCACCGATGCTCGGCGGATTGAGCCATCTCGTGGTGACCCGCCGGATGGCATTCTTCAGCGCCGCACTCGGGCAGGCGGCGCTCACGGGAGTGGCGATCGGCCTGCTGCTCGGCGAACCGCTCAACGCGCCGTATGGCGGCATGTTCGGTTTCTGTTTGCTGGCGACGCTCGGCATGGTGTTCGTGAAGCGGCACGCGACGCTGCCCCCCGACACGCTGATCGGTGTCTTTCATGCGCTGACGCTCGGGTTGGGGCTCTGTCTCCTGGTCGCCGTGACGCGGCAGTTCAACGTCCACCAGGTTGAATCGGTGCTGTTCGGCAGTCTGCTCACGGTGACCGACGGCGATCTGGCGCTGCTGCTGGTGGTCGGCGTCATTGTCTTCGCGCTGTTGATCTGGCAGTACAACCGGCTGCTGCTCGATAGCCTGAGCCCGCCGCTGTCTGCCGCGTCCGGCTCGGACTCGGCCTTTCTCGAGTACTTCTTCGCATTGCTGTTGACGGTTTCGATTGTGGTGAGCCTGAAGATCATCGGCGCCCTCCTCGTCGAGGCGCTGGTGGTCGTGCCAGCGGCTGCGGCCCGCAACCTGGCGGTCGGCACGCGCAACTACCTTGTCTGGAGTGTGGTCATCGCGTTTCTTGCCGGCGCGGGCGGGTTGGTCATCTCGACCAGGCTGCTCGTCCCGACCGGAGGCGCGGTGGTGCTCGCCGTGAGCGCAATCTTCTTCGTCACTCTCGCGTTCCGCCGCCTCGGGCGCCAGGGATAGCAGCCGTGGCCATTCGATGTGCCTGTGCCGGGCTCGAGCGCTGGACCTTACGGACCTGAGATCGTGCCAGCCGTGCGTCAGGTCGCCGTCAAACGTCTGTCGCTTCAGGAGGAACTGGCCAACCTGGTTCGGGCGACCGCGGTCGTCCTCCTCATGGTGTGGATCTATCTTGCGGCGACCCTTGGAAGCGGTGGCGACACCGGGCGAAGCCTGCTGCCGTACCAGGTGCTGGCGCAAAGCCGCCCGTCCAGTGATCAGCGCATGTTTCGCGAGCTGCAGGAAGGGCTGCTCGAGGCCGAAGCCGCGCGATCGGCCGCCGGTGAATGGCCCACGGTCGAATCCTTGATCGCCGATGGCATCCCGCCGTTCACACCGAACCCCACGGCGAAGGCCGCGACCTACCGGTGGACGCTCCTCCAGGGCGGCGCCCACGTGAACTATCTCGGCATTCCGGACCGGGAAGGTCCACCGGCCTGGGTCGTCCTGGTCCAGGAGCCCCAGCCGGGCGTGCCGCCGGACCAGACGTTCGAGGATGAAGAGCACCATCGGCTGCTCGACGGCACCATGCTGCACGTCTCCACATGGGCGCACGCCGAAGGCGTCAAGGTCCCGTCCAGACTGACGAGCGTGCCGCAGGCCGAGGGGTGGACGCAGATCTACGCGGTCGGCCCCGGCGCGGCCGCACCCGCCCCTTCCCTGCCGCAGTAGGATCGCGGCCACGGGCGGTTATGCGTATGTCTTGTCCGCCGCAACTGCAACGGATCGTCACTGTGCCGGACCCTCACGCGGCCGATCGTCATCGCGGAACGCCCGCCACGCCGTCGCCAGACGAGTGCGAACCGCCTCACCAGAGAGGGGGAGATTGCCGAGGAACTCGGCGTGCTGTCGCCCCGCCCGGTAGGCAGGCTGACGCCCCGGCTCCTTCAGGTAGCGGACCGCAAGCCCGGGGTCGAAGTCGTGCAACAGCGTGCCGTGGTGAATGAGCGCGCGACGCCCGCGGCGCTGGGCGTTTCCCGAGACTTTTCGTCCCCCGAGCATCAAATCCGTCCCCCCGGCGAGCGACAGGCCCGGAACATCCAGCGCAGCCACGACGCGTCCGAGGACGAACTGGAAGCTGGACGGGACATCGACGAGCTCCGGCCACGAAACGAATGAGAGCACCACGACGTAATTCAGACAACCAGGGCCCAGGACGACTGCGCCGCCGCCCGAGAAGCGCCGCAACACCCGGACGCCGTCCGCGCGGCACGTCTCATGGATCACGTCGTCGTCCACCTGACTGTTCCGCCCGACGACGACGACCGGCTGGCTCGAGCACCAGCATCGGCAAAGGCTCTCGGACGCCGCGGTTTCAACCGACTGAAACAGCGCCCAGTCGTGCGCCAGGTGCTCGTGCAGGCCGAAACCGGCATCGTCCACATTCTGGTGCATGATGGTTTCGGCCATGCCGGTCTATCTCGATTGCGCGGCGACAACGCCGCTGGACTCACGAGTGCGCACCGAGATGCTCCGCTCCATGGACGAGGACTTCGGCAATGCCGGCAGCCGCACCCACCAGCTGGGACGCCGCGCCCGGTCGGCTGTCGAACATGCGCGCGACCAGGTCGCCGCCGTCGTCGGCAGCGCACGCGGGGATGTGATTTTTACCAGCGGCGCCACGGAAAGCAACAATCTGGCGATTCTCGGGCTGTCGTCCTCGGCCGGCGACAGGCGCCACATCGTGTCCACGGCGATCGAGCACCATGCGGTGCTCGAACCGCTCGCGGAGCTCGGTCGGCGGGGGTTCGAGGTGACGCTTGTCCAGCCGGGCCCGCGAGGGGTCGTGGAATCCGACGCGGTCCTCGCGGCGTTACGACCCGACACGCTGCTCGTCAGCATCATGCATGTCAACAACGAGACCGGGGTCCTTCAGCCCGTGGCGCAGATTGCCAATCGGCTCGAAGGCACGGAGACGTATCTCCACGTTGACGCGGCACAGAGCTTTGCCCGGGAGATCGACCCGCTCCGTCATGCGCGCGTCGATCTCATCAGCGTCAGCGCGCACAAGATCAACGGGCCCAAGGGAATTGGCGCGCTGGTGATGCGACGGCGCGACGGGCGGCGTCCTCCGCTGCGGCCGCTGATGTTTGGCGGCGGACAAGAGCGCCTATTGAGGCCCGGAACGCTGCCCGTTCCGCTGGCCGTCGGTTTGGGCCTTGCTGCCGAACTGGCCGTTGCCGAAGCTGAGGCGCGTGACGCGCGCTGTCGCGCGTTCCGTGAAGCGCTCCTCGCGGGCCTGGCGCCCCTCGACCCGGCAATCAACGGCGACCCGAAGAGTTCGGTTCCATATATTCTGAATCTGTCGTTTCCGGGTCTCGATGCGGAGACCGTGATCGACGCGTGGAGCGACCTGGTCGCGATCTCGAACGGCGCCGCGTGCACGACTGAGAGCTACACCTGCAGTCACGTTCTGAGCGCCATGCAGCTTCCGGACTGGAGGAAGGACGGGGCTCTGAGGTTTTCGTGGGGCCCGGCGTCGCCCGAACCAGACTGGAGCGCGCTCGTGGCCGCCGTCGAACCCTATCGCGGCGTCGGACGGGTCGGGATCACATGAGTATCCCGCGCGATCAGCCCGTGTACTATCGACGGTCCCGCTTCACGACCCACTTGCCGATTGACCGCCGGTATTCGCCGGCACACTATTGGCTCCTGGAGGAATCGGCCGGTGTCTGGCGGGTCGGCTTCACGAAGTTCGCCACCAGAATGCTCGGTGATATCGTCGAGTTCGAGTTCGGCGTGCCTGTCGGCGCGGACATCGCGGTTGGCGACGAGATCGGCTCGATTGAAGGGTTGAAAGCCGTCACCAGCGTGTTCGCCGCGGGAGCTGGCCGCTTTCTGGGCGAGGGAGCGTTCCTCAGGCAGGATGTCACCCTCGCCGAATCCGAACCGTACGCGGGAGGCTGGTTGTATAGACTGGAGGGCGAACCGGCGCCGGACACGGTGGACGTCCACGGCTACGTCGCGATCCTCGATGCGACGATCGATAAAATGCTGGCGAGCCGCCATGCGGGCGCTGGGAATCACGACGAGGAATGAATGATCGCTGACTACGTCATGGTGGGAGGCTTCCTGGGCGCCGGCAAGACCACCGCCATGCTGCGGCTCGCCGACTACCTGACGACCCGTGGCCGCCGCGTCGGGCTGATCACCAACGATCAGAGCCATGGGCTCGTGGACACGTCGATCGTCATGGCACAGGGCTATCCGGTCGAGGAGATCACCGGTGGATGTTTCTGCTGCCGCTTCAAGTCGTTGACCGACGCAGCCGATCGCCTGGCGCTCAACGCGCGTCCCGACGTCTTTCTGGCCGAGCCTGTTGGCAGCTGTACCGACCTGCGCGCGACGGTGCAGTATCCGTTGAGGCGCCTCTACGGTGACGACTACCGCGTCGCGCCGTTGAGCGTGCTCGTCGACCCGGTTCGCGCCGGGCGCATCCTCGGGCTCGAATCCGGCCGCAGCTTTTCACCCAAGGTTCTGTACGTCTACGAGAAGCAGCTCGAAGAGGCTGATATCATCGTCATCAACAAATGCGACCTCCTCGATGCCGCAGGACGCGGGGCGCTCGAACGCGCCCTGACCGTTCGCTTTCCCCAGGCGCAGATTGCGACCGTCAGCGCGCGGACGGGCGAGAGCCTCGAGAACTGGTTCGGCCGTCTGTCGGCGCCCCCCGGCTCGGGGCCCTCGATGGACGTGGATTACGACGTCTACGCCGAGGGCGAAGCGCTGCTCGGATGGTTGAACGCCACGTGCCGCGTGTCGGCATCGAGCCCATTCGACGGCAACCGATTCCTGCGGCGCCTGGCCGGCACCGTGCGCGATCGCCTGGCTGTCGCCGGGATTGAAATCGCGCACCTCAAGATGACGCTCGCCCCGGACACCGGCAACGACCTGGGGGTATTGAATCTCGTGCGCACCGATGGCAGATCGGAGTCGCCCCATCGGCTTGCCGAAGATCTGACCGGTGGAGAGCTGATCCTCAACCTGCGGGCGGAAGGCGACCCCGATCACCTGCAAGCCATGGCGCTCGCGGGCTTGGAACACGTCGCCCGGGAGATGGACATCGTCTCGACCGTCGAGCACAGCGAGCACTTCCGGCCGGGCCGGCCCGAGCCGACACACCGGATGGCGACGCCGTGACCACCCACGCCGCGAGAATCCTCTACTGCCACTGCGCCTTCGCGAGGGTTGTGCCGCCCGAGGTCAAGGCCGCCGTGCTCACGGGCCTGTCCGAAGCCGATGTCGAGTTCGACGCAGTGCCTGATCTGTGTGAGATGGCGGCGCGAGGCGACGCCCGCCTGCGCGAGCTCGCCGCGGACGGACCGTTGAAGATCGCGGCGTGTTATCCGCGCGCGGTGAAGTGGCTGTTTGCCGCAGCCGGCGCGGAATTGCCGGAGCGCGCCGTGCGCGTGTGGAACATGCGCGTCGAGCCGGCCGCCGCCGTCATCGACGGTCTCCTCGACCGAGACGGCAGCGCCGGCGATGCGCCAGTTGCGGGGCGCTCGCTGTGAGCGTCGCGAGCACTCGTCGATCGCAGGTCGTCCTGCGCCGGGGCGGCGACGGCGGGATGAATTCCGCCGATCGCGCCACGCTGACCCGTCTGTTGCTCGAGCGGGGTCTCGAGGTGTCATGCCGACAAGACGCGGCAGCGCCGCCGGGACACGACCCTTCCCTCGCCGCCAGCGTTCTGGTCGCCAACTTCGGGGGCGTCAGACCGCCGGCGCCCGCCTCCGGCGTGCGCATCGTCGACAGCGAGGGGATCGATCCCGCATCGCTTGCCGTCGCCATCGAACGCGAAGCCGACCAGTCCTCGGGTGGCGCGCCAGCCGCGTGGAAGCCCTGGTTCCCGGTGATCGACTACTCGCGCTGCACCAACTGCATGCAGTGTCTGAGCTTCTGCCTGTTCGAGGTCTACGGAGTCTCGGCAGAGAGCAAGATTCAGGTGCAGCACCAGAGCAACTGCAAGACCGATTGTCCGGCCTGCTCCCGCGTCTGCCCGGAAGTGGCGATCATGTTTCCGAAGTATCGGCACGGACCGATCAATGGTGAAGAGGTGAAAGCCGACGACGTCCGGCGGGAAGCCATGAAGGTGGACATCTCGGCGCTCCTCGGCGGCGACGTGTACGCACTGCTCCGCGATCGGAGCGTGAAGGCGAAGTCGCGGTTCTCGAAGGAACGCGACGACGAGCGCGCGCTGAAGGAGCGTCAGAGCTGCTTGATTGCGCTCCAGCGCGATCTCGACGTGCCCGCCGAAGTGCTCGCCGCACTGCCGTCACCGGAAGAGATCCTGGCCAAGGTCGAGGCGGCGCGGGTCCGTGCCCTCGCGGCCAGCGAGACCGCGAGCCTGGATACGAAGGACTGAGATGCTGTTCGCCCTGACCAGGCGCGTGCTGACCGAAGCCGACCCCAAGGTGGTGGCGAAGTTCGCCTACAACTTCGGCGTGAAGGGCATCCGCTCGGTGGAGCTCCACAAGCGGCGCCGGCGGCGGGGGGTGAACTTTCCGCCGTTCCTGTTCATTTCGGTCATCTCCAGCTGTCAGCTCCGCTGCCAGGGCTGCTGGGTCGATGTCGCCGCGCCGGCGCAGAAGCTGTCGCTCGACGAGCTCAACCTGATCGTCAACGACGCGAAGGCGCACGGGAACGCCTATTTCGGCATTCTCGGCGGCGAGCCGTTTCTCCATCCGCAGCTCCTCGATCTCTTCGCCGCGCACCCTGACTGCTACTTTCAGGTGTTCACCAACGGCCAGCTCATCACCGACGACATTGCCCGTCAGCTCGCGCGGCTGGGCAACGTCACGCCGCTCGTGAGCATCGAGGGCTCGGAGATCGTGAGCGACGAGCGCCGCGGGAGACCGCAGGTGTTGACCAGGACGCTCGAGGGTCTCGAGGTCTGCCGGCGTCATCGCCTGCTCATCGGCGTGGCCACGAGCGTCTGCCAGACGAATGTCGAGCTGGTATCTGAATCGTGGCTGCGTCGGCTGATCGCGATGGGGGTGCACTACGTATGGTTCCACACCTACCGCGTCGTCGGCCCGAAGCCCAATCCGCAGCTCGCGCTCAGGCCAGATCAGGTCGTGGCGGTGCGGCGGTTCATCGTGCGGATGCGTGCGCGGCTGCCGATCGCCATCGTCGATGCGTATTGGGACGATCGCGGCGAGGCGCTGTGCCCGATGGCGACCGGCGTCAGTCATCACATCGGACCCGGCGGCCACATCGAGCCCTGCCCGGTCATTCAATTCGCGACCAGCACCGTCCGCGACGGCACCTCGATCTACGAGACGATGACACAGTCCGCGTTTCTCCGGGACTTCCGCGAGGCGGCGGCCGGCGCCACGCAAGGATGCATCGTGCTCGAGCGACCCGACATCGTGCGCGATCTGGTGCGCAAGCACGGAGCGCATGATTCGACCCAGCGAGGCACGGCGATGGCGGAGTTCGAAGCGATGACACCGCGGCGCAGCCAGCACAACCCCGGCGAGGAGGTCCCGGAGGAGCACTGGGCCTACCGTTTCGCCAAGAAGCACTGGTTCTTCGGATTCGGTGCGTATTCGTAGACGGGCCCACGTCATGACCTTCCCCATCCTGAACAAGCCGCTTCGTATCGTGCCGGCGATGCCGCAAAGGCCGCCCCAGGCGAACATCCCGCAGACACTCGACGCGCGCGAGCACCTGCGCGCCGTCGTCCTGCGCCACGTCGAGGAGCGGCGCGAGACGCTGGTGCCTCCGCTGGTCGTGGACGAGCTGCGCAACCAGGCGGATGCGGTGGTCGAGCGCGCCGGCATCGATCCCGTGTACCGGGACTACATCGGGGTGCTCATCAACAACGAAGTATGGTCCGAACATCTGGCCTCGGTGCCGTTCGGCCGCCGGCTTCTCCTGCTGCCCAAGTGCCTCCGCGTCGAGGACAAGTGCCCGGCTCCGTTCGACGAGTTCGGGCTCCTGTGCAAGCAGTGCGGGCTCTGCACCATCCAGGACCTCCAGGAGGAAGCGGAGCGGCTCGGCTATGCGGTGCTCGTCGCCGAAGGGTCGGCGCTCGTCATGGCGCTGATCCAGTCGGGCAAGGTCGACGCGATCGTCGGCGTGAGCTGCCTGTCGGTGCTCGAACGTGCGTTCCCGTACATGGAGGCGGCGGCCATACCAGGCGTGGCGATTCCACTCCTTCAGGACGACTGTAAAGACACGGCCGTCGACATCGATTGGGTCTGGAACGTCGTCCATCTCACGAGCGACGATCGCACCCGGAGGCTCGACCTTGACGCACTTCGAACCGAAGTGGACACGTGGTTCGCGCCCGACGCTCTCGACGCCGTCCTTGGCCCGGCCGACGGCGACGCCGATCGCGTGGCCAGGAGTTGGCTGGCGGCCGACGGCAAGCGGTGGCGCCCCTTCCTGACGGCGTGCGCCTACAAGGCGCTCCAGGACGATCCCGCACAGCCGCTCCCACCGTCGCTGCGCAAGGCTGCCGTCGCCGTCGAGTGCTTTCACAAGGCGTCACTCGTTCACGATGACATCGAAGACGCCGACGAGCGACGCTATGGCCGGGACACACTTCATGTCGAGCACGGTGTGCCGGTCGCCCTCAACGTTGGAGACCTGCTCGTCGGCGAAGGGTATCGGTTGCTCGCGGGTTGCGGCCTTCCCGGGGAGGTGTGCGCGGAGATCGTCCGGATCGCCGCCACCGGACATCGTGAACTGTGTATCGGCCAGGGCGCGGAGCTCGGCTGGAGGAAACAGCCGGCGCCGCTCGGTGTCGATCAGGCGCTGGACATCTTTCGTCGCAAGACGTCGCCGGCCTTTCAGGTGGCGCTGGGGATCGGCGCAGCACTTGCGGGCGCGACGGAGGAAACGCAGCGCGTCCTTCGCGACTACAGCGAGGCGCTGGGCATCGCCTATCAGATCCGCGACGATCTCGAGGATCTCTCGGAGACCGAACCGGTTGCCGCGTCCGGGCTTGGCGCGCCATCGCTGCTTCTGGCGCTGGCCTGCGACAAGGCCAAGGTCTCGGGCCGGGACCGCGTGATGAAGCTGTGGCGAGACTGCGGCACGGGTCCGGATGGCCGAGCCGCGTATCGGACGCTGCTCGCCGACCTGACGGTCGAGGATCGCGCGCGGGCGCTGCTCGAAGCGTACAAGGAACAGGCGATCCGAACACTGCCGGCGCTGCAGAACGCGAGCCTGAAGGGGCTGCTGCGGCGCGTCGTCGGCAAGGTCTTTCGCGTCGAGATCAAGGGCTGGTGCAGTGAGTTTGAGACTCGAGATGCTGCAGGTCGCCAGGCTGGCGCCCAAGCAGCTCGGTGAGTCGCGCGACCTGGTCACCGCCTTCCTGCGCGAGCGTCTGAATCCGGACGGCGGCTTTCAGGATCGCGCAGGCGCGAGCGACCTCTATTACACCGTCTTCGGACTGGACGCCCTCGTCGCGTTGCAGGAAGAACTGCCGATCGCACAATCCGCCGCCTACCTCGCCCGATTCGGCGACGGCGCCGGCCTCGACTTCATCCACGTTGCCTGCCTGGCGCGGGGTTGGGCGGCGCTTCGCCGCCGGCCCGACAATGCACTCGTCGATCGCCTGCTCGCACGCATCGACGCGTGTCGTTGTGACGACGGTGGTTACGCGACGACGCCTGGGGCGACGCACGGCACCGTCTACGGTGCCTTCCTGGCGTTGGGGGCCTATCAGGATCTGGGACGCACACTACCAGCCGCGGAGGATGTCTTGAGCTCGTTTCGGCGGCTGCGCGCCGCCGACGGCAGCTACGGCAATCATCCGGGCCTGGCGTCTGGGATCACAACCGCGACCGCGGCGGCCGTCATCGTGATGCGCCACCTCGATGCGTCGCCTGACCGGGAAGCCGGCATGTGGCTGCTCGATCGCTGCCACGCGCGTGGCGGATTTTTCGCCTCCTGCTCGACGCCGGTTCCGGATCTCCTCTCGACCGCCACCGCGCTGCACGCCTTGTCGGCGCTGCATGTGCCGACCTCGGGCCTGCGCGATCCGTGCCTCGATTTCGTGGACTCGCTCTGGACCAATCGTGGAGGCTTCTTCGGCACCTGGGCCGACGATGCGGTTGACTGCGAGTACACGTTCTACGCGCTGCTGGCACTGGGACACCTCACCGTCGATCCGTCATGAAGACGCCCGATCCCGATCGGCTCGATGCGGCGTTGCGCATCCTCGTCCATCGCCTGCTGGAGCGACGGGCGGCCGCGGGCCACTGGGAGGGCCATCTGGCGAGCAGCGCGCTGTCGACGGCGACGGCCGCGCTCGCCCTCGACACGTCGGCAGCGAACGGCCTTCCGTCAGGCGATCGTGTGATCCCCTTCGTGCAGGCGGGCTGCGCCTGGCTGGTTCAGCATCAGAACGCTGACGGCGGGTGGGGCGACACCGTTCGCAGTCGAAGCAACATCAGCACGACAGGGATCGTCTGGGCGTCGCTGTCGAAGATTGCCGGGAACCAAGCGGCTGTCGCACCGGCCATCGACCGGGCCAGCGCGTGGCTGCGGCACACCGCGGGTGGCACTTCTGCGGAAGCGCTTCGTCGGGCCATCCTGCGCCGTTACGGCAAGGACCGCACGTTCTCGGTGCCGATCCTGACCGTGCTTGCACTCACCGGCAGGCTCGGCGACGACGCCGGCATGGCCTGGCGATCGGTGCCACAGCTTCCGTTCGAGCTGGCCGCGCTGCCCCACACCTGGTTTCAGCACCTCCGACTGCCGGTCGTGAGCTACGCCCTGCCGGCGCTGATCGCGATCGGACAAGTGCGGCATCACTTTGCGCCGTCGCGCAACCTTCTTGCGCGTGCGCTGCGAGGCCGGGTCCGTGGTGTCACCCACGGCCTGCTGCGTGCCATGCAACCGGAAAGCGGCGGCTACCTCGAAGCCACTCCGCTCACCAGCTTCGTCGTCATGAGTCTCGCGGGGATGGGACAGACCACCAGTCCGGTCGTGGAGGAGGGCGGACGGTTCCTCATGACGTCGATGCGCGAGGACGGAAGCTGGCCGATCGACACCAACCTCGCCACGTGGGTGACGACGCTGTCGATCGGGGCGCTCGCGGAAGCCGGTGCGCTTCCGCCACGTGATCTCCCGCTCATGCGAGCGTGGTTGCTCGGTCAACAGAGCACGAGGGAGCATCCGTTCACGCACGCCGCGCCAGGTGCGTGGGCGTGGACGCCGCTGAGCGGTGGAGTGCCTGACGCGGACGACACGTCTGGGGCGCTCCTTGCGTTGCGGCGGCTGGGCGATCCGGAGCCCCAGGTGGTCGCCGCCGCTGCGGCCGGCGTTCGCTGGCTGTTGGGGGTTCAGAACCGGGACGGCGGCATCCCGACCTTCTGCCGCGGGTGGGGCGCACTCCCATTCGACCGCAGCACTCCCGAGATCACGGCCCACGCGCTCGAGGCGTGGGGCGTCTGGTGCCCCTGCGTCGATCCGATTCTCCAGCGGGACCTGCGGGCGGCGGCCCGGCGAGCCGCGACGTTCCTCGCAGCCAGGCAACGGGAGGACGGCACCTGGATCCCTCTCTGGTTTGGCAACGAGCACGCGCCGGGCGAGGACAATCCCGCGTTCGGAACCGGGCGCGTCCTGTTCGGTCTGTATTCACCGCTTCTTCACGGGGACTCCCGAATTGCGGCGTGTCGCCGTCTCGCGGTCAGATGGCTCCTGGAGGCGCAGAATGCGGATGGAGGGTGGGGCGCCAGTCGTGGCGTGCCCTCGTCACTAGAGGAAACCGGCGTCGTACTGGCCGCCCTCTGTCGTTCAGTTGGAAATGAAGACGATCCACGGATCTCGAATGCCGTGGCGCGCGGTGCAGACTGGCTGATTGACTCGAGCCACGACGGTGAGGAGGCGGAGGCGGCGCCGCTGGGCCTGTACTTTGCCCGGCTCTGGTATTACGAGGAGCTCTACCCCGTGGTGTTCGCGCTCGGAGGGCTGGCTGGAGCCCGCGCGTTCCTATCCGCCGGCTCCGATCGAGACTCCCGACTGACGGCATGAGCACAAGCCTGTCGCCGGTCGGGCCGCGGCCTCGGCTCCGCAGTAACTCACTGAACGGGCCGAAGTTACATTCTTCGAATCTGGTTCATCCGGGCGGATCGCCCGGACGTGGACGGAGACGGAATCCGACAGCGCGCGTAAACGGACCGACCGGCAAATCAGTAGTACGACGCGCTGCTTGTTGTCACCGAGTGCGGTCCCTCGTACTGACGTCATCCACGGCAGCGCATTTCACAGGCCAGGTCATGAATTCATCGATCGTATGGTGTGCCGCGTTCTCGTCCGCTCTCATGATTGGCCTCGCGGCATCAGCGTGGGCGCAGGGCGGCGGATCCCAACCTCCGGCATCGACGGTTGCGGAGTCGGTGGCGACGGCGGTCCGCGCGCTCGAAGCGCCGGCGATCGACGGAGTGCTCGACGAGGCGATGTGGAGGCAGGCGACGGCGCTGACCGACTTCGTGCAGGCGGAGCCGCTCGAGGGGCAGCCGGCGAGCCAGCAGACCGAAGTTCGAGTGCTGTACGACGACTCGGCAATCTTCATCGGCGTCAGGCTGCACGACACCGATCCGTCGCAGGTCGTGGTCAGCGACATGAGCCGCGATGCGGGTCTCGGCGATCAGGATTCGTTCCAGGTCATTTTCGACACCTTCCAGGATCGCCAGAACGGCTTCGTCTTCGGTACCAACACCACCGGCGTTCAATACGACGCGCAGGTCCGCAACCAGGGCGACCCCGCCGCCACCTGGGACGGAAGCTGGGAGGTCGGCACGCAGAGCGACGAGGGTGGATGGACGGCCGAGTTCCGCATCCCGCTGCGGACGCTGCGCTACGGACCACCTCCCCAGGCGTGGGGCCTCAATTTCATGCGCAACATCCAGCGCGCGCGCGAACGCGCCTATTGGGCGCCGATGCCGCGGCAGTTCAATCTATCGCGGCTGTCGTCGGCGGGTTACCTGCGCGGCCTCCAGCTTGCGGCGCCGCGGAACTTGAAGCTGCTGCCGTACGCCGTGAGCTCGGCCAACCGCAACTTCACGCCAGGCTCGGACACCGACCTGGATGGCGATTTCGGCCTGGACGCGAAGGTTGGGGTGACCGGCAGCTTGAACCTCGACCTCACCTACAACACCGACTTCGCGCAGGTCGAAGTCGACACCCAGCAAATCAACCTGACGCGCTACAACGTGCGCTTCCCGGAGAAGCGGCCGTTCTTCCTCGAGAACGCGGAGCTGTTCGCCGTCGGCGCGAGCGGCGGGGGTGGTGGTGGCGGTGGTGGCGATCTCGATCTGTTCTTCACCCGGCGCATCGGCCTCGATGAAGAGGGGCAGCTGGTGCCGATCCGGGGCGGCGCGCGCCTCAGCGGCAAGACCAGCGGCTACAACGTCGGCCTGATGAACATGCAGACCGACGAGGTCGGACAGAGACCGGGCAACAACTTCACGGCCATGCGCGTCAGCCGGGATCTGCCGAGCCGTTCGGGCGTGGGAGCGATGATCATCAATCGGACCGCCACCGGCGATCTCGCAGGATCGGACGACTGGAATCGGACGTGGGGCGTCGACGGCCGGTTCGGCGTCGGCGAGAAGGTGACGGTCGGAGGCTTCGCGGCGCGGACGGAAACGCCGGGGCTCGCCGGCCGGGAGCACGCGTGGAACGTCACGTCCCAGTACGACGATGGCAAGACGCTGGTCGATTTCGACTACGGCATCGTCGGGGAGGACTTCAATCCCGAGGTCGGCTACCTGGAGAACACGCTGGGATACCGGCGCTGGTACGCGCGTGTTCAGGAGACCATGCGCCAGGAAAAGATCAGGAGCTGGGGATTTCGCGAGTTCCTGCCGCACATCAACTACACGCGCTACGACTACCTGGACGACTCGAGGCTCCAGAACGCCGAGCTCCACGTCGACAATCACTGGGACTGGGAGAACGGCTACTTCATCAGCACCGGCATGAACGGCACCTGGGAAGGCCTGGACCAGCCGTTCGAGCCCTATCCCGGCATCGTCGTGCCGCCGGGCAGCCACGGCGGACTGCGGTTCACGCTGCGGTCCAACACCGACCGGCGCAAGTGGCTGTTCGCGCGTCATCAGTGGGACACCGGACGGTTCCTCACCGGCCACCAGAACACGCACACGTTTCAGGCAATCCTCAGGCAAGCCGGGAGGTTCGCGTTGGATACGACCTGGACCTATCGGGGAATCGAGCTGCCGCAGGGGTCGTTCGAGACGAACCTGGGCAACATGCGCGTCACCTACAACTTCACGCCGTCGATCTTCGCCCAGACCCTGATTCAGTACAACGACTTGACGGAGCGGTGGTCGACGAACCTGCGGTTCCACTGGCTCCAGACAGCCGGCACCGGGCTGTTCATGGTCTACAACGACACGGAAAGCCTCTATGGACTCGGCCCGGTCAACCGTGCGTTCATTGTCAAGTACGTGCAGCAGCTCGATCTGCTCAACTAGCAAGGACAGCCCGCTTCAGACATTTCACTCCGCGCGGCAGTGACGCCTCAGGTGCACATGATGCTCCCGCCTCCAGGTGAAAGGCCTACCGATCGCTGTTCGCCTGCTTCTCGATCCGGCCCGCCATGTGCCCGCCAACGTCGCCGTGCTGCCAGGTGCCGGCATAGCGATCGCCGTAGAAGAGCACCCGCACGGTGAACGTGCCCAGCCCCGGCAAGCTGGTGTCGGTCATCGTGATCATCGGTGTGTCGCCGTTCCACTGCATGGGCACGACGATCGGTATCGCGCCGTTCACTCCACAGCACTGCATGCCGGCAGTGAACCGCCAGAGATCGTCCCCGACCTTCTCCACGCTCGAGATGTCGTAGCGGTCGGGACTCGCCGGCCGGTCTTCGCGGCCCGCGACCGTGAACGATCCGACCAGGGTGACCTCGCGCATGCGCTCGCTGAACTGGCGCTCCAGATCCGTCAGCGACGCGGGATTGACCGCCGAGCCGATCCCGAGCCTGCCAACCAGCCAGCCGCCTCCGAAGATCGCCAGCACCAGCACGAAGATGAGTGCAATTCCGAGAACGCGTCGAACTGACGCCATCATTCCCTCCCCTCTCAATGCACGCCGGATTCCGCGAGAGTCATCGCACCGACACTCCTGTCGCCTGGCTCTTCCCGGCGAATTCGATGCCGGCGAGGACCGTCGAGCCGTTGTAAGCTGCGGACGTGGAGCCGACTCGCGTCTGTGATCGCTGCGGCGGCATCGTCGACGTGATCGTCCTTCCGAAGCGGAAGGTCGAACGACGGGCGGGCGATGCGTGGGCGATTGGCGCGTGCAGGTCGTGCGGCGCCACCTTCAATCCCGCAGGCGTGCTCGCGCTCGATCCGGTCGGGACGCCATCTTCCACCGGCAAATAGCTTCTCACTCGCCTCCCGTTCCTCGACCGGCTGGCGGTCCTCTCCGGGCCTTGCCCGAGCGGACGCTACCGCCGTTCCCAGCGGATCTCGACCCCGTCTGCGGAGCCGACGGCATCGCGAAGAACCTGCAGCAGATGATCGGTGGCCGTACCATCCCCGAGCATGTCGATCGTTGCCCGATCGACGTAATAATCCCGATCCGTCTTCGATTCCTCCTCGAGGCGATCGATGAGAACCTGGAGCTCCGCCTCGGTGATGGAGCCGATGAGCTGTTTCGTGTCGTTGTTGTACAGGTCAATCATGAGTTTGAGTAATTGTATTCGCGTGACACGGCCAGGTTCGGCGATTCACCCCTGCGGCCTGCGAAACGCTGCGGCGCCCCCTTGCCATCGCTGTCGTTGTCCGCCTGACAGGACCCCAGCCAGGAATGCGCCGCCGGACGTATGATGGATGAGGTCGCGCTGCTTGCAAGCGCGAAGCACGGAGGTGGGTATGTTCGGCGTAATTGGATGGATCATCTTCGGTCTCATCGTCGGAGCGATTGCCAAGCTCGTAATGCCCGGACGCGACCCCGGGGGCATCATCGTGACGATGGCACTCGGTATCGTCGGGGCGCTCCTTGGCGGCTGGCTCGGGCGGGCCGCCGGATGGTACGGCCCCAATGACGGCGCCGGCTTCTTCATGTCGCTCATCGGCGCCATCCTCGTGTTGTTCATCTATCGGATGGCGGTCGGACGCGCTCGCACATGACTGGTTCGTCAACTCTGGCCACGGCGCCGAACGTCTGCCCCCGCCTCCGCGGCGACAGCGATCGGCATCGGTGCCCGGTCGGGTACTTGGCACCTGCTTGGCGCCGACGCGAGACTCCCTTGGCATCACGGTTGACACTGCGGTAAGCGGCCGAGGACAATACGGCCGTGTCCGTCCCCCGAATCTCCAAGGAAGATCTGAAGCTGCGGCTCGAAAGCGACACCGCGCCCGTGCTGGTCGACGCCCGTCTGAAGTATCCCTTCGAACACAGCACGCTCATGCTCCCGGGCGCCATACGCTTCACCGGCGACGGACCTGTCCCGTCGCTCCCGCGCGACCGGGAGATCGTCGTCTACGACTCAGACCCGAACGAGCTTGCCAGCTCCCGCGTCGCCGCGGGCCTCATCCGCCAGGGGTTCCGCGCATCGGCGCTCAAGGGCGGCATCGTCGAGTGGATCGGCGCCAACCTGCCGACCAGCACGAAGGACGCGCCGAAGCAGGCCACCCCGGAACCTGGCGCGCTGAAAGGCTAGCCGTCGCCTCCCGACAAGCCGCCCCACACTCCGGCACTGCACCGGCGGATTGCCGACCTCCCTTCCGATCTGCGCCGGCTCGTTGAATCGCGAGCGATCACCATCGACCAGCTCGCGGCTCTGCAGGACGGCGTCGAAGTGACCACGGCGGCTGACCTCCTCGCCGCCGTTCGCAACCACGTGGTGCGGCAAGTGCCGGGACTCGGCGTGTCGGTGGAAACGGCGATCGCCCGCGCGCTGCCGGGCCTGCGCACGAACGCGCCGGGGATTCCGCTGGGACGCGCCGTGACCATCGTGGAGCCCCTCCTCGACCGGTTGCGCGGCATGGCGGGCGTGAGCTGGGCCGAGCCGGCCGGTTCGCTTCGGCGCGGCGAGGACATGGTCGGCGACATCGAGATCGTCGCTCCGGCTGCCGACCCGCGGACAGTGTTCGATGACGTGATCGCGCTGCCCGGCACAGGCAGGAGCCTTTACCGCAGCGCGCGACGTCTGTATGTGCTGCAGGACAACGTGCAGATCGGCATCCGCTGCCCCGCGCCCGAGGCCGGCGGCGCGATCCTGCTCCACCTGACCGGCAGTCCGGGTCACGTCGATCACCTCGCCGCGGCGGCGTCTGAGCGCGGCTGGCACCTGGAGCCGGACGGTCTGCGACGGCATGACGGCACCCCTCCGATTGCCTCAACCGAGGAGGAGATCTACACAGTCCTCGGGCTACCGTTCGTCGCACCTGAGCTTCGTGAAGGCGACGACGAGCTCGACGCCGCGGCGCACGGGACACTGCCGCGCCTGGTCACGCGCCAGGACATCCGCGGCGACCTCCACATGCACACCGACTGGAGCGATGGCCGCGATTCAATCGCGGCAATGGCACGGACGGCGGCAGGGCTCGGTTACGAGTACATCGCGATCACCGATCACGCCGGGCACTCGGCCGCATCCCGAAACCTGACGCGGGACGATGTCGGCCGGCAGGCCGAGGCAGTGGCGGCCGCGCGCGCCAGCTACCCGCAACTCCTGATTCTGCACGGCTGCGAAGTCGACATCCTGCCAGAGGGCACGCTCGATTTCCCCGATCGCCTGCTGGAGGAGTTCGACATCGTGCTCGCATCCCTGCACGATCGGGCTGGACATGGCGCGGACAGACTGCTGCGCCGCTATGGCACGGCGATGCGCCATCCGCTCGTCAGCATCATTACGCATCCGACGAATCGACTGGTGCCGCATCGGGCCGGTTACGAGCTCGATTGGGATCAGGTGATTGCGTGGGCGGTCGAGACCGGCACGGTGCTCGAAGTGGACGGGGCGCCCTCGCACCTCGACATGGACGGGCCGCTGGCGCGCCGCGCGATCACGGCCGGCGCGCAGATCTGCATCGACAGCGACGCTCATCGCACCGACACGCTTGGCCGGCAGATGGATCTGGGCCTGACCATGGCCCGCCGCGGCTGGGTCGAACCGCGGCACGTCGTCAACAGCCGTCCGATCGCCGACATCCGCCGTCTCATCGCCGCCAAACGCTCGCGCTGACGGCCATGGAAGGGTCTTTTCGTGCACCGGTCGCGGCGGTCGTCGGCGTCGGCGCCTTCGCCCTGTACTGGTCCACCCTGCTTCCAGGCTTCGACTTCGGCGACACGGCATCATTTCAGGTGATGGCCGGATCCGCCGCGATCACACCGCGCGACGGCTATCCCCTCTTCTTCGCGATCGGTGCGCTGTTCACCTGGCTGGTGTCAGGTGAACCGGCGTACGCCCTGAACCTCGCATCGGCTGCGGCGGCTGCCGTCGCCTGCGGCGCCATCGTGCTCCTGGCATTCGAGCTGTCGGGATCGCTCGCGGCGGCGGTCGTCGCGGCGACGGTCTTCGGAGGCTCCTACACCTTCTGGAGCCAGAGCGTGATCGCGGAGGTTTACGCACTGCACGTGTGCCTCATCGTCTGCGCCCTCCTGCTGCTGCTCCGGTGGGAACATCAGCCGACGCTTGCACGCCTGGCGACGTTTTTTGCGGCGTATGCCCTGTCGTTCGGCAATCACCTGTCGATGCTCCTGCTCGTGCCGGGCTGCGTCCTGTTTCTGTTGACGACAGCACCGGGCGGATGGCGCGCGATCGTCGCGCCACGAGTCGTCGCCCTTGCCGCCGCCATCGCCACGCTCGGATCGCTGCAATACCTCTGGAACCTGCGGAACCTGTGGCTCTTGCCGCACCCGCCCGCGACGGTCGCAAGTGCGCTCGGCGCCTTCTGGTTCGACGTCACCAAGGCCGATTGGCGGAGCACGATGGTGCTCGAAGTGCCTTCGTCGATGACGCTCGAGCGGCTCCGCATGTACACGTTCGACGTCGGGCAGCAGTTCGGATGGCTCTTCCCGGTTGTCGCGCTCGTCGGCTTCTATGCGCTCGCGCGGAGGAACTGGAACCGCGCAATCCTGGTCGGCGTCGTCTACGCCGCGAATGTTCTGTTCGCGCTGGGGTACAACGTCGGCGACTCGCACGTCTTCTTCCTGCCATCACACCTGATGATCGCGTTGCTGGTCGCGCCTGGTCTCGTCCATCTCGATCGCCTCGCATCGGCGCAGCGCGGCATCATCATCGTGGCGCTCGTCGTCGCCGGTGTTCACGTATGGCGCGACTATCCAGCCCTCGATCGCAGCGGCGATACGCGGCCGGCTCTGCTGCTCGACCGGCTGACGGACGGGCTCGACGACCGGAACGCCATACTGCTCACGGATCTGAACTGGCAGGTGCAGAACGGCCTGACCTACTACGCTCAGAAGAGCCGGACCGACCTCGCGTTCGCGCGCATGCCGGAGGTCCTGCTCTATGCGCCGGCATTGTTCCAGGACAACCGCGCCATCAATCGTGAATTCATCGTCAGCGAACGCGCCGGTGACGAACTGAAGGCCTCGTACGGTCCGTTGTTCTCGTCGGCGCCGGATCCACGGGTGCCGGCGCAGCGCTTGAGCGACCTAGTACTCGGAATCCCACCAGGCACCCGCTACGTGCTGTGCGTATTGCGGCCGACCCGGGAATTCACGGTCGACGTGAACGACCTCGCGCGCTCCCTGGAGCGCCTCACTGGCGGACGCACGCCGGTCCTGCCCGAGCGGGAGTTCATCGCGATCGCCGGCATCACCGGCGCCGGGGTTTCAACCGTGATGGCCGACGATCGGTCGTTCCGACAGACCACGACCCTCGACGGCGTCCGCGTGGACATCCGCATGGAATCGTGGCTGGCGTTCGACACCATCCGGCGGATGGGGTTTGGCCAGGTGATCGCGGCGCGCCGCCACACCCTGATTGTGGAACGCGGCGTCAGCTTCGTGGCGTTCGACACGGCCGGACGGCCGGTCCGGACCACCTATCAGGCCGGCATTTTCGCCCCGGAACAACGCTGGATCGTCGGGCCGCGTTGACCATTTGCGCCGGCCCGGAGCGTCGATGGCCGTGCTAACGTAGGTTCATGAGCCTTCACTCCAGCCGGGCAACCGCGTTGTCGTCGGTTCTGTTCTGCCTGCTCTCCGTCTTCTTGCTGGTCTCCATTCCGCGCCTGCTTCGCGGCGCCGAGCTCTCGCCCGCCGAGTTGGCGCAGGCGCTGCAGCTGAAGTACGACGGCATCCGCGATTTCTCGGCTGACTTCGTTCACACCTACCGTGGCGGTGTACTGAAGAAGCAGCTGACGGAGAGGGGCCGCCTGCTGATCAAGAAGCCGGGGAAGATGCGGTGGGAATACCGATCGCCCGAAGAGAAGCTGTTCGTGTCCGACGGCGTGAAGCTGTACTCGTACATCCCCCAGGACAAGCAGGTGATGGTCGGCACCGTGCCGCAGGAGAATTCGGCGACGACGCCCGCCCTGTTTCTCGCCGGCAAGGGGAATCTGACACGCGACTTCACGGCGTCAGAGGGCGACCTGCCGGCCGGCCTCCCCGCTGCCACCCGGGCGCTGAAGCTCGTCCCCAAGGCTCCCCAGCCGGAGTACGATTGGCTCGTCCTGCTGGTCGATTCGCGGACCCTGGCTCTCGGCGGTCTGGTGACGACCGACGCGCAAGGCGGCACCTCGTCCATTCTCTTTGAGAATCTGAAGGAAAACGTTGGACTCGCAGACCAGGAGTTCGTCTTCAAGATTCCGCGAGGGGTGGATGTTGTTACAGATGCCCGTTAGGCGCGCGCTTGCTCCTCTGTTCATGGTCGCGCTCCTGTCCGTCGGATGTGCAGCCTCGGCAGCGCTCCACCGCGGCCAGAGTGCCGAGCAGCGCCAGGAGTACGACCTGGCGGTCGTCGAATATACCAACGCGCTTCGCCTGAATCCGGACGACGCCAACGCACGGGTCGGTCTCGAGCGCGCGAAGCTGCGCGCGGCCGGCGATCATTTCAATCGCGGGCGACGCTTCGCCGCGTCCGGGAGGTTCGATCAGGCGCTCGTCGAGTACGAGTTGGCTGCGGAGCTCAACCCGAGCAGCAGCGAAGTCGACGAAGAGCTGCGCCGGACCCGCACCCAGCTGCGGAACAAGGTCGCAGTCGCTGAGGACGGCAAGACCGAGCTGGAGGCACTGATTGATCGGGCGCGCGACCTGCCGCCGCCGGGTCTCGACCTGCCGTCGGATGCCCGCATGCCGGCGTCGCTGATCTTTCGCGAGGCGAGCAGCAGGGACGTGTTCCTGGCCATCGCCCGGTTCGGCAGCATCAGCCTGGCGTTCGACCCCACCTATCGCGAGTCTCCGGTCACCATCGAACTTCGCGACGCCTCGCTGGAGGACGCGCTGAACTCCGTCGCCGACGCGACGCGGGCCTTCTACCGGGTCTCCGGGCCGCGAACCGTGCTCGTGGTGCCCGACACCCCGGCCAAGCGCCGCGAGTACGAAGAAGAAGTGGTCCGGACGTTTTTCCTGAGCAACGCGGACCTCAAGGAAACGATGGACTTGCTGCGGCTGGTCCTCGACGCGCGCCGGATTTCGGCCACGACCGCGACCAACGCGCTCACCGTGAAGGACACGCCGGAACGCGTCGCCGCGGCGGCCCGACTCATTTCCGCGATCGACAAGGCGCGGCCGGAGGTGATCATCGACGTCGAGCTGCTCGAGGTGGATCGCACGCGGCTCAAAGAGTACGGACTGCAGATCGCCTCTCCGGGATCGCCGGGCATCGACGGCTCGGCCACCGCGGGCGAAGCCTCGTCGGACGGGACGGCCACCCTGACGCTCGAGTCGTTGCGCAATCTGACGCAGGCCGACATCCTGCTCGCCAACCTTCCAGGGCTCTATTACCGGCTGTTGAAGACCGACACCAACACGCGAACGCTCGCGAATCCGCAGCTGCGGACCTCGGAAGGGCTGCCCGCGCAGGCGCGGTTCGGTGATCGCATTCCGGTGCCGGTCACCACCTTCTCGCCGATTGCGACCGGCGGGATTCCCCAGCAGCCGGTCACCTCGTTCAACTACGAGAACATCGGGGTCAACATCGACATCACCCCGCGCACCCACCACGACGACGAGGTGACGCTCGCGCTGAAGGTGTCGGTGCAGAGTATTTCCGGCGAGGGGTTCGGCGGATTGCCCACGTTCGGCAACCGGGAGATCACCACCGTGATCCGCTTGAAGGACGGTGAGACGAACATGCTCGCCGGCCTGATTCGCGACGACGAGCGGCGGGTGTTGAACGGTATTCCAGGTTTGAGCGACCTGCCGGTGCTCGGGCGTCTGTTCGCCCATTCGCGCACTCAGTCGAGCCAGACCGACATCATTCTCACGCTGACGCCGCACATCATCCGTGTGCTCGACGTCACCGAAGCCGACTTGCGTGCGTTCCGCGTTGGCCGCAGCGACTCGGCGCCGGGAAGCGAGCTGCCGCTGCCGATCGACCTTCCACGACCGGTCGAAGCGCCGCCGACGCCGCCCCAAATCCCGCCGCCGGCACCACCGGCACCACCGGCCGGCGCGCCCCAGGCGCCGATCCAGGTTCCGCCAGCGACCCCGGGCCTCCCCGACCGCTGACGGCCAGGCGCTGCCCCGTTGTCGCTTCACCGGAGGAGTTCTGGATCGTGAAGCACACCGGGACGTGGCCCTTCATAGTCTTCGCGCGACACCGTTGTGGAATGCGCTTCCGGCCTGCTGGAGCGTCGGTTTCTCTGCGAGGTCGGCGCCCGGCGAAGATCGTGGGTCAAGCCAGTTTCGCGACGTTGGCGCCGAGCGATTGAAGGCGCTCTACGAGCTGGGCGTACCCTCGTTCGACGGTCTCGAGCGGCGCGAGCCGGCTCTCTCCGTCCGCCGCCAGCGCCGCGGCAATCAGCGCCATGCCGGACCGCAGATCCCGGCTGTCGAGCGGTCGTCCGCGCAGCTGCCGTGGCCCGCTCACGA
>WHSN01000077.1 GCA_009380045.1 Luteitalea sp.
ACTCTGTATCTGCTCGGCCAGGCCGACCGGATCGTCGGGGTGTCCGGCTACACCGTGCGTCCACCTGAAGCCCGCGGCAAGCCCAGGATCTCGGCGTTCATCAACGCGCGGTTCGACAAAATCGAGGCGCTCTGCCCGGACCTCGTCCTCGCCTTCTCCGACCTGCAGGCAGATCTGGCGGCCGAGCTCACCCGCCGCGGCATCTCCGTCGTCACGTTCAACCAGCGGTCGGTCGCCGAGATTCTGCAGATGATCCGCATGCTCGGGGGACTGGTCGGTTGTCAGGCCGCCGCCGAAGCCCTTGCCGATCGGCTCGAGCAGGATCTCGATTCCATCCGGCAGGCGGCCGCGGCGCTTCCCCGGCGGTTGCGCACGTTTTTCGAAGAGTGGGACCAGCCGCTGATCTCCGGGATCCGGTGGGTCGAAGAGCTGGTCGAGATTGCCGGTGGTGCGCCGGTGTTTCCTGAACTGTCGGCGGCGAGCCTCGCACGCGACAGGATCGTCGACCCGGCCGAAGTGGCTCGCCGCGATCCGGAAGTGATCGTCGCGTCGTGGTGCGGGAAGAAGGTGCGGAAAGAGGTCATTCGCGGCCGCGCCGGATGGGACACGGTGGCGGCGGTCCGCGATGACCGTATCTTCGAAGTGAAGTCTTCCTACATCCTGCAGCCGGGGCCCGCCAGCCTGACCGACGGCGTGCAGCAGCTGCACGCCATTTTCAGGAGAGAAACAGCGGCCCCGTCACCGCCGGAATAGCTCCGCTCGCAGCCGCGCGATCGAAGAGCGTCGCCACCGCCCGCCTGCCCTCAGGTCCCAAATCGATCGAGTACTCGTTCACGTAGAGGTCGATGTGGCGGTACATCACCTCCTCGCTCATGGCCTGCGCGTGCTCTCGCACGAACGGGAGACTCGCATCGGGGTGGGCGAAGGCGTACGCCACGCTGCGCCGCAACACACGATTCACGGTCTGCTTCAGGTCGTCTGGAAATGACCGCCTGATGACCATACCGCCCAGGGGAATGGGAGCCGCGGTCACGCGCTCCCAGTGCTCGCCGAGGTCGAGAATCTTCTTCAGCCCTTTGGCCTCATAGGTGAAGCGGTTCTCGTGAATGATCAGGCCGGCGTCGTATGCACCGGCGAGCAGCGCCGACTCGATCGCCGAGAACACCAGCTCGGTCTTGTTACGGGCCTCCGGGAACGCAAAACCGAGCAGAAAATTCGCCGTCGTATACCTGCCTGGGATCGCGATCGCGAGGTCCCCCGCGGCGACCTCCTCAAGTGAAATGCTGCGCTTCGAGATCAGCAGCGGGCCGCAGTTCCTGCCAAGCGCGCTGCCTGCATCCAGGACGACATACCGATCCGCGCAATAGGCGTAGGCGTGATAACTGAGCTTGGTGATGTCCGCCTCCCCGGCAAAGGCCGACCTGTTCAACGCTTCGACATCGGCGAGGTGCAGCGAAAACTCCAGCGACTCCAGGTCGATGCGCCGGTTGACGATCGCGTCGAGGATGAAGCAGTCGTTCGGGCAGGGCGATGCGCCGAGAGTCAATGTCATAGGCTCTCGAGGACACCGACGGTGACCCCTCCCAGCCGCTCGATCGCATCAGCCATGCGCCAGGCGTCCCGATTTCGTTTCTCGACCAGGTTCGACACCGCGCGGACCTGCGCGAACGGCAGGTCGTGGATCATGCACGCATACATGAAGGCGGCGCCTTCCATGCTTTCCACCTGCGGGCCGAACCGCTCGGCCACCAGGGCGATCGACCGTTCGTTGCCGTGGACCGTATTGACTGTGATGCCGCTGACGGCGGGCAGCCCCTCCAGCGCCTGGCTGCGAGGCGGCGCGGGGTTCACCAGCTCTTCACGAGCGAACGGCCGGTCGTCCCGGTCGAGCAATCCGAGCTCGGTCATCGAGAGCAGCCGGTCGCCGTCTTCGGCGCCCAGCTCGGAGAACCGGTCCCTCACGACATGCACGACATCCCCCGGGGCGAGCGCGCGATCGAAGCTGCCGCAGACACCGACGTTCAGCGCCAGGTCGTAGCGATGCCCGGTGAACGCGCGCGAACACCAGGCGGCCGTCGCCACCATGCCGACGCCGGTCAGGAGCACATCGACATCGTGGCCGGCAGCCGAGCACCGCGTCAGGCGCGAGGGCGTGGCCGACGGCACGCCGGCGTGCGCCAGGACCGGCGCCGCCTCCATCGCGACGGCTGTCACCAGGAGGATCCGCATCCCATCAGTCGACGTCGTCGTCGGGATCGGAGACGTAGGGCCGAGCCGCCTGCCGGATGACAATTGTCAGGCCGAAGCCGACGATGACCGCTGCGGCGGCGAGGCCGACGAAGATACCACTGCCAGCAGATGCCTCGGGAGCAGCGCCGACCTCCGTGTGATCGACGATGGCCAGCGCCTGCGATCGTGTCAACGCGCGATCGGCTGCGGCGCGGGGCATGAGGCGCCAGGAGAGAAACATGATTCCAAGCGCGACCAGACCGACCAGCAGCAGCGGATGACGCGAGTTCTTCCTGGTGATCAGGCTGAGCGCGGCAAGCAGCGACGCTATCAGCCCGAGGCCGACGATCCACAGCGCCGCGGTATCGGGAAACCCGATCAACCGCACGTCGCCGAGGATCACCCAGGGGAAGAAGGCGCTGATGGAGAGCACGAGGCCGGCGGCGAACGGGAGGAAATACACTCGCATTCCCGGGCGAAACAGCCCGCGCCAGCTCATGCCGCGAGTCTAGCACACGGTTCGGTCAGGTTCCGGCGTCGGAGAACTCCTCGTGCCAGGCCATCTGAATCGCTTCGAGCTTCGGCTCGTTCGATGTTTTCGGATCGTCGTCGAAGCCTTCGAGCGCCAGCACGCGCTCGCGCAGGTCGGTGAACCGGAGGGTCAGCGGATCGACGCCGGGGAACTTCTCGGCCAGCGCGATCCCGATGTCCTCGGTGTCGCTCCACTTCATCGGACCACCTCTTCGGTCTTGCGCTTGTCGGACTTCCCGAGCTGGATGCCGCCACCTTCCTGCACGTAGTTGCGGGTATACATCGGCAGCTCGCACACCACGTCGCCCGAGATTACCGCCTGGCAGCCGAGGCGCGAGGCGGTGGTCAGACCCCAGGCGGTATCGAGGCGATCGGCTTCGTCGTCTTCCATCTCGCTCAGGTGCTGGGCGCCTTCCTTGATGATGACGTGACAGGTCGTGCAGGCACAGCTGCCACCGCAGGCGTGCTCGAGCGGAACGTCCAGATTCTTGGCGACATCAAGGAACGACTCAGGCTTCCCGTGATGCGAGTAGGGAAGCCCGCCGTGCTCGAACTCGACGGTGTGGGGCGCGCCGTCGACGATGAAGGTGACCTTGGGCATTTGGTTGCTCTTTTCGGCTTTGGGCGTGAGGCGTCGAGGGCGCCGGAGATGAGCCGGAGTCCCGAGCCCTACAGCCCGTCTACGTTCTTCCCGGTGAGAGCCGCGCGCACGCTGCGGTTCATCATCACTTCGGCCAGGTGCTGGGTGGCGTCGTTCAGCGCCTTCGTCCACTGCAGAATGGCGTCGCGATTGGGCGAACTCATCACGTGCTTCAAGCCCGCCAGCGCCTGTTCGATCCGCTTCTGCTCACCCGGCGCGAGGTCGCTCTGCGCGATGGCCGGGAATTCGGGTGAGCGGAGCGATTTTTCGGTCGCGGTGATCACGCTGGCGGCCTCGTTCCTGGCTTCGATCAGCAGCCGCGCGGCGACGTCGGCCTCGGCATGCTCGAACGATTCGATCAGCATGCGCTCGACCTCGTCGTCGGTCAGACCGTACGACGGTTTCACCTCGATCGTCTGTTCCACCTCGGTGCGGAGCTCGCTGGCGGTGACGCTCAGGATGCCGTTCGCATCGATCTGGAACTGCACCTGCACTCGGGGCATGCCGGCCGGCATCGGCGGAATGCCACGCAACTTGAATCTGGCCAGCGACCGGTTGTCGGTGACCAGCTCGCGCTCGCCCTGGAGCACGTGGATGTCCACGGCGGTCTGGTTGTCGACCGCGGTTGTGAACATCTCGCTGCCGGTGGCGGGAATCGTGGAGTTGCGCAGGATGATCTTCGAGACGATTCCGCCGATCGTCTCGATGCCGAGCGAGAGCGGCGTGACGTCGAGGAGCAGCAGGTCGCGATTGCCGGTCACCAGGATGTCGGCCTGCACCGCCGCGCCAAGCGCGACCACTTCGTCGGGATTCAACTCGCTGTGCGGCGTTCGGCCGAACAGCTCTCCGACCCGCTGCCGCACCAGCGGTATTCGCGTCGAACCGCCGACGAGCACGACCTCGTCGATGTCGGAGGCCCGCAGGTTCGCGTCGGCCAGGGCCAGCCGGCAGGGCTCCAGCGTTCGCTCGACGATCGGGGCGATCCATTGCTCGAGCTGCGCCCGGGTGACTGGAACGCCGAGCAGTAGCGTTTCCTCGCGGTCCGACAGGTCCCGTTTCGCCTGGATGATCGCCTGCCGGAGCGCCTGAATCTGCTCCGAGGTCCTGGTGAATCCGGGCGCCTCGAAGGTCGGACGGGGCGACGCCAGGTCCGCGAGCACATGCTCGAGAATCAGCAGGTCGATGTCGTCGCCGCCCAGATGGGTATCGCCGTTGGTGGAGAGCACCTGGAAGACGCCGCCCTCGACGCGGAGGATCGAAATGTCGAACGTGCCACCGCCGAGATCGAACACCGCGATGACGCCGGTGTGGCGCTGGTCGAGCCCGTAGGCAAGAGAAGCCGCGGTCGGCTCGTTGATGATCCGCAAGACCTCGAGACCGGCGATGCGGCCCGCGTCCCGGGTCGCGGTGCGCTGCGCATCGTTGAAGTACGCCGGCACGGTGATAACGGCGCGATCGACTTCGTTGTCGACCTCGCCTTGTTCGGCGAAAAACTGCTCCGCCCGATGCTTCAGGTCGCGAAGGATGAAGGCCGACACTTCGGGTGGTGTGAGCTCGCGATCGCCGAGGCCGATACGCACCACTCCGCCCGACTCGCCCGACACCTGGAACGGCAACAGCCGCAGATCGCCGCGCAGGTCGTCCACGTCCTTGCCCATGAACCGCTTCACGGAATAGACGGTGCGGTTTGCGTCGGTGAGCAGTCGCCGCTGCGCCTCGCGTCCGGTGTACACGGCGCCATCGGCCGCGGTGGACACGATCGAAGGCACGAGCGCGTCGCCGTCCTGGTCTCGGATGACCACCGGCACCCCGTCCTTCACGTAGGCGACGAGGCTGTTGGTGGTGCCGAGGTCGATGCCGACGACTCTGCTCATGACTTCCCGCTTCGCGTGTCAGGCTGTGCGCGTGGGACGGTCTCAACCAGGGAGCGCACCGGCAACGCCTTCACTGTGACAGCTCCCGCTCTATCCCTGCCAACAGGTTGGTGATGTAGTTCCGCTCCAGCATCAGCTCACCGAGCGCCTGGAGAACGCCGGCGCGCTCGGCGTCGCCTGCGGGCCGGCCGAGCAGGGCGTCCCATTGCCTGGAGACCTCCGCGATCCGTCGCTCGTGCTCGGCACGCTTGTCCTCGATCGGCTGCCGTGCACGCTGCAGCCGTGCCGTCCATTCGTCCTTGGACGCTCCGCCGGAGCGAAGGTCGCGGACTTCGTCGAGCTCCTCGTTCAACGCGAACACCTCCTCGAGCAGTCCCGGAGGGACGACCTTCGTGGCGCCAGCGCCCGCCGCCTTGTCGGCTGGCGTCAGCGCTCCTTCGAGCTCCAAGAGGTAGGCGATGCGCGCGATTGGCTGCTTCAGCGTTCGATAGGCGTCGTTCAGATACGACGAGCGCTCGAGGCTGGCGCGCCGCTCGGCAAGCGGCGCATTGTAGAAGTAGTCGGGATGGAACTGCCGGCTCCGGTCGCGAAATCGCTGCTCGAGGTCGGCCGGATCGATGTTCAACCGCCGCGGCACTCCGAGAAAGGTGAAGTAGTCGCGCCGCCGAGGCAGCGGGAGGATCTTCGTGCACTGCGGACAGAAGCTCGCGTCAGCCGGCGCCCCGGCGCCGCACCAGCGACACTCCTGAATCGTCGGGGCTGTGGTCTCCGATATCATGATTGGTGAGTCATCGAATCGCAGGCTTGCAGGATTGCCGGATGGCGCGATGACACGATTCCGGAACTGCAGAATGGTGGGATTGCCGGATGGCGATCGGTCCGACGGGTTTCAGCAGCGGCCGTTGATACCTCCTGCAAGCGCCAATCCTGCAATCTGGAATTCCGCGTCAGGCTCCAAACGAGCTGCCGCAGCCGCAGGTCCCTTTCGCGTTCGGGTTGTTGAAGACGAAGCCGCGGCTGATCAGGGCCGAGTCGTAGTCGAGCACCGTCCCGTTCAGAAACAGCAGGCTTTTCTTGTCCACATACAGCTTCGCGCCGTCCGGACCCTCGAACACCTCATCGCCGAAGCGGGGTGCCTTCTCCCAGGCGAACGTATAGCTCAGCCCCGAACAGCCGCCACCTTTCACCCCGACGCGCAGCCCGCCATCGTCGATGCCCTGCTTGGCCATCAAGGTGCGGATCTTCCGCGCCGCGGTTTCGGTAATCTCAATCATTCTCGAATTCGCGTTAAACCGTCGGCTGTGCTTTTTCCTGCGCCGCTACCGTCTTGGCCGTCACCGACTGCTTCTTCTTGTAGTCGTTGATTGCCGCCTTGATCGCGTCCTCGGCCAGCACCGAGCAATGGATCTTCACCGGCGGCAGGCTCAGCTCGGTGACGATGTCGGTGTTCTTGATGGCAAGCGCCTGATCGACCGTCTTGCCCTTCAGCCACTCGGTGGCAAGGCTCGAGCTGGCAATCGCCGACCCGCAGCCGAACGTCTTGAACTTCGCATCGTCGATGACGCCGGTCTCTGGGTTCACCTGCACCTGCAGCTTCATCACGTCGCCGCACTCCGGCGCGCCGACCAGCCCGGTGCCGACGTTGGGATTGTCCTTGGGGAGCGATCCGACATTGCGCGGATTCTCGTAGTGATCAATTACCTTGTTCGAGTAAGCCATTTCTGCTCCTACACGTCCGGTTGCATCCGGACTCCACGTTTCACGTCCGAAATCTGAATCGGCGATTCACCGATCAGTGCACTTCCCACTGCATCGTCGAAAGATCGACCCCTTCTTTGGCCAGCTCGTACAGCGGCGACATCTCCCGCAGCTTGGTGACGACACGAATCAACTTGTCGGACACGTAGTCCACCTCCTCCTGGGTGGACCACCGGCCCAACCCGAATCGAATCGAAGAGTGGGCGAGATCGTCACCGGCGCCAAGCGCCTTCAGCACGTAGGACGGCTCGAGGCTCGCCGAGGTGCACGCCGACCCCGACGACACGGCAACGTCGTTGATGCCCATCAGCAGCGACTCGCCTTCGACGTACGCGAAGCTGATGTTCAGGTTGTGCGGCAGCCGGTGCTCGGTGGACCCGTTGATGTAGATCTCGTCCAGGCCGTCGTGCAGCCGTTTGTTCAGCCGGGCGACCAGCGCGTTCAGCCGCTCGGTATCCTGCGCCATCTCCAGGCGGCACAGCTCGGCCGCCTTCCCGAAACCGACAATGCCCGGCACGTTGAGCGTGCCCGAACGCATGCCGCGCTCGTGGCCGCCGCCGTCGATCTGGGGCGCCAGCAGGACGCGGGGGTTCCGGCGCCGCACATACAGCGCGCCGATGCCCTTCGGACCGTACATCTTGTGAGCGGTGATCGACACCAAGTCCACCTTCAGCTCGTTCACGTTGAAGGGAATCTTGCCGGCCGCCTGCACCGCGTCGGTGTGGAAGAGAATCCCCTTGTCCTTCGCGACTGCCCCAATCTCCGCGATCGGCTGGACGACGCCAATCTCGTTGTTCGCGGTCATGATCGAGATGAGGATGGTCTTGTCGGTGATCGCCGCCCGGAGCTCGGCCAGATCGATCAGGCCGTCCTTCCGCACCTGCAGATAGGTGACGCGATAGCCGTCCTTCTCGAGGCTCTTGCAGGTATCGATCACCGCCTTGTGCTCGGTGACCGCCGTGATGATGTGATTGCCCTTCTCGCGGTACATCTCGGCGACGCCCTTGATCGCCAGGTTGTTCGACTCGGTCGCGCCGCTCGTGAAGACGATCTCCTTCGGGTTGGCGCCGATGAGATCCGCGATCTGCTTGCGCGCCTTGTCGACCGCCTCCTCGGCTTCCCATCCGAACGGATGATTACGGCTCGCCGCGTTGCCGAAATGCTCGGTGAAGTACGGCAGCATCGCCTCCACGACGCGGGGATCGACCGGCGTGGTGGCGTGATAGTCCATGTAGATCGGAAGCTTGATGGCCATTTCGTTGTCTCACCCGCGGGCTCGGCGCCCGCGCTCCGTACACGTCAAATATGGGTGTGCAGCACCGCCGCCCGCGCCTCGGTCGGCGGGGTCTGCTGATCAGCAGCGAGCTCGGCTATCGTGCATTCGCCGAGTGCTGAAAGAATCCGCTCGCGCACGCGCCAGAGGGGATCGCGCACGTTGCACTTCTCGAACTGGTCGCAGTTGCCGTCCTCCGAGGTGCAGGCGGTGACCGTTACCGGACCATCGATGGCCTGAATGACGTCGGCAACTGAAATACGCGCCGGCATTCGCGCCAGCTGATACCCGCCGCGGGTCCCCTGTTGTGACGCCAGGAGCCCTCGACTGACCAGACGCTGCAGCACTTTCGCCAGCAGCTCGATCGGGATGTTGTACAGCCCCGCGATTTCGCGGGCCGAGGAGGACCCCGGTGCCCCACCATCCCCGCGCAACGCCAAGTGCTTCATGGCGATCAGCGCGTAGTCAGCTTTCTTCGAAAAACGCAGCATGATGGTGTCGCCGGAAATCCGACCTTTCAAGTCCTAGTTTAGTATTTAGGCTGCGTCGGATCAACCTTATCTATCCAGTCGAGCACACCGCCCTTCAGGTTCAGGACCCGCTTGAAGCCGACCGACCGAAGGAAATCAGCCGCTTTCGCGCTTCTTCCGCCCATTTTGCAGTGCACCACGATTTCCTGATCGGGATCGAGCTCGGCATACCGCCGCGGCACGTCGCCCAGCGGGATGAGCTCGGAGCCAGGAATCCGGTTGATCTGAAATTCGTTCGGCTCGCGGACATCGACAATGCGCAGCGCGTCGCCACGGTCGAGTCGGCTCTTCAGCTCTTCTGCGGTGATCTCGCCGCTCGTGATCGGGCTCACGGTAACCGTCTCCGCCGCGGGGTGCAGCCCGCAAAACTGCTCGTAGTCGATGAGCTTGGTGACGGTCGGGTGCGTGCCGCACACCGGGCAGTCAGGATCTTTCCGAAGCTTCAGCTCCCGGAAGCGCATCCGCAGCGCATCGTAGATGAGGAAGCGGCCGATCAGCGGTTCCCCGATGCGGGTGATCAGCTTGAGCGCCTCGGTCGCCTGAATCACGCCAATGACACCCGGCAGCACCCCGAGCACGCCGCCCTCGGCGCAGCTCGGCACCAGACCGGGCGGCGGCGGCTCCGGATACAAGCAGCGGTAGCACGGACCGTCCTTGGTCGCAAACACCGACGCCTGCCCTTCGAACCGGAAGATGCTCCCGTAGGCGTTCGGCTTCCCGAGCAACACGCAGGCGTCGTTGGTCAAGTACCGCGTCGGAAAGTTGTCGGTCCCGTCCAGGATGACGTTGTAGGGCTCGAACAACTCGAGCGCGTTCTCCGAGGTCAGCGCCGCTTCGAACGTCTCGACCTCGATGTGCGGGTTGATTTCGAGCAGACGATCCTTCGCCGACGCCAGCTTCGACCGACCCACGTCCGACGTGCCGTGAATGATCTGCCGCTGAAGGTTGCTGAAGTCCACCACGTCGAAGTCGATGACGCCGATCCGGCCGACGCCCGCGGCTGCCAGATACATGGCGGCAGGCGAGCCCAGACCGCCGGCACCGATGCACAGCACGCTCCCCGCCTTGAGGCGCCGCTGCCCCTCCATGCCGACCTCGGGCATGATGAGATGCCGGCTGTATCGCTTGACCTCGTCGTTGGTGAGCTCAGGAAGCGTATCTACGATGGTTGTCATGACCTGCCACTGACTTGATGTCTGAACAATCGGGGCCAAATGACCAAATGACCAATGACCAATGACTAAATGATCAGGTCTCCCCCCGCCACCGACGGAATGATGCTGATCGTATCTCCAGCCGACACCGGCGTGAGCTCCTTCTGCAAGTAGCGGATGTCCTCGTCATTCAGGTACACGTTGACGAAGCTCCGCAGCTTGCCCTGCTCGTTGTAGAGATGCGCCTTGAGCCCGCCATACTTCCTGGTCAGGTCCGCCAGCAGCTCGCCAATCGTCGCGCCGGTGGCCTCGACCGCCTCTTGCTTATCCGTGAACGGCCGGAGCGGGGTGGGAATCAGGATCTTCGTCGCCATTCAGGTCGCCCTCATCAAAACTGGATCGATCGTCTTTCAGGAACCACACGGTCATCGCACGGGCGGTCCCCGCCATGACCGACACAATGACATACGCGAAGGTCGGCCACGCATGATCGAGATCGAATTGGGACGGCGTGGCGGCGTGGTCGGGGTGTGAGTGGTAGAACCCGAGCAGTTCCCCTCCCAGCTCACTCGCGCGCTGCTCGGCGAGACGGTAGTCCGAGGGGCGCACGAGGAAGCGCCGGCGCGGCCCCTCTTCAGTCGTGTTCGGCAGTGGCACGGCCGCGATCACCCGGCCCGCCAAGCCCCTGGCTCCCTCCGCGGTCGAACTCCCAACCGAACGGTCTTTCGACCCGCCGGTCGAACCGGCGCCAGTCCCGATCAAGGCGCCGCAGCACTCGTGCGGAAAGGTTTCTTCGCCGTGCCGCCGGATCGCGCTCGCCACGCCGGCTTCCAGGGGCAGTAGCCTTCGCACCATCACGACTCGTCGGCCGTCCAGAAGGCCTCGCTCAAGTATTTCTCGGCGCCGTCGGGAAAGACGGTGACGACGACGCCGCTCTGCAGGCGGCGGGCGACGTTGAGCGTCGCAGCAAGCGCCGCACCGGCGGAGATGCCGACCAGCAGCCCCTCGTCCCGCGCGAGACGTCGCACGAGCCGATGCGCCTCCTCGGTGCCGACACCAAGGTTCTCGTCGGCGAGGGCCGGATCGTAGATGGCCGGCACCATCGCAGTGGCCATGTGCTTCAGGCCTTCGAGTCCGTGAAACGGGGAGTCCGGCTGGAATGAGATCAGCTTGATCGACGCGTCGTACTGGCGTAGCGCGCGGCCCGTGCCAACGAACGTACCGCTGGTGCCGAGCCCGGCGACGAAATGGGTGATGCGGCCGGCGGTCTGCTCGATGATTTCAGGCCCGGTGCCGTCGAAATGCGCTCGCCAGTTGCCGTCGTTGCTGTATTGATCCGGGTAGAAATAGCGATTGGGATCCTCGGCCACGAGCCGGCGGACCTCGCGGATAGCCCCGTCGGTTCCTTCGAGCGGGCTGGTAAACACGAGCTCGGCGCCGAACGCGCGGAGGATGAGCTTGCGTTCCGGGCTCGCGTTCTCCGGCAAGAACAGCTTCACCTTGTATCCGCGAGCCGCGCCGACCATCGCATAGGCAATCCCGGTGTTGCCCGATGTCGCGTCCACGATGGTGAGCCCGGGCCGGAGGCGTCCGGCCTTCTCTCCGTCGGAAATCATGCGGACCGCGGCCCGGTCCTTCACCGAACCGCCGGGGTTCTGCCACTCCGCCTTCGCGTACAGCTCCACACCCGGCGTTTCACGCTCGAACCGGGGCAACCGCACGAGTGGGGTGCGGCCGATCAGGTCGAGAATGGAGGACGCGGCCCTGCCAGTCGCCGGAGCGGAAGACGTCGACACAGACATGAGAAAATGTGCGACCGTGAAAGTCCGAATTATAACAAAACGATGAATCCCGACTCGATGGCGCGTCTGGGAGGGTGGCTCTTCACCCGGCGCAGCTGGCTCCCGCTCCCGATCGTGGCCGCCCTGCTGCTCATTCCCGCCGGGTCGTCCATCACCTTTTCGACGCGCGTGGTCTGGGCCGGGGTCCTGATCGTCCTTGCCGGGGAGGCGCTCCGGCTGTGGGCGGTGCACCATATTGGCGTGATCTCCCGGACACGGAGCGACCGTCTCGGCCCGCTGGTGGCGACGGGACCATTCTCGCTGGTTCGAAACCCTCTGTACGTCGGCAATATCCTGCTCTGGCTCGGTTTCGCGGTGAGTGCCGGGCTGCTCTGGGTGGCCCCGCTGGTCGTGCTTCTGCTGGCGCTCGAATATCACGCAATTGTCAGATGGGAGGAGCGGCTCCTCGAATCGCGGTTGGGCGACGCCTACCGTGTGTACGCCGCCCGCGTTTCCAGGTGGGTCCCTTCCCTGCGGCCGCCCGAACGGCTCGGGAGCGGGCGGCGATTCTCGTGGCGCGAGACGCTCTTCAGCGAGCGCGGCACGCTCATGGCGATCGTGCTCGGCTACCTGCTACTCTGGGCCAAAGCCATGGTCTGACGCGTTACAGGTCCAAACGGAGGCTCTGCCAGAGATACCAGCAGGCCACTGAACGATACGGCCGCCACGCGTCGCCGATTTTCAGGAGCCGCTCCGGTTTCGGCTTCTGACGCAACCGGTACAGCCGGTGGACGGCGTTCACGATCCCGAGGTCGCCGACCGGCAGTACGTCGGGCCGGTGCAGCCGGAACATCAGAAACATCTCCGCCGTCCAGCGCCCGAACCCTTTCACCGCCGTCAGCCGTTCAATCACTTCTTCATCGCCGAGCGTGTCGAGCTCTTCGAGCTTCAGCCGGCCGTCGCCGATGCGCGCGCACAGATCCCGCAGATAGCCTACCTTCTGACCGCTCAGCCCCCCCCCGCGCAACGCGAGATCGTCGATGGCCGTGATCGCCTGCCATCCGGCAATGGAGCTGTCGGGGAACAGCGCGACGAAGCGGCCGAAGATCGTCGCCGCGGCTTTGGTCGAGAGCTGCTGGCTCACGATTGAGCCGATCAGGGCGGTCAGGTGATCCTTGCGCTGCCGCTCGGCGAGGCCGCACGGGCCAACGCGCTTGATGAGCGCCCCCAACACCGGGTCCCGCCGCATCAGCAGCCGGCGAGCGCGAAGGTACCCCTCGGGCGACAGCGAACAGTGAACCATCAGTCGAGCTTACTCAATCGCGACGGTGAGCACGATCTGGGCGCGAATCTCAATCGTCCCCGGCTCCACGGGAGTGGACACCGCATCGTCGGCCAGGCTTCTCGCGCGCATCTCCATCTGCATCACTCTGGGTGGGACGTTTTGACGTGAATCGTCGATGCGGAGCACGCGGTCGACGGTGCGGCCGGCGGCGGCGGCCAGCGCCTCGGCGCGGGCGCGCGCGTCGGCGACCGCGAGTCCAAGGGCCTCGCGCTCGGCACGGGGGCGATCCTTGATGTCGAAGCGTATCCCCGCCACGGTGGTCACGCCCGCCTGCACCGCCACGTCGAGAATCTCACCTGTCCGCTCGACCTCGTCGAGGCGAACCTCGAGGCCGTTCCGGGCGATGTAGTCGCGCGGGGTCCGGCGGCCGTTCGCGTAGTCGAACTCCTGCTGGATGCTGTACCCCGTCGTGCGTATCGCATCCTTGCCGATCCCGGCGGCCGCGACACGCTGCTGCACCATGGTCATCGCCTCGGCATTCTGCCGCTGCGCATCGCGAGGGTTGCGGGCACGCGAGTCCACCGACAGGGTGACGAAGGCCTGATCCGGAACGCGGCGGACGACGGCCTCGCCCGACGTGACGATGGACGGGGTCGGCGGCGGCGCCGCGGGCTCCTGCGCGGCGAGGGAGCCCGCGAGCAGAGCCGTCGTGAGAACGAACGAGATCCCTCTGGACATACTGATCATCGTATCGCGCACAGTATATTAGTGCGGCTTATGAGCGCACTCCAAGGCATCACCGTTGTCGACCTCACCCGCGTGCTGTCCGGTCCCTACTGTTCCATGATGCTCGGCGATATGGGCGCCCGGGTCATCAAGGTCGAACAGCCGGGGAAAGGCGACGACACGCGCGGCTGGGGACCACCGTTCATCGACGGCGAAAGCGCGTATTTCCTCAGCATCAACCGCAACAAGGAAAGCGTCACCGTCGATTTCAAGCAGCCCGAAGGGCGCGCGGTGCTGGACCGCCTTCTGGCGCGGGCCGACGTGGTGGTGGAGAACTTCCGCCCGGGCGCGCTGACGAAGCTGGGACTCGACTACGCCTCCCTGGCGCCCGCTCACCCGCGCCTCGTGTACTGCTCGATCTCCGGCTTCGGACAGACCGGACCGCGGCGTCGCGAAGCCGGCTACGATGCCGTGATGCAGGGAGAAGGCGGGTTGATGAGCATCACCGGCAGTGCCGATGGGCCGCAGTTCCGGCTCGGCGTCGCCATCGCCGACATCGTCAGCGGCATGTTCGCGGCGCAGGGCATCACGCTGGCGCTGCTCGCGCGTGAACGGACAGGACGCGGTCAGTCGGTGGACATTGCGATGCTCGACTCGGTGATCGCGCTTCTCAGCTACCAGGCCGGCATCTACTTCGCGACCGACCAGGCGCCTCCGCGCATGGGCAATCGCCACCCGACGATCGTCCCGTACGAGACGTTTACCGCATCTGACGGCGACTTCGTGCTGGCGGTCGGCAACGACGACCAGTGGCGCCGGTTCTGCGCCACGGCGGCATTCGGGGAGGAGGAGCGCTTTGCGACGAACCGGCAGCGCGTGGTGAACTACAACGAGCTCAAGCCGCGGCTGGAGGCGGTGCTCCTGACGCGGCCGCGTGCCGAGTGGATCGCGATCCTGAGAGCGGCGGGAGTCCCGTGCGGCTCGGTGCGGGATCTGCGGGAAGTGTTCGACGATCCGCAAGTGGCCGCGCGCTCGATGGTGGCGGAGATCGAGCACGCGAGCGCGGGGCTCCTCAAGGTGCTCGGCACGCCGCTCAAGTTGTCTGACACGCCGGGCGCCATTCGTACGGCGCCGCCGGCCCTCGGACAGCACACCGATTCGGTGCTGGTCAACGATCTGGGCTTCACCTACGAGCAGGTCGCCGAGCTGCGCGGCAAGGGCGTGATCTGATGGAGATCTCGACGGTGCGCCGGCGGGTGCAGGAAACGATCGATCGGGCCAGACGGGCGGCAGCCGAGCGGCGCCAGCGTACCGACGACGCCGCGCGGCAGTACGACCTGTTTCTCGATCAGGTGGCGGTGCCGATGTTCAAGCAGGTCGCGAGCGTGCTGAAAGCGGGCGGCTACCCATTCGGGGTAATGACGCCGGGCGGCAGCGTGCGCCTGACGTCGGAGAAGACGGCCGACGATTACGTCGAGCTGTCGCTCGACACGGCTGGGGAGGAGCCGGTCGTGATGGGTCACTCCCGTCATTCGCGGGGCCGGCGCGTACGTGAGATCGAGCGCCCGATCGGCGTCGGACCGGTGAGCGCCCTCACTGAAGAGCAGGTGCTGGATTTCCTGATGCTGGAGCTCGAGCCGTTCGTGGAGAAATGAGCGCTGAACCGCGAATTTGCCCTGACCCGCAGTGGCAAAATTGCCGGAAGGCGCGAACCTCTGTCTACCCGGGCGTTTCGAGTGCGCGCGACGCCGCCCCGGCCTCGTAGATCCGCACCAGCTCCACGAGCTTGTATCCACGGGTCTGGTACGGCGGCACGATGCGCTGCGCGCGCAAGTACTGCAGCATGCCAGCGTCGGAGTAGTCGGGGACGCCGATGGCCTCGGTGGCGGACAATGCCTCCTCCAGCCGGGCCATCGTCATCGCCTTCTCGTGGACGGTTCGGGAGGTGGGCAGCAACCCGAAGCGCTTCCCGCGCTCGACGCGACTGGTGACCGCGAAGCTGACGTAGATCTCGTTGCTGATGAAGTTGTAGTCCGCTTCTGAGCGGCTGGCCGGCGCGTCTTCGACGCGGAGGAACGTAATCGTGCCGAGCGTTCGCAGGTGATCGAGGAGGGTCTGCGTGAACTCCCCTTCTCCCGACCAGTTCGCGGCGTCGACGCTCGCGCTATTTTCTGGCATGGTGGATCGCCATCAACCCCCCGAGCACCGGATACGACGCGGCGGTCCGGAACCCGGCGGTTTCGAGCAGCCGCACGACCCCGGCGGCGCCCGGATAGCCGCGGAGCGAGGCCGGGATGTACCGGTAGGTGTCGGGGTCACCGTGCAGGAGCCAGCCGAGCGCGCCACCCACCACCGCCAGGTACGACAGGTAGACGCCGCGAACCAGGGCATTTGACGGTCGATTGAAGTCGAGCGACAGCAGCTGGCCATCCGCATCGAGCACGCGGTAGATCTCCGCGAGCGTGACGCTCAGATCAGGGACATTCCGCAATCCGTACCCGGTGGTGACGATGTCGAACGATGCGGACTCGAAGGGAAGCGTCATCATGTCGCCGACGAGAAAGAAGGGGGAGCCGCGCCCGGCGCGCTTCGTTCTGGCGAGCTCAATCATCCGGAATGTCAGATCGAGGCCGAACACCGCGGCCGATCGTCTGCCAAGGAGGTGCGCGATATCGCCGGTGCCGGTGGCCAGATCGAGCACGCGATCGGTGGCCCGGGCGTTGGCGAGCCGCACGACCCGCCGTTTCCAGCGCCGATCGAGACCACCCGAGAGAGCCACGGTGATGAAATCGTAGCGATCGGCGATCGTGGCGAACAGGGTGCGGACGTAGCGCCGCTTGCCCTCGGGCGATGAGAGGGCGCGAGCGAGCGGGACGTCGCTCACCGATCCGTCGCGGTGGTCTGGCGACTGCCGGCCGCGACTTCGATCGTACCGGTCATCATCGCCAGGTGTCGAGAGCAGACGTATTCCGCCGTTCCCGGACGGGACGGCGCGGTGAACACCAGCAAGGTTCGGCCCTTGCCCTCGAGGAGCGGCGTCGTGAGCGACCATGCGGGCACCGCGAAGTCGTGGTCGAGCCCGGCGTCCTCGTTGACGAGCGTCAGCCGCACGCGCTCACCCGGCTTCACCTTGATCACTGGATTGGCCGTCGCGCCGCCATCAACGTAGAACGACATCTGCCTGGCGACGATCCGGATCTCTCGCGGCCCGCGCGAATCGGCGAGAAGCGGCAGCAGCGCGACAAGACCGCCGGCCAGCAGCAGAACGGCGGTCAGGACGATTCGAGTGGGTCCCGTTCTCATCATCTAGCCTATCAGCATCCCAGTCGTGTACATCACGACAAACCCGGCGAGCAGGCCGGCCAGAACAGGGCCGCTCGCGAGGTAGCCGCCGAGCGGTTTTCCACCGGCCATCTGACCGAGGATCTGACCGGTGACCTGGGCGATCGCCCCGATACCAAGGCCGAGGAACAACAGCGCCCAGACCTGTGAGTACACGAAGCCGCCCAGCCACGCGCCGGCGATGGTCGGAGCGCCGCCGATCACGCCGAGCCTGACAAGCGCCAGGATTGGCACGCGTCTGGAGCTGGCGGCCGCCTCGCGCGCCAGGGGCGCCACGATCGCGAGCCCCTCGGTAGTGTTGTGCAGGGCGAACCCCATGATCAGCAGGCTGCCGAGCACCGTTTCACCGAGCGCGAACGCCGCGCCGATCGCCAGCCCTTCGCCGAAGTTGTGCAGGCCGATGCCAATCGCAATCAGCAGCGCCAGCACCGCTCCGGGATGAGCGTTCTTGACCGCCGTCCGGCTGCGCTTCAGCCAGGCGCCGAGCGCTTCGAGGCCGACGTACGCGGCGCCCGCAGCGAAGACCAGCAGCGCCATGCCCTGATACGACCCGGGAAGTGCCTGCGCCGTTTCGATCCCTTCCGCGCTGGCGTCGACCATCAGAAAGACCAGGAGACCAACCGTGAGCGCCAGCACGAAGTCCAGGCCCCGCCCGCCCAGACGCGCCACCATCGGGAACCACAGCAGCCCGATCGCGACCGGGATCACCCCCACGTAGAGACCGATCAGCGCGAAGACCGCAAAGTTACGCGCGCCGGGACGCGGCGTTTCGAATGCCACCGGGATCTCGCGCTCGAAGGTGGTACCGGTGGAGGTGACGAGCTTCACGATATGCGCCTCGCCCTCGACCCAGGGATAAGGGATTGCCAGCGTCGCACGCTGCAGGTGCCCGAGCGGGTTGCCGTGTGACGAACTGAACTGCCAATACGCATCGTCAACCTGGACCTGGGCGATCGAGACCGGATCGGGTCCGTCGTTGAGGACGGTGACGACGAAACCCTCCGATCCCAACTCGACGCGCGTGATCGCGAGGCGCTCCACCGGTGGAACGCCGGCCGGCTTCAAAGCGTCGGCTGGACCGGTGCGGAGCATCAGCACGATCAGCCCGGCAAGCAGGACCAGCGGCGGCAGGATCAGCAGCCACACCGGCATGCCGCCTCGTTGGCGGGGTGCGGCCACGCTGGTATCGACGTCAGGTGTCACGGCCTGCCTCCGCGAGGAAAGTCCCCATCCACCCGAGCTCGGCGAATTCGCTCTGGTGCGCATGGAACATGAACTCGCCCGGATACCGGAACGTGGTCTCGAGGATCGCGCGTTCCCCCTGGCACAACATCACCGTGTCGGTATGATCGTGAGGCGTCAGCGACGTTCCGGTCCGGATGACGTCGAAGAACATCCCGTGCAAGTGCAGACTGTTGATCAGATCGAACTCGGTGACGTTCACCAGATAGATGCGCACCAGGCGTCCGACCCCGACCCGAATCGGTTCGTGCACGTAGTAGTTCGCGATCGTGTTGACGGCGTAGACCTCGTTGTCGGCGTCGAAGTTGGTGTCGAAGCCGTTCATCATCATCACGAGCTCGTCGGCTGGCGGCCGGCCCTGCTTGGGATCGATGATGAACACGCCGTACAAGCCTTTGTGAATGTGA
>WHSN01000010.1 GCA_009380045.1 Luteitalea sp.
CGTGATCCGGAAGCGCGTCGAGCACGCGGTGGACACGCTCGCCGTTCCTCCCGAGGCGAGGAAGGCGTTCTACGTCGTCAACCTCTCGTGCAACACCCTGATCTACAAAGGGATGCTCACGGCGACGCAGATCGCCCCGATGTTCCCCGACCTGCAGGATCCCGACCTCGAGTCGGCGCTCGCGCTCGTGCACCAGCGCTTCAGCACCAACACCTTCCCGGCGTGGCCGCTGGCGCATCCCTACCGGCTGGTGGCGCACAACGGCGAGATCAACACCCTCACCGGCAACATCAACTGGATGCGCGCGCGCGAGGGGCTGCTCGAGTCGAGCATCTTCGGCGACGACCTCAAGAAGATCCTGCCGGTGATCCGCGACGGCGGCAGCGACACGGCGACCTTCGACAACGTCCTCGAGTTCCTGGTGATGACCGGGCGATCGCTGCCGCACGCCATCCTGATGATGATCCCCGAGCCGTGGCAGAACCACGAGACGATGCCGGAGGACCTGAAGGCGTTCTACGAGTATCACTCGTCGCTGATGGAGCCGTGGGACGGCCCGGCCTCGATTGCGTTCTCGGACGGCACGATGATCGGCGCCGTCCTCGATCGCAACGGGCTCCGGCCGTCGCGCTACTACGTCACCAAGGACGACGTGGTGATCATGGCGTCGGAAGTCGGCGTGCTCGACATTCCCGCCGAGGACATCGTGCTGAAGGAGCGGCTGCACCCCGGGCGCATCTTCCTGGTGGACACCGCGCGCGGACGCATCGTGTCGGACGAAGAGGTGAAGCGCGAGCTGGCGGCGGCGCAACCCTACAAGGAGTGGCTGACGCACCTCATCGACATCACCGACCTCGACCCGGCGCCCTACCTGCCACCGCCGAGCCACGAGACCGTGATGCAGCGGCAGCAGCTGTTCGGCTACACCCATGAAGACCTGCGGGTGCTGCTGGCGCCGATGGCGAACAGCGGCGAAGAGGCGATCGGGTCGATGGGCACCGACACGGCGCTGGCCGCCCTCTCGGATCGGCCGCGGCTGCTCTACGACTACTTCAAGCAGGTGTTCGCGCAGGTGACGAACCCGCCGCTCGACGCGATTCGCGAGGAGCTGATCACGTCGATGGAGTCGACGATCGGTCCCGAGGGAAACCTGCTCGACCCGCGTCCCGAGTCGTGCCGCCAGATCGGCATCCGCTTCCCGGTGATCGACAACGACGAGCTCGCACGGCTTCGTCACGTCTACGACCCGGGGTTCCGCGCCATCCGGCTTCCGATGCTGTTCGACGCGACCCTGGACGGCGGCGGCCTGGAACGGGCGCTCGACGACCTGAAGCGCCGCGCCACCGACGCGGTCGAAGCGGGGTACTCGATTCTCATCCTGTCGGACCGTGACGCCGACCGGGTGCGTGCGCCGATCCCGAGCCTGCTGGCGACCGCCGGTGTCCACCATCACCTGGTTCGGAAGGGCACCCGCACGCGGTGCGCGCTGGTCGTGGAATCGGGCGACGCGCGCGAAGTGCACCACTGTGCCCTGCTCCTCGGCTATGGCGCCGGCGCGGTGAACCCGTATCTGGCGTTCGAAACCCTGGGCGACATGATCCGCCAGCGGATCCTGGTCGACATCACCCACGAGAAGGCGATCGAGAACTACCTCCACGCCTTGAACAAGGGCATCCTCAAGGTGATGTCGAAAATGGGGGTGTCGACGCTGCAGAGTTATTGCGGCGCGCAGCTGTTCGAGGCGATCGGGCTGGACAAGGCGTTCGTCGATCGGTACTTCACCCGCACCTCGTCGCGGATCGGCGGCGTCGGCATCGGCGTGATCGCGGAAGAAGTGCACCGCCGGCACCTCAAGGCCTTCCCGTCACGGCCGCTGGCCGACAACGACCTCGACTGGGGCGGCGAGTATCAGTGGCGCCGCGACGGCGAGTACCACCTGTTCAACCCCGACACGGTGTTCAAGCTGCAGCACTCGACCCGCAGCGGACAGTACGCCATCTTCAAGGAGTACACCCGCGCGGTGGACGACCAGAACAGGAAGATGGCGACGCTTCGCGGCCTGCTGTACTTCAACGCCGACAGCCAGCCGATTCCGATCGATCAGGTCGAGCCGATCGAATCGATCGTGAAGCGCTTTGCGACCGGGGCGATGTCGTACGGGTCAATCAGCCAGGAGGCGCACGAAACTCTCGCCATCGCGATGAACCGCCTGGGCGGCAAGTCGAACACCGGCGAGGGCGGTGAGGACCCGGCCAGGTACCAGCGCGACCCGAACGGCGACTGGCGGCGGAGCGCGGTGAAGCAGGTCGCCTCGGCGCGCTTCGGCGTCACCAGCGAGTACCTGGTGAACGCCACCGATCTGCAGATCAAAATGGCGCAAGGCGCCAAGCCTGGCGAAGGCGGGCAGTTGCCCGGCCACAAGGTTTATCCGTGGATTGCCAAGGTGCGCTATGCGACACCGGGGGTCGGGTTGATCTCGCCGCCCCCCCACCACGACATCTACTCGATCGAGGATCTGGCGCAGCTGATTTACGACCTGAAGAACTCGAATCCGGAGGCACGGATTCAGGTGAAGCTGGTCGCGCTGGCCGGCGTCGGCACCATCGCCGCCGGCGTCTCCAAGGCCCACGCCGACGTCGTGCTGATCTCGGGCCACGACGGCGGCACCGGCGCCTCGCCGCTCACGTCGATCAAGCACGGCGGCGTGCCGTGGGAGCTCGGGCTGGCGGAGACGCAGCAGGTGCTGATGATGAACAAGCTGCGCGACCGCATCGTCGTCCAGGTGGACGGGCAGTTGAAGACCGGGCGCGACGTGGTGATCGCCGCGCTGATGGGCGCCGAGGAGTTCGGCTTCGCGACCGCGCCGCTGGTCGTCGCCGGCTGCATCATGATGCGCGTCTGTCACCTGAACACCTGCCCCGTCGGCGTCGCGACGCAGGATCCCGAGCTCCGCAAGAACTTCACCGGCAAGGCCGAGCACGTGGTGAATTTCTTCCGGTTCATCGCCGAGGAGGTGCGCGAGCAGATGGCGGCGCTCGGGTTCAGGACGATGGACGAGATGATCGGCCGGGTGGATCGTCTGAACTTCCGCGACGCCGTCGATCACTGGAAGGCCAAGGGGCTCGACTTCTCGGCGATCCTGCACCAGCCGCAGGTCGCACCCGACAGCGCGCGCCGCTCGGTGGTGAAGCAGGATCACGGGCTCGGCGACGCGCTCGACAACGAGCTGATTGCGCGCTGCCGGCCGGCGCTCGAACACAAGACGCCGGTGTCGGCCAGCTTCCCTATTCGCAACGTCAATCGCACCGTCGGCACCATGCTCGGCTATCACGTGACCAAGCGGTACGGCGGCGAAGGTCTGCCGGACGACACCATTCAGCTGCAGTTCTCCGGTTCCGCCGGTCAGAGCTTCGGCGCCTTCGTGCCGCGCGGCATCACGTTGACGCTCGAAGGTGATTCGAACGACTACATGGGGAAAGGGCTGTCCGGCGGCCGGATCGTGGTGTATCCGCCGAAGAACGCCCGGTTCGTCGCCGAAGAGAACATCCTGATCGGCAACGTCGCCCTCTACGGGGCGACGAGCGGCGAGGCCTATTTCCGCGGCGTGGCGGGCGAGCGGTTCGCGGTGCGCAACAGCGGTGCGGCCACGGTCGTCGAAGGCGTCGGCGATCATGGCTGCGAGTACATGACCGGCGGCCGGGTGGTCGTGCTCGGCAAGACCGGACGGAACTTCGCCGCCGGCATGAGCGGCGGCATCGCCTACGTGCTCGATCCCGGCGGCCTGTTCCGGAACCGGTGCAACACCAAGATGGTGGAGCTGGAGGCGCTGGACGATCCCGCGGACGTGGATCTCGTTCGCGGCCTGATCGTCGGCCACGTGCAGTACACCGCCAGCGAGCTCGGCGCGCGGGTGCTGCGCGACTGGGATGCGCTGCGCTCGCTGTTCGTGAAGGTGATGCCGCGCGACTACAAGCGCGTGCTGCTGGCACAGGCCAAGGCGGCGGCGGCCGGACGCGCGGCGACGTTCCTCGAGCTCACCGGGGCAGCGATCAATGGGTAAGGCGACCGGTTTCATCGAGATTCAACGGAAGAAACACCCGACCCGTCCGGTCGCCGAGAGGCTTCGCGACTGGCGCGAGGTGTACCTGCCGTATCCGGAGCCGGCCTTGAAAGACCAGGCTGCCCGCTGCATGGACTGCGGCATCCCGTTCTGCCACAACGGCTGTCCGCTCGGCAACCTGATTCCAGACTGGAACGACCTGGTCTACCGCGATCGTTGGCGGGCCGCGATCGACCGGCTGCACGCGACCAACAACTTTCCGGAGTTCACCGGCCGCCTGTGCCCGGCGCCGTGCGAGGGCGCCTGCGTGCTCGGTATCAACAACGATCCGGTGACGATCAAGGCGGTCGAGGTCTCGATCATCGACCGTGCATTCGAGGAAGGGTGGGTCACGGCGCAGCCGCCAGAAACGCGGACCGGACGTCGGATTGCGGTGGTCGGGTCCGGGCCGGCCGGCCTGGCCGCGGCGGCGCAGTTGAACCGCGCCGGGCACACCGTGACGGTGTTCGAGCGCGACGATCGGATCGGTGGCTTGCTGCGCTACGGCATCCCGGAGTTCAAGCTCGAGAAACGCTTCCTCGACCGTCGCCTCAACCTGATGGCGCAGGAAGGGGTGGTGTTCCAGGTGAACGCGAACATCGGCGTGAACATTCCGGTCGAGGAGCTTCGGGCGCAGTTCGATGCGATCGTGCTGGCCGGCGGTTCCACCCGGCCTCGCGACCTGCCGGTGCCCGGCCGCGAGCTGTCGGGCATTCACTTCGCGATGGAATACCTCACGCTCCAGAATCGTCGCAGCGAGGGAGAGGACATCCGGGACGACCGCTTCATCACCGCCAGGAACCGGCACGTCATCATCATCGGCGGCGGCGACACCGGCGCCGACTGCCTCGGCACCGCACATCGTCAGGGAGCGGCAAGCGTCCGGCAGCTCGAGCTGCTGCCACAGCCGCCCGACAGCCGGCCCGACGGGAACCCATGGCCGCTCTGGCCGATCGTGTTCCGCGTGTCGCCGGCGCATGAAGAAGGGGGCGAACGGCTCTACGCGATCGCCACCCAGAAGTTCACCGGCGACCAGCGCGGGCGCGTCACGGCGCTGCACGCCGCGCAGGTGGAGATGGTGACGAGCAACGGCCGCCTGGAGTTCAGGGCGATGCCTGGCACCGAGGTCGAGATGCCGGCCGATCTGGTGCTGCTGGCGATGGGCTTCGTCGGTCCCGAGACGAGCGGCATGCTCGCGAAACTAGGCGTGAAGATGACCGATCGAGGCACCGTGTGGCGCGACGAGCGATGGATGACGAGCGTGCCGGGCGTGTTCGCCGCCGGCGACATGCAGCGAGGCCAGTCGCTGATCGTCTGGGCGATTGCCGAGGGCCGTTCCGCTGCGCGCGGCGCCGATGAATACTTGATGGGGCGGTCCAGCCTGCCCGCACCGCTGCCATAGCCTCATTTCTCCCTCGTCGCTCAGCGTCGATCCGGCAGCTCGAAGACGTAGAGCGTGTGGCCGCTGTTCGGGTGATGAATCTCCGGAGCGATGGTGCGGGGAACCACGCGCGGGCTGCCGCCGCCGAGCCCGGTCGTCACTGCCACGTACTGCTTGCCACCGGCCGTGAACGACACAGGATAGCCCTGCACCGACGTGCCCAGGCGGGTCTTCCAGAGGGTCGCACCGGTCCTGGTGTCGACCGCACGGAAGGTGCGGTCGAGATCGCCGACAAACGCCACGCCGCCAGCCGTGGACAGCACCGCGGTGAGGAACGGCGCGCGCTGCTCAACGCTCCACAGCTCTTTCAGAGTCGCGGCGTCGTAGGCGGCGAGCTTGCCGATGTTGCCGTCGGAGCCGGGCATCTCGAAGAACTTGCGGTCGGCATTGGTGCCGCCGGCGCCGTCCTTGAGGTCGGTCTTCCTGCCCGAGATCTCCATGCAGGACTGGCTGAGCGGAATGATCAGCGCGTTGGTCGGCTGGTGATAGCTCATCGCCTGCCAGTTGTGGCCGCCCTCCGTGCTCGGACAGGACTGGACCCACTGCTCGACCTTGGCCTCGATGATGTCGTTGCGATAGGTGACGAGACCGGTCTTCAGGTCGATGCGGTCGTAGACGTTCTGGTAGACCGTCTCGGCGGCGCCGACGAACTTGCCGTCGCGCCGATCGAGCTTCCAGAGAATGCCCGACTTGCCGATGTTGAACAGGTATTTCCCGCCGCCGTTGTCCACCAGCACCCGCTCGTAGACCTCGTCGAGGTCGAGCGACTCGCCCGGAATGTGCTGGAAGTGCCATGCCAGCTTTCCATCGTCCGCGTTCAGCGCCACGGTGGACGCGGCGTAGAGCGCCGCGTCGAAGACGCTGTTGCCGCGGCTCGCCGGCATCCAGGGCTTGGCCTGCGCAATGCCCCAGTAGGTGAGGTTCAGGTCGGGATCGTAGCTGCCGGCAATCCAGGTTTCGCCGCCCTTCCGGAAATTGTCGGGCAGCTTGCCCCAGGTATCGCCGCCGGGCTCGCCGGCCTGGGCGATGGTGTAGAACTTCCACAACTGCTTGCCGGTCGCGGCATCGTAGGCGCTGATGAAACAGCGATCCTCGCCGTAGCGGCTGCATCCCTGCAGCCCCTGGATCACCTTGCCGCGCGCCACGATCGGACCGCTGGTGTTGGCGTAGCCACGCGCGCGATCGGCAATCACCGTTTCCCACACCTTCGTCCCGTTCCTGGCGTCGAGGGCGACGAGACGGGCGTCGGTGGTGGCGAAGATGATCTTGTCCTCGTAGATGGCGATGTTCCGCATCGAGCCGAACCCGACCTGCTGGATCGGACCGACCTCGTTCTCCCAGATCAACTCACCGGTCGGGCCGTCGAGCGCCTGAATCACGTTGCCGGTGTTGAACAGGTAGATGATGCCGTCGTGGACCAACGGCATCGGCTGGTTGGCGCCCCCCTCGTTCATCGACCACGCCCACGCCAGCCGGAGATCCTTTACGTTGTCGCGCGTGATGTCGGACAGCGGGCTGTAGCTCCACGCCTGATAGGTGCGGCGCGCCATCAGCCAGTCTCCCGGCGGCGGGTTGCGCAACATGGCGACGGTCACTGGAACGTAGTCCTTCACTTCGCCGGACACGGTGAGCCCGCGCGCCACCGGGGCCTGCGCGCCGCGTCCCGGTCCGCCGCCGACCGCGGCCGCATTCGACGGGCTGGTGCCCGCCCCGCCCGGGCCTTGCCCGCGACCGCCCGGAACAGCGCTGCCTGCGGCGGCCGCGGTCTGAGCGGCCGGCGGCCGTTCGCCTGACGCGATCGTTCCAATCGGCACCGCCGCCGCCGCCGTCAGCGCTTGCGCACCGGCAGCGGCGCCGTTCTGCTGGAGGATGTAGGTGACAATGCTCGTGTACTGCTCGGGAGCGAGCGCCGGTCCGCCGGGCGGCATGGTCGCGACGATCAGCTCGAAGAGATCGCGCGTGGTGCGATTGCGCCAGGTGTTGATGAAGCCGCTGCCCGCCAGTTGCGGCGCTTCGTTCCTGCCGCCGAGATCGGCGACATGGCAGCTGGCGCAGTTCGCGTCGTAGGCAGCGCGTCCTTGCGCGGCCTGCTCCGAGGTGAACACCGGAGGGGCGGTCGCCGGCTGCCCGGCGACCAGGACGATCCCGAGGCCGCTCAGGAGCGCGACGGCGGTGACATGATGCGTGAACCGGTTCGTCATGGTTTATCCTGCGCCAGCAACCAGCCCCAGAGATTTCCTTCGGCCGCCTTCTCGCTGTGAAGCTGGACGTAGAAGCGCCCCTCGGCCAGCTCCTGAACTTGCGCCGCGGTCAGATCCATCTGGCCGGCGATCGTGCCGCTCGTTCCACCGGTCACCGACAGGTCGAAGAGCGGCGCCCCGCGCAGCCCCGGCTTCGGGCTCTTGTGTACTCGTGCCTCCGTGGCGGCCGTGTTGAGCCCCGCAAACGTGCCGGCAATCACCAGTTTGGGTCCGTTGAGCGTGGCGGTGACCGACCCCGACCCGACCACGGTCGGGGTGAACGTGGGGACCGGCATGGGGGACAACCGGGCCCTGTAGGTCTTGCTCCCCTGCGCCCGTGTCGCCGCCGGCGCGCCTGCCAGCGCCCCGACGAGCGTCCACACGAAAATCTGCCTCATGATGGGCTGAGATTCTACCCCCGCTTGCCCCGGCCTGCTACGATTGACACGTGACCAACAGAGGAACGGGTTCCGCGGCCCGGATCCGCGGCGGGCGGTTTCGCGATACGGCGTGGGGCGTGCTGCTCGCGGGCCTGGCGGCCGCGACGGCTGCCTGTTCGAGCGGACCGGAGCGTCCACCTGAGATGCCGACCGCCGACGCCCCGGTCATCAAGCTCCTTCGTGAACCGGTCGAGGTTGCGCCCTTCACCGTCGCTGACCTCAGCGGTCGTGTGATCTCCTCCACCGAGCTCCTGGGCAAGGTGGTGATCGTGAACTTCTGGGCCACCTGGTGTCCCCCGTGCCGCGACGAGATTCCCGACCTGATCAAGCTGCAGGACAAGTATCGCGATCAGCTGGTCGTGCTGGGCATCTCGGAGGATGAAGGACCGGTGGAGGACGTGCAGGCGTTCGTGGCCGAGCACCAGATGAACTACCCGGTCGTCATGACGACACCGGCGCTGCGCAAGATTTTTCGCGGCGTCACCGCCCTGCCGACGACGTTCGTGCTCGATCGCGACGGGAAGATCGCGCAGAAGCACGTCGGCCTGCTCAACGCGCAAGTGACCGAGCTCGAAACCCAGGTGCTCTCCGGCATCAGCGTGAATGCGCGGATCGAGCGCGTGGAGGATCTGGATCGCGCACGCCTGGAGAACGCCGCGCACGCCACCGAGATCCCTGGGGTCGATCTCACCACGCTGACGCCGGCGAAACGGACCGAAGCGATCAAGGCGATGAACGCCGACGACTGCACGTGCGGCTGCGGCCTGACGCTGGCCGAGTGCCGGATCAACGATCCCGAATGCCCGGTCAGCCTGCCGCTGGCGCAGGAGCTGGCCAAGAGGTTCGCGGCGAACTGATAGAGCGCGGGCTATTCGGGCGGCGTCAGTCGATAGCCGTCGCCGTACGCTTTCCTGATGTAGGTCGGATGCCGCGGGTCGGGTTCGAGCTTCTGGCGAAGCCGGCAGATGAAGTTGTCGACCGTGCGGGTCAACGGCGCGTCCGCGTAGCCCCACACGAGCTGCAGCAGGTCGTCGCGTGTCACCACGTCTCCGGCGCGCTTGGCCAGACACTGCAGGATCTCGAACTCGCGATCGGTCAACTCGAGCGGCTCGCCGGCGGTGAATGCGCGCCGGTGCTTGAAATCGATCAGCGTTTCGCCCAGCCGGAGCTCGTCGACCGGCGGCTGCGTTCGCCGCAGCACCGCCCGGACGCGCGCCAGCAGCTCACCGAGCGAGAACGGCTTGGTCACGTAGTCGTCTGCTCCCAGCGTCAGGCCGCGAATCCGATCCTCGGTCTCGCTTCGAGCCGACAGGATGATGATCGGCATCCGGATCGGGCTGCGCTGAATCGCGCGGCAAATCTCGAACCCGTCCATGCCGTGCGGCAGCATGAGATCCAGGAGCAGGAGGTCGGGCGCGAATCGCTTCAACGCCGGCAGCACATGATGCCCGGTGTGGAGGGCCTCGACGAGAAAGCCTTCGAACTCCAGGTTGTCCTGGAGCACCCGTGCGATCGACTTGTCATCCTCGACGATCAGCACTTTCTTGGACATGACATTCACCTGTTCGCCGTGACCTCGCCGACCACGGTCGGCAGCGAGATGACGACTTCTGTTCCTACGCCGACGACGCTGCTGATGTCAATCCGCCCGCCGTGCCGCTCCACGATCCGCTGCGCGATGGCGAGGCCGAGCCCGCTGCCGCCGACCGAGGTGTTGCGGCCCCGATAGAACCGCTCGAAGACGTGCTCCAGCTCGTCTCGCGGGATGCCGGTCCCCCGATCCCGAAAGGTGAACTGCACGCGACTGCCGTGGCGGCGGCCGGTGATCACCAGCGCCCGCTGATCCGCCGAGTACTTGATCGCGTTGTCGATGAGGTTGTCGATCGCCTGGATCATCGCCGCCCGATCGACGTGCACGCGCGGCAGATAGGCCGGAATGTCCACCTCGAGGTCGAACGTCAGGTGGGCGAGGGTCGGCCGGCAGCGTCGCAGCGCGTCGTCCATCAGGTCTGCCGGATCGATGGCCGTCAGGCTGATGGCGGAGAGCTCGCTCTCCCCACTGTACCGCGCGTAGGTCAGCAGATTGTCGATCGAGCTGCCGAGGCTTGCCGCCTCGTGCGAGAGCATGCGGGCGTACTCCTGCACCGTGGCCGTGGACGTGTAGCGTCCGTCGGACAGCGTGTCGCCGACCAGTCGAATCAGCGCCAGCGGCGTTTTCAGCTCGTGGGTGACGCCGGCGACGAAGTCGGAGCGCATCGACGCCAGGTTGACGCTGGCGCGGTCGGCCTTCACCGTGAGGAAGAGCGCGAGAAAACTTGCGCCGGCCGCGACCGTGATCAGGATGAACGTCCGTCGTGCGCCCTGCAGGGTGGCAAACAGCGTCGAGTCCGGTATCGGCCGCACGTGGGCGTTCCACTCGCGAATCGCCAGACCCTTCGACGGCATCGATCGCACCAGCGCCGGATCGAGGAAGAGCAGGGGAAACCTGGTGACCAGCCCGGTCGTGCCGTCCGGTTCCGGGCCGGTTGACGCCACGACCCGGCCGTCGTGATCGGTGACCGCAATCGACAGCCCTCCCGGGTTTCCGCCAATAGTGCTCACCTGCGTGATCAGCGGACCGAAGTAATCCGACTGCAGCCAGTCCAGGTTGACGGTGAAGGCCAGAAATCCCAGCACGTCATGCGGCTTGACCGGCGCGAACAGGATGTGGGCCACCACCTGGTAGGGCACGCCGTTGATCGGCATTTCGAGCACGGCAAACGGCGCCCGAGGCGAGGCGATTTTGCGGATGGCGGACACCACCTGGCCGAGCGAAGCCGGCTGGCGCACGAGCACCACCGGGAACGGATCGTCCGAGGCCGGCGCGGGATCCCAGGGCGGGAGGCGATCGGCGCGGTTGAAGGCATAGGTCAATCCCTCCCCCGCACCGTTGCGTTTCCACAGGATGAACGACTCCGGATAGGGCAGCCGCGCGAATGTGCGGGCGGTGACCTGCAGAAGGCTGTAGGGCGGCTCTTCGTCGAACAGCTCGGCGCTCAACGGGACGAGCGCCGTGGTCCACGCGCCTTTCATGTCGGCGCTCAACGCCGCCCGCACCAGCGCCAGCGCCTCGTGCGCCCGGCGATCGAGCAGCTGGGTCGTCCCGCTTCGCCATTCGCGGGTCGCGACGTAGCCCAGGCCGACCAGCGCGCCGGTGGCGAGGAACAGCCCGGTCACGCACACCATGATCACCGACGATCGCACGGTGCCGTCGGCGCGGCGCGGCTGACGAAACATCAGCCGCAGCAGCCGCTTGACCGTGGAGATCACCGGAGAATCTCCCGCTCCCGGTAGTAACGGGCGGCGCCGGGATGGAGGGGAATCGGGGCCGCGGCTGCCTGATAGGGATCGATGGCTCGCGCTTCGTAGTACTTCTCGGCCAGCGCCGGCAGATCCTCGAAGAGCTGCCTGGTCAGGTCGTAGACCAGACTCTCCGACAGCTGGCTCCGGCACACCAGCAGCCAATCGGCGCCGACGGTTTCGACCTCGCCCACCTGCCCGGCCAGCTGATCGGGGGCGATCACCACAGGCCTCAGGAACGGGTATTCGCTGCGCAGCCGGTTGGTGACGCTGCGCGTCACCGGAATCAGCCGCAGCGGCGTCGTCTTGTTCGTGGCGATGAGCGCCGGCGGCACGCCCGGGTAGACGACCAGCGCCGCATCGATCTCGCCGCGCGCGAGCAACGGCATGAGCGCGTTGGTGGAATGGAACCACGGTTCGACGTCGGTGTAATCCATGTTGTGCGCCCCGAGCAGGATGCGCATCGAGAACTCGCCCGAGGTCCCTCGCGGGATCACCCCGACGCGCTTCCCCCTGAGATCCTCTACTCTGGTCGCCGGGCTGTCGCGACGGACGACGACGTAGTACTGGCTGAACCAGAGCACGGCGATCCCGCGAAGGTTCCGGTGCGGGTAGCGGTTGCCCTCGATGCCTCGCCGGTAGGCGAGGTACAGCGCGTCCGACTGCGTGAGGCCGAGATCGCCCTCACCCCGGTCGAGCGCGGATACCACCACGACGCCTCCCGGAGTGGTCTGCAGCCGAATCTGGATGCCGGGGATCGCCTGGTTGAAGCGACCGATGAGATCGCGGGTGAACGCCGGTGCGATTCCCGACCACAGGGTCAGCGCCTGCGGAAGGGGCGGCAGCGTCGGGCGCTGCTCGCACGACGCGACGGTGGCTGCGAGGCACACTGCGGCGGCGGCGCGCGCCAGAAGGCGCCGACGAGGGTCAGAGGGGAGCCAGACGCCTGCCAGACCTCGGTGCACAGAGTATGTCAGCGATTATACGTAAGCGATCACCAGCAGTCGCCCGAGCAACCGGTGCTTGACAATTGCAGACAAATGAGGCGTTCTGTCCGGTATGCTCCGCGCCCGCATCGGCGATCCCACTGGGCGCCTGGCGGCTCGAGTGCCGGGATAATCCGGGATAGCGCGGGATGCCGCGGCGGCATCAATGGCGCCACCGGCGGTGGCGGCACATATCGCAGGACGGGAATGACATGAAGGTTCGCGGCTTTGGACTATTCGGCATCCTGGCGCGCGAGATAGAAGGTCCAGCGCTCGCTGTTGCTCACCACCGCGGACGCCTCCATCGATTCGTAGGTGCGCGCTGACACCGCAATCGCCGTTTCTTCGCCGGCCTTGACCGGCACGACCGCCTGGCCTGCGGCGTCGGTCAGGGTGTCCCGGCCGTGGTAGCTGACTGCCGCACCAGGAATCGGCGCCTCGGAACTGCGCTCGAGCACCCGCACGGTCAACATCACGCCCAGCGTCGCCGAGCCTGGCGACACGACCGGGGAGGGCGCGGTCACAGGTGATGAGCAGGCCGCGGTCAGGAGAGCTGTAGCCGCAAACCCGGCGCAGAGGGCGCTCCGCCAGCGGTGAGGGGGGCAATCGACCTGCGTCACACTGATCGACTACGCAAATCGCTCGCCAGTGTGTCTCGCTCACGAGCCACACGCCGTTCGCCGCAGCCCGACGTCGCGCCGGCAGTGGATATGGCCGAAGCGAAGCCGAAACGGTGAGCAGATGCTCGCATGTGCCACGCTGACGCCCGGAGCAATCGAAGTCAGAGCCTGTGCGCGTTCGGCGGCCTCTGCGGTTTGTACGTCGCGGCAGGCATGCCTGATGCGTTGTGCGACCCGAAGAGCTCGTGCGGTTCAGCCAATAGCCTGCCGGGCGGTGACCTTAAGTCGGACCGACCGCGATCAACCCTTACGGAAACTTCTGGAAGCACGGAACGGCCAGCTTCGTGACCACCGCCGCCGTGAAGCACAGCACGGCGAGGGCGGCGAAGCTCGCGAAGCGCGGCCGCTGGCTGCTGTACTCTTTCACTTGAATCGACCCGGCCGACACCTGGTCGATCTCGCGGATCGCGGCCAGCAGGCTCGGTTCGTCGCTCGCCGCAAAGAACCGCCCACCCGATTTCTCGACCGCATCGGTCCACAAGCGGTCCGGGATGTAATCGCCCGCCTTCAGGCCGTAGTTCGTCCTCACGAAGTACACCGGTACGCCGGCAGCGACGGCGCTGCGCATGATGTCGTCGAGCGGCCGGCCATTCGACGCCGCGTTGGCGTCTTCGCCATCCGACAGGATCACCAGCATGTTTCCGGAGGCATCGAGGAACTTGAACGCCTTGAACAGCTCGACGCTCTCCTCGATCGCCCTGGCGATCTGGGTCCGTTGATCGGGAAACACCTTGAACTCCGTCGGATGGCCGATCAGGGACAGGCTGAGGAGGATGTTGTCGTAGTCGTGCGTGAACGGGGTGACGACATAGGCGTCGTTGCCGAACTCCACCAGCGCCACCAGGTCCCGGAATCTGCCCTTCATGCGCAGCTGGATGAAGCGCTCGGCGGCCGCCACCGTGGTGAAGAACGCCGCATCGGTCTCCGACTGCGTCTTGAGGACGTCGGTCTTGAACCGCGTGAGCATGCTGTAGGAGGCGTCGATCGCCAGGCAGATGCGGCGGCCCGGATAGGTGACCTCGCGGCGAACGAGCGCGGTGTAGGGGTCGGCGAGCGCGAGCGCCAGGAACGGCAGCCCGGACAGGAAGATCAGGAGCGGCACGTGCATCAGGAACGAACCGCGGGACCGCGGAAACGAGGTGAACACGGCTGGAAGCACGACCCGTCCGTGGACCGCTCGCCGGCGGATCGTCAGCCGCGCCACCAGCACGACGGCCGAGAAGCCGACCAGCGCGACGAGTATCAGCCGCGCCTCGCTGCGATGCGAGAACAGCAGGTCGCCAAGCGTGAGGCTTTGCCATTCTCCGAAGAGGTCGTGAGCAAGAGCGCGGAGGCCGGCGATCACGGTGGACCGGCGTACTCTACCGTACGGCGGTCGGCCCCGACGTCCGAGGCCGGAACTTCCGGCCTCGGCTCGCCAACGGTTCAAGAGGCGGCGAGTCTGTCCTTGAACTATCGATCCTGCATCGCCAATCGCGACCGTGACGCTCCGCAAAAGTAGTTGACGCCGCGCAGTACTGTTCGAGTAGGCGCGCTCGCTTGCGGCGCATGTCCTCGCCGTGGCCAACTCGCGGACACGGCACGCGTCGCCTACAGTGCCCGGACGTCGGCGGCGTCCACCTCCACGCTCACCGCCTGCCGCAGCAGATCGACCGAGAGATGGAGGCGGGCGCGCTCGCCTTTGCGGACCAGGCGTCCGACGACACCTTTCAGCGGGCCGGTCACGACTTCCACCATCATGCCCTCGTGGATGAACGGCGCGGGATCGTATTGCAGCTCGCTCGTCACCAGCGTGCGGAGACTTTCGATTTCACTCGCGGGAATCGGGGCGAGCTCGCCCGCGAAGGAGACGATGCCCGCGACGCCGGTGCAGGTGAGCACGACGAGCTGTCGTGCTGGATCGAAGCGCGCCAGACAGTAGCCGGGGAAGAGCGGCCAGTCCACTGCCTTCTTGCGGTCCTTCCAGCGGCTCCAGCGGGTAATCGTCGGCAGGAACACCTCGAGCCCCTTCCGATCGAGCTGTGACGCGACGACCTTCTCAGCTCGGGCACGCGTGCGGACTGCGAACCACACAGGCGTCTCCACGGCTGAAATTCGCGTTGCAAGCTGCGAGCCGTCACCCTTGCCATCCCAGCACGGCCAGGTTGCACGTTGTCGGCCGGGATGTGATCCGCCAGAAACCGTTGCTCCGCGGACCGCTCGAACCGGGATCCTGGCACGACAGCGCGCTGGAGTGGAGCCGCGTCTCGGCCGCGGGCTTGTCGGCGGCAGGTCGTATGGGCCCGCGACCTGCGGCGGATTCGGCGCTTCAGAGGTCTTGCCGTTCTAACGCGCGCGTCGCGCCGTTCGAATGGTTCGTCTTCCGCAACGGTTTCAGATCGAACAAGAAATTCTACGAAATCGTCAGGAGCATTCCTGACACCGACAAACGGGTCGCCGAAGACAAGAGCGGCGTGAAGGGCGGCCGACCGGTTCGACTCGCGGATGCAAGCACGTCGAGCACGGCACAAGTAAGGTGAGTGAGTGTTCGGATATCGCCGAGCGTGACGCCGGTCTGCAGCGCCGGCAAATCGACCGTGATTCGGGATGCGGAAAGGCTTCATGCCCTCGGACGTGATTGACCTGCCCGGAACGCGGCGGTAGCATCGGCCGCGTGACCGACGGTTATGCCGACATCCACAGTCACATCCTCTACGGCATGGACGACGGTCCGAGGACGATTGACGAGAGCGTCAGGATGCTCGATGTCGCCTCGCAATCGGGCACCACCGACATCGTCGCCACCCCGCATGCGAACGGGCAGTATCGGTTCGACCCGGCGCTGGTCGATCGGCGCATCGCCGAACTCCGCGCGCGGACGACGGTGCGTATCCACCGCGGGTGCGATTTTCACCTGCAGGTGGACAACATCGAGGATGCGGTGGCGCACCCCGACAAGTACACCATCAACCAGAAGTCCTACCTGCTGGTGGAGTTTCCGGCCGATTCCGTGTTTCCCAACAGCGAGGACATCCTGCAGCAGCTGCTCGACGCCGGGATGGTGCCGATCATCAGCCATCCCGAAAGGAATATCGCGCTCCAGCGTCGGATCGATGACCTGGCGCGATGGGTCGCCCTCGGCTGTTGCGTGCAGGTGACCGCCCTGTCGCACACGGGCCTGTTCGGACCGGCGGCGAAGTCGTGCGCCCGGAAGCTGTTGGACCGGGGGCTCACCCACTTCGTCAGATAACGCTGACGCCCGTTCAGTGTCATCCTGGCGCAACAGGCCGACTCATCCATGAAAGGATGCGCGGGATGAGCGTTCGTTGTCCCATCCTCCTCTTCCAAGCACGTCGCCTATCATTGCCGAGTTGTCGCAACCGACAAGGTTGTGTGATGGCTGATCGTGCAAGTTCGACACGCTGCCGGCCACGCTCTGATTCGGCAGTAGCGTGCTTTGGCAAAGGAGTGATATTTCGGACGTCGGCGATCCGTCCTTCAGGAGATGACACCGAGTCTTTGTGACCACTCACAGTCAACGCGATGCACCATGAACAGGTTCTCGGGTGTCAACGGCGGAAGGTTGGGGTCGACCGCCCATTCTGAGAACCTGCCTCCGCCTGACGGCCCCTCTACCACGATGAAACAATCGCCGAGCGCCGAGCCTCGAACCGATGTCTTGACGTACGCTTGCCACAGCTCTTGCCAGTGGCTGGCAAGATAGTGACCGGCCGCTGCCGTGCCGTACTCAGTAAAGCCGGCCAGCACGAACAGGACGCGACGGTGTTTGGAATTTGGGTTGGTGTGCCGCAGGATGATGGCGTAGTCACGGGCGTTCTCGGGGGAGTCGAGCCAAGTAGTCAATTCCCAGCCCTTGGGCCGAAGTTGCGTGAACCCGGGGGTCCCAGGATCCGCTGGCGCCCGCTCGAGGCGATTGAGATTTGGAGGAACAAGGTGATTCAGCAATTCGACGGTATCCCCCACGTCGGTCTGACGAATACGCATCCACGGATCGCAGACCCGCTTCACAGCGGCTATGGTCTCCTCGCTGAATCCAAGGCCCATTGACATCTCGAATGGCACCAACGGTCCGAAGTCAGGTGGTATCCCCCTATCGGCATGGGTCAGCTCAGGCGGGTTGTAGCCTGATTTCTGGAATGCCTCGCGGATCGCTTTCGCACCTTCGGCGTCCCATCGGTTGATCCACATCCTTGCCTTGAAAAAACGGTTTGCATCGGCTGAAGACATCTTCGCCGTGAAGTCCGCCGCCATCTGATGTGCCAAGGTATCGTCGATCCTCTCCACCTGTAACACGACGACACCGGCGCGGTTGGGATGCGATGCGTCTTCGCCAAAAAACTGGTCGAACGCCCTTCGAGCCGAGACAATTCCCATCCAGAACTCCATCAGGCACTTCAGGAGCTCGAAGACGCTGACGGTGATCACTGCGGTCGCACAAGCCGCCGCCAGCGATGCCCAAAAGCTGGAACGCTGACTCAGGTAGAAGTCCCTCCACAGGATCAACCCTACCTGCGTCGTCGCCTGAGCGTCATCGTTGCCGCCGGCGAATCGTGTTGGAGGCAGAACATGAAACAGCACCGCCCACAGAGCCAGTCCTCCCAGGAAAAGGCACAGGAAGACCGCCGTGGACGACGTCCAAAACTTCGGGCGCGGTGTGAATCGCATGGGTGGCGCATGATACCCCAATTGGGCCGGTGGTAGGCTCACGGGGACAGACTGGATAGAATCATGAATCTTGGCGGCATTGAAGCAGGCGGCACAAAGTTCGTATGCGCAGTGGGAACAAGCACCGGCGAGCTGGTGGACGAGATCGTCGTCCCGACGACGACACCCGAGGAGACTCTCAGTCGCGTGATTGCGTTCTTCCGTTCTCAAGCGCGGCCGCTGTCTGCGCTCGGTATCGGCTCCTTCGGGCCGCTACAACTCAATCGACATCGGGCGGACTATGGCTTCATCACATCGACGCCGAAGGAAGCCTGGCGATACTTCGACCTGCTTGGCACCGTAAGGCGTGCGCTGGGAGGACCGGTCGGTTTTGACACGGATGTCAATGCCGCTGCGCTCGCCGAGGCCCGCTGGGGAGTAGCCGAGAATCTCAGTACGTTCCTTTATGTGACGGTGGGCACCGGAATTGGCGGCGCCCTTTTGATCGATGGCCATCCATTTCACGGTGCACAGCATCTAGAGATGGGACACATTCGGGTTCCTCGCGATCGAGCTCGCGACCCATTCCCAGGCGTCTGTCCTTATCACCAGGATTGTCTCGAGGGGCTGGCGTCGGGACTGGCCATCGAGGCCCGCTGGCGAATATCCCCTCCGGATCTCTCGCGCGATCATGCAGCTTGGATTCTGGGATCGATTACCTCGCCGCTGCATGCGCCAACTGGATCTGCACGCTCTCCCCGCAGAGGATCGTACTGGGGGGCGGCGTAATGCGACATGATTTGTTTCCCCCACTGCGCCGACGTGTCGTTGAATTGCTCAACGGTTACTTAGACATGCCAGAGCTCGGGCAGGACCTTGATCGCTACATACAACCGTCTGCACTGGCAGGCCGCGCCGGAGTGCTCGGCGCGTTGGTGTTAGCGTCCCGCGAGATTGGACGCGAATGAAGTCTGCCCAGGGCGACCTTCCTGACCAGCGCCGAAGAAATGTTGGACGAAACGTTGAAGGAAATGAGAACATCGCGGGCATGGAAACGCGGCCATGGGAGCGGGATTGTTCTCGGTAGTCGTTGGTCGTTGGTCGTTGGTCGTTGGTCGTTGGTTCGGTCGTTGGTTCGGTCGTTGGTTCGGTCGTTGGTCGCTCGATAGTCCTCGGTCGTTGGTCATCGCTCGTTGGTCATCGGTCGTTGGTTCGGTCGTTGGTCGTTCGTCGATCAGCGCAGTCTGCCTCGCGGCGATGGCGGGGTGGACGATGGCCGCGGCCGCGCAACGTGGCCAGGCGCCGCTGCCGCTCGATCCACAAAGGGAGCGGGGCGCGAGCGTCACCCCGGCGTACGAAGGCTGGTACCGGAATCCCGACGGCTCGTTCACGATGCTGATCGGCTACTACAACCGGAACAGCAAGGAAACGCTCGACATTCCAGTCGGCCCGAACAATCGCTTCGCGCCCGGCAACCCGGATCAGGGACAGCCGACGCACTTCGAGACCGGACGCCAGTGGGGCGTGTTCACGGTGAACGCGCCGAAAGACTTCGGGTCGAAGGCGCTGACCTGGACCATCATCTCGAACGGCGAAACACAGTCGATTCCGTTCACGCTGAACACGGGCTACACCATCTCGCCGCTCAAGGACCTGGCGATGGGCAATGCTCCGCCGGTGCTGGCGTTCTCCCAGGGCGGCAGGAAGTTCTCCGGTCCGCCAACGGCGATTGCCGCCGTGCTGACCGGACGCGTCAAGGCGCCGGTGACGTTGAACGTGTGGGCCGAAGACCCGAAGGGCATGGGTCAGGAGTCAGGCGCGGGCCGCGGCCGCAGCGGTCTCCCGTCGGCGGCCACGGTGTCCCTCCACAAGTTCCGTGGACCGGGCAGTGTTACCTTCGAAAAAGATCGCCTGCCGGTGGCCAACCAGGGCGACATGGTATCGACCACCGCCACGTTCAGCGCGCCGGGCAGCTATGTCGTCCGCGTGCAGGCCAACGACGAGTCGGGCGAAGGTGGCGCCGGCTTCCAGTGCTGCTGGACGAACGCCCACCTCGGAATTACGATTGAGTAGCCATCGAGGGTCGTTGTCATCGCCAGGCCTGGTCGGCGACGCGAAAGCAGGCGCATTCTCACCGGTTCACCGGGCCGCCCCCCGGAGGAGCACGACATGTTCGAGGCCGGGTTCGGAGTAACACGCATCGCCGGTGCAAGCGCGCTCACGCTCGGCCTGACGCTCGCACTGCCGGGTTCAGCGGTCGCCGCAGACGAAGCGAGATCGCCGACCTTCACCAGAGACATCGCGCCGATCTTCCAGGACAAGTGCGAGGCGTGCCACCGGCCGGACTCGATCGCCCCGATGTCGCTGAAGACCTACGCCGACGTGCGGCCGTGGGCGCGCTCGGTGAAAGCGCGCGTGCAGGACCGACAGATGCCGCCGTGGCACATCGACAAGACGGTCGGCATCCAGAAGTTCAAGAACGACCGCTCGCTCACCAACGATCAGATCGCCACCATCGTGAGGTGGGTGGATTCCGGCGCGCCTCAGGGCGACCCCGGGGACATGCCCGCTGCCAGGCAGTGGCCCGAGGATCAGGGGTGGAACTTCGCCGCCGCGTTCGGTCAGAAAGAGCCGGACATGGTGATCACCTCTCATCCCTTCACCATGCCCGCCGTGTCGCAGGACGCCTGGGACAAGCGCGTCACGCCGACCGGCATCAGGGAACCGCGCTGGGTGCGGGCCATCGAGATCCGGCCGAAGACCGCGAAGGGCCGCCGCATCGTGCATCACGCGATCGCGTATCTCGAGCAGGACGAGCCGGGAGCGCCTGCCCCGCTCGGGCTTCCGACGCCGTTCATGGAGTGGGCGGTCGGCAAGCAGGGCGAGTTGATGCGGCCCGACGCCGGCAAGCTGCTGCTGCCAGGCTCGAAGTTCCACTGGGACATTCACTACTCCCAGGCCGGTGAAGAAATCACCAACCAGGTCGAGCTCGGACTTTACTTCTATCCGAGAGGGCACAAGCCGAAGTTTCGAAACACGCTGCAGCTCGTGCCTGCCGCCCTCGGCACCTTGGACATCCGTCCCAACACGATCGCCGTGGCGGAAGGTTTCACCGTGCTGCGCGAGGCGGCCCGGGTCGAGAGCTTCCAGGCGCACATGCACCTGCGCGGCAAGGCGATGATGATGGAGGCCATCCTGCCCACCGGCCAGAAGCAGGTGATCAGCCACGTCAACGACTTCAACTTCAACTGGCACACGACCTACATCTACGCCGACGAAGCGGCGCCGCTCCTGCCCAAGGGCACGATCCTGAAGGTGACGGCGTGGCACGACAACACCGCCGCGAAGAAGAGCAATCCGGACCCGAATCAATGGGTTGGCTGGGGCGACCGCACGGTGGATGAAATGGCGCACGCCTGGGTGAACATCGTCTACATGAACGACCACGGCTTCACGATCGAGGTCGAGAAGCGCCGGGCGATGCAGGCGCAGAACACCGAGCAGCAACAGTAGCAGCGTCGCCTCGCGAAGGGCAATTAGGCAGTCCGAGACGAGCCCAGCGTCCAGCACGTTTTCCGCGGGATCGGGGATCAGTTTCGGCGGGATCGGGATCAAGCAGGGGCCGGGCTCGAACGAGCGCCGACCCTTCTTGTTCAGGTTCGTTCACCCGCCACCCGCCACCCGCCACCCGCGTTGCGCGTTCTGCTCGTGAGCAACTGCTCAGCCAATTACTGCGAAATAGCCAACCGAGCTGGGTCTGGGCACAGGACACTCCTGGCGATCGCCGGCACGTCACTTGCGAAAGCGCCGAGCATGCCGAGCACAGACACACTGTCCGCGCAGCTCGATCGTCTGGCCGCCGTCGAGCCGGGTTCATTTCCGGTCATCAGCCTCTACCTGAACCTCCAACCCGATCAGCGCGGCCGTGACAACTTCGAGCTCTTTCTTCGGAAAGACTTTGCCGACATCCTGCGGACCTATCAAGCTGGCGGACGTGAGCACGCCAGCCTTCAGCGAGATGCAGAGAAGATCCGAAAATATGTCGCCGGGGTGGACAAGGCCGCGAACGGGCTCGCCGTGTTCGCCTGCTCGGGTGCGGATCTCTTCGAAACGATACCGCTGGCCATTCCCATCCCGGGGCACCGCCTGTATGTCTCCGACCAGCCGCACCTGTACCCGCTTGCTCGATTGGTAGACGCGTACCCGCGCTACGCCGTGCTCCTTGCCGATACGCACTCGGCCCGCATCTTCGTCATCGCCGCGAACACCGTTCAGCAGGCTGAACAGATCGAAGGGACGAAGACGCGCCGGCACAAGATGGGTGGATGGTCGCAGGCGCGGTATCAGCGTCACCTCGAGAACTACCACCTGCATCATGCCAAGGACGTGATCGACACACTCGGCCGCATCGTCACGCAGGAAGGGATTGCCTCGATCGTCATCGCGGGCGACGCCGTGATTGTCCCGCTTCTGAAGGACCAGCTGCCGAAGGAGCTGGCGGCGAAAATCGTGGACGTGGTCAAGCTCGACATCCGCGCACCGATCGACGCCATCCTCGATCTCAGCGGCGCCGCGATGCGCGCCAAGGACGCCGACACCGACCGGGAGCGCGTTGACGCGCTGATCGAGGCTTACAGGGGCGGCGGGCTCGCCACGGCGGGGGCCGAACCTGTGGGCGTGGCGCTCGACATGGGCCAGGTCGAGGAGCTCGTCATTGCTTCCGTCCCCGATGTGCTCAAGGTGTCCAACGCACCCGTCCGCGATCAGGCCGCGGAGCGATCGGCGCCGGAACGGATCGCGGACGCGCTGATCGCGAAAGCCAGCCAGACCGGGGCACGCGTCCGGTTCATCGAAGATCCAACGCTTCTTGCGCCGGTCGGAGGCGTCGGCGCGTTCCTGAGGTTCAAGTCATGAGCAAGCGAAGCAACGTGAATCCCGATCACTACAAGGTTGCAGGGCGGGAACGTCCCGGCGACGCCGTGGCGCGATCTCCGAAAAAGCCGCAAACCAACGACAAGGCGCAAGAACGCTGGAAGGGCCGGCAGAACGAGCAGCAGGAGCGACGAGGGCAGTAGGAGGGGGAAGTCGATCCGGGAACATGTCGATGTCCCGAATCGACTCGGCATCCGCCGCAGACTACTTGACCGCGGTCTGTTTTTCCCAGTACAGATGGCCGCCAGCCAGCTCGCCCTTGTCGTTCAGGTTCGGTGGGCCGCCCAGCCTCAGTATGTTCCCGGTCATCTGGTAGTAGCGCTTCTGCTCGCTGTAAGCGCCGGGGTTGGTCGAGCCCTGCTGGCTGTGGTAGACGAAGGGAGGGTTCTGGTTCTCGTAGGTCACGAACCGTCCGAAGTAGCCGTTGTAGCTCCGGTAGGCCTGGAGCGACTCTTCAGGCGTCGGCTGCGCCCCCGCATACTTCATCCGCCCCTCTTTGTTCATGAGATGGACCATCATGTGACCCGACGCCGTGTAGATGATGTACGACGTGCCGGCGCGCGTCTCGACCCTGTCTCCGTGGAAGACCTCTTTCCCGTCCTTGGTCCGGTAGCTGTCGGTGTAATTCAGCCGCCAGAATCCGACGAACCTCTTCTCCTCGGGTGAAAGCGGCGCATCGAGCATCCGGTTCCAGACCAGCCGCCGGGCCGCCTTGTCCTTGCCGCCGCCGTCTGCCGGCGCCGGTGTGAGAATGAGCTGCTGACTGCCGTTCGGCGTGGTGACGAAGTCGTAGAAGCGCTTCACATCCTTGTCACCGCCCGGGTTGATCTGACCGAACCGGTGGTGCATGACGAACTTCTCCTTGTCCTTGTCGTTCACCTCGAACGACCCGAAGTACGCCGTGTATCCCCGGAGCGCGGCCTGTGCCTCGGCGGCTGGCGGCGGATTAGCCGTGAAACGCGCGCGGACTTTCGGCATGATGTGCACGCCCATGTGCCCGGTGTCGGCGTAGATGATGTAGCCGTTCGAGTTGTAGTTCGGCGTCGGCGCCCAGGTTCCAGTTGCGGGGTCCTTGGCCTCGGTCCTGACGAGCTCGTAGGTTCCGACGAACCTCGCTCGATCGTTCGTCGACGACCCACCCTGACCGGCTACGAGCACGGTCGGCACGAACACAGCTGCTGCAACCGTCAGTACCGTCGTGAGGCTCCGGGTCACGCTTCTCATGCCGTCCTCCTCGCGCGTTTGCGCGCTGCACCTGCTACAGACGAGTCTCTGGTGGCCGAAGCATACCACCGCAGAGCGCAGAACTGGAGGCCGTTTGTAAATTGCAGAGCCGCGCCGAACGGCGCAATTCCGAGGCACGCCGCCCCGCCAAGAGGATCGCCCGCATGCGACGGCCTCGTGGCGCACCTCATGGCGGTCGCAACGCAAAGCCGCCGTCGGAAACGGAGTTCCATCACGGCCGTCACACGGGGCTGACGGGACACTGGCACGGAAGGGCCCGACTCGGTCATACACAGCCGCGGTCCGGTCCGGTGTCGCCCGCGATGGGTGAAGCGCCAGGGCCTGCTGACCCTCGCGTGAAGTCTTCCCGGGCGCCGTTCCCGGCCCACGTGACCAGCCCAAGTTCCCTCCGTCTGCCGCGCGATTCATTCGAAAGGCTCGCGCAAGCACACAAGGAGATCCCGAGGGGGATCTCCATGTGAGCTGCACGACTTCATGCAATCGACCGGTCGCGAGCCGGTTGTTATTTCGGGATGAGCACGAATGCCGAAAATTCGGGGCTCGTGCTCGCTGGTGTGAACACGTGTCCAGTTGGCCGGGTCACTTGCGTGTCGTCGAGGCGAACCCGCAACGGGCTGCCATCATACACGCCACTCAGCACCGGACCGCTGAGCAGATGCTGGACGTTACGAAGCTCATACGCCTGGCCAACCGCGATCGCACTGCTGACGTCGATGTCAGCGGTCGCGGCGCCATCCCAGTTGTACACCGCGATGTTGGCACGGCCCGCTTCGTACTTGTTCGGTAACACCACGACTTTCATGCCCTGCGGACGGCCGCGTCGATAAGAAGTATTCCCGTCGAACCCTGATCGGCTCTTCCAGTTTGCAAACGACGTTTCGAACCACTGCGTGAAGGTGCCGTACCAGAACGAATACTGTCCGTTGCCCTCGGTCTCGTCGTAGTAGGTGTTGTTGTTCCAGACTGAAGCCGCTGGATTGCGCGTCTCGACGACGGCGACGTATTCATCGGTTGAGCCCGTCGGATCGGAGGTGGCGAAAATCGTGTTGCCGGTCACGGTCGCCGCATCCCATCGTTCAACCGTCAAACCCTGGTGTCCGCCCATGATGTAGTTGTCTTTGACGACAACCGACTTATGAGCCACCGGCTGATAGCCAAGGCCCATGTTCGACAGGTTCACCAGCGTGCCGGATTGATGATACAGGTGGCTGCCGGTGATCGAGATCCGATCGGCTGAATTTCCTTTCGAGCCGACAAACAGGTTCGAGACGCGGAAGAACTCTGGCGTATTGAAGGCTGGCGTCCCCGAATAGGCTCCCGTCGATCCGTTGTTGAAACTGATGATGCCCTTGAAATTGATCCCGACGATGTACCCGCCTTCGGTGTAGGCCTTCATTCCGGTCGAGAAGTTGTTGAACGAGATCACGTCTTCGATCAGCTTGGTTCCGGTCTGATTCTGAATGTAGAGACCGTGACCGTGGCCCCTTTGCGTGTCGACGATACCGTTGTTGTAGACAATGCAGCCGTACACTTCCGAGTCGATTGCCCCCTGCCAGAAGCCGAACCCGGTGGCGACGTCGTGAACCGTCAGGTTGATGAATTTCGTGCGAGGACCGAAAACATTCAAACCCGTGCCCAGCATGTTGTCCGGACCGCCGGGAGTGTCTGGATTCGTTGCGTGATTGTAGACACGGATGGGATTGGAGTGCGTGACCTCGAAGCCCCAGTACCACGTGTCGGATCCCTGCACGACCAAGACGTTGGCGGCGGGAGTGACGTTGCCGTCGAGGATGGCGCGCTCACCAGGATACTGTCGCACGATGATCGGCGCCGATGCGCTTCCTCTGAGGTTACTGACGAACCCGCCGCGATAAGTGCCGCCCCGGAGCCAGATCGTGGCGCCAGGCTTCACGGCTGCCGGGTGATTCAGCGCCGTCTGAAGATTCCATGGCTTGTCCGCACTGCCATCGTTGTTGGCCAGCCCGCTGGGGCTGACGAAGAATTGACCGGTGGTCGTCGGCGGTACAGGTGGCGGTGCGGGCGGCGGCGTGGGCGCCGGCGGTGGCGCTGGCGGAGGTGGTGGCGGCGGCGCCGATTGGGATTGCACGACCACCTGAGCACTCTTGGCCAGGAGCGGAGTTTCCTTGTCTTTCGGGTAGAAGCGGAAGACATAGTTGCCCACGGTAGAGGGCATGTTGAATGTCAGCGTCGCCGACCTGAGAGCGGTCCTCGGACTCGACCGAGTGTTATTCAGATACTTCCAATCCAGATACGCCGACGCCGGCGCATTAACCGAGTACAGTCCAATCCAGTCCTTGGTATTGCCCGGTCCACTGGCCACCGTTACGGTGATCGCTCCACCGGGCTGGGCGGAAGTGGAGCTCACGCCGACAGTTTGCGCCTGGGCCAGGCCGGTGTAGGCCATGGCGAACAATGTGACGACCGCGACGTGGACTCTCATACTGACTCCCCTCAAAATCGACGGATATCTCGATCGACCGGTGTATGGCTTCGAAAGACGGACCCCTGCGGATCGTGAACGTGGACAGAGCTCGCGAACAGCTGAGATGTTGTAATGCGAGTCACTCGCTATGAAAAAAGTGCTTTGTGGCACTGCCGCCCGCGATTGATCGATCTTCTTTGGTCATCGACCCTAGGGACGTTGGTTGCAGTCCGGTCCTGCCATCTCCTGCTCGAAACTCAAGACGGAGAAATTTCCACCGCGCAGGACCAGTGGTTCCTGCACGTCGCCGTTCGAGTTCGGGCACGTCGGTCAGAGACCGACAGGGCACGAGTCCTCACCTGGCGAGGATGAGGTGATGAATTTCAGGGGTCATCCGTCGAGGGAGAACCAAATTCCCCCTCGATTCGAGGGCCGTTCGCTTGTCTATAGTTTCTGTTGCGCGAATCGACTGATTCCGCCTTCTTGCAACTCCAGTGCCCTGTCTTTCCTGATCCTGGGGACGGCAGATCACAGCATGGCCAAGTGCGTTGAGATTGCGGGGAAACGCCAACCGAAATGGCCCTCCCGCGTTGCACGGTCGCTCGGGTCACGTCGCTTCTGGTTGGTTGATTCACGAGGACGCTCCACCAGGCCGGCGGCGAATCACAGTTTTGAATGCGCACCGACGCATTTGACACCGCGTAATCATTCAGCGATCTCCCGTGAGCGCAGAGCACCACTCATTCAAGGCTCTGGCGGATTGCCCAGAGTGCGTAAGCCATCGCTTCTCTCTCTATCGGAAGATCAACGGGTTCAGGTGAATCTGCTGCTGACCGCAGCGCTCGCGCGGCTCCATCAAATTCTTTGGCGGACCCGTACGCACCACGGCGACTCGGCGGCGCTGACGTGCCCCGCATTGCAGCGGCTTGCATACTTACGTGTATGTGAGCAATTCCGATCGCCGCATCGGCCTCGGCCGGCGAGCCGGATCGCTGGCGCAGTCAGAGACGCTCGTGGACGGTGTTATTGTGCTTTTTGAGTTCGCCGGAGCAGTTAGCCTGACGAAGAAGGCAGGAGGCCTTACGGGGTATTCCTGGTCGAGTGGCGCCACCGCTCAACGGTGGAGAACCGGCAAGTAGGCCTCCCACGGACCGACCGCGTCGCGATATTGCTTGGCCATCACGCGCATGATCTGCGCGAGGTGCCCAAGATCGTGCGCGACCCAGGTGGCCAGGAGCTGCTCAAGCGTCACACCGCCGAACGCGGGATGTTCTCCGGTGAGCTGGAGCTGGGCGGCCGTGAGGTCCAGCGCGCGCAGCTCGCCGAGATTCTTCTCTCGCAGTTGGCGGAACTCCGTGAGCAGGTCGCCGAGTGTGCGACCCTTGTTGCGGCTGATGTGGCGAAAGCGGTCGAACGGCTCAAACCGGCGGTTGTGACCCTGCTTCAGGATGATGTGCAGGCGCGCCATCCAGTCGGTCAGCTCGCCGTCGATCAGATGGCCGACGACATCGTAGGGACTCCAGGTCTCAGCGCCTTCGCTGCCGGTTGTCCACTCCTCGGGGAGGCCGGACAACAGCGCGTCGAGCACTCGAGGCGTACGCTCGAGAATGGCCATGCCGTTTGGGAGATCGAAGTTCACCGTGCTCTCGCACCACTCACTTAGCGATTGATGAAACGGCCCGTGTTCGACGGTCTGGCGCCCCGCAGCGAGAGTGCAAGACCATCTCGCGTCCACCTGCGCACGTTCTACCATCTCGCACACGCACGCCGCCTCCGGGGTGATAGATAGGCGGCCGATGAGCCTGACGCGCTGGCGCTCACCTGGCTGGGCGGTCAGCGCGGAACAGGCTGATCCTTCGAGAAGCCGAAAGCCTGCTTCGCAACATCGTTAGGCAGCGGTCGCACGCCAGTGCGATCCAGCCGCCACTTGTCCAGATACTGGCCAGGCTTGAGCAGCGCTACGCCCGTCTTCGCAAGAAGTCCCTCCAACGCGGCATCTGAATACGGGCGTGGAACACCGGCCTGGAATGCACTCCACAAGCCGTCCCAGTGAATCGGCAAGTATGCCTTCGGCTTGATCACCGGAAGCACGAGTTGTGCGAGCGGCAATCCGCCGGTGCCGATCCACAAGTCGACCGATTCGAGTCCCTCGGCCCTGAGGGCGGCCCTGAGGTTTTCTATCGGCGCGCCGTAGTCTGTTCCGCCGACGACAATCGGGACGTGCAGGTCCACGGGACTCGCCGAGTTCTGGTAAAACCAGCTGAAGCGCCCATCCGGGCCGTCGACCACGAAGAGAAAGGCACGAGCACCTCCGCCGTTGGGAAAGTCCTCTGCCACGCCAGCGCGCAGACCGCCTGTTTGCGGATCCAGCCTCGGCGCGGCATCGAGCTCGACGGGATTGTGCTGCTCCGGGTTGGTCGCCGGGTCGCCACTGTGGTTCCACCGCACCACCCGCATTGTCACGCCCTCTGCCAGGGAAATCTTCTCGCCGCCGTACACGGCGGTGCACCGGTCGGCCGGAAGGCTCTCGGCCATCGCCTGGAAGCAGGTCGTCTTCGACCCGACGATCCGTGCGCCAGTGAGCTGGGACCACGTCGCCGTATCGAACGAATGATCGAAGTGGCTGTGGCCGGTCAGCAGCAAATTGACGCTCGACGGTCCACCCAGTGCGGCGAGCACTCGTCTGACGGCGTCCACGTCGGGCTTGAACGCCTGGCGCGTCGACGCCATTCCGCCTCCCCCGCCGGAGAACGCGCTTTGTGGCAGGCGCGTGATGTAGCCGTCCGCGAGAATGCGAAGCGACCCGATCTCGTAGTAGACGTTGGCGATCGACAGCCACGTCATGTCCACGTATGACGGCCCGGCGGCCCCAACCGGCGCAATCACGCACAGGGCGACGAGACCGGCCGCGAACCTCTTGATGACAGTTTTCACGATTCACTCCTGGCCGTCCAAACGACAGCCCGTCACCAGCAGCCCTTCAGTCGACACCAGGTGCGTCTGGTGGATGCGATGTTAGACGGCGTGTTCACGCGCCGCAACACATTGTTCGACCCTCGACACGTCGAGCGCGGTCGTGGGTTTCCGGCGGCTTGCCGTGGGCCCTTCGGTGGGCACGGTTCTGCCGGGGACACTCGCCAGACGCGGTCACCTCATCGCCCCGGCGGAGCGCATGAGGGCGCCTCAGTCAGAGGTACGCGCACGCACCGCGTCGGACCCGAACAGAGCGACGCGGGTCGTGCGGGGATGATGCATCAGCGCCTTGGCAAACTCGTATGTCAAGATGCTCGAGAATGGCGCGAACAGCCAGACAGTTGCAGCCTCAACCGGGAAGATGGCGTCGCCACGCGACCACGCGGTGATCGTCAGCCCGATCATCCCGGAAGGCTCATAGCTCCACCACTGCCGTGGAATCGCGAGTGTTACTTCCCAGACGAGCGACGTGACGAGGACGTACAACGTGGTGACCGCAAAGGCCGGCCAATTCGTCAGGTTGCCGATCGTCCGGTACAGGAACATGGCTGGCAAGACGGCTCCCGCAGCGAGGAACGCAAAATAGGTCGGAAAGGTTCCGTTCACGCGCCAGAGCAGCAGCGCCGTCAGCGCGGCGCCGGCCGCGACGATCACGAGACGGGGCGACAGTTGTATCAGTTTCAGATCGAGCAGATCGTCTTTGGGGTTGTATTTGTTGAGCCACCGCTCGTCGGCGCACGCGTACACGAGGACCATCGCCACTGGGCCCATCGCGTAGAACAGAAGCTCTTCGACCGGGACGCTGCCACGCACTGCTGGCAGACACAACACATAGGGGCCAGTGCCCTGAGGCTCGCTGCAGCCCGGGAACCGCAACGTCAGGTGTCCGAACACGAAGTCGAGAACGATGCCGAGCACGACGATAGTGCCAGCGGTCCAGCGCAAAGCACGGCGGCGCCGCCCCGTGCCGTCCGCCGTAATCATGCTGAACACGGGCCAGAGATAGAGAATCGGGACACCCCACAAGGCCAGGCTGGTGAAGTAGGTGAGACGTCCAGCGGCATCGAGCCCCAGGGGGAGCGCGATCGTCACCACCAGCATGACGAGCCAGCCGAGATTCAGCCAGAGCGTGCGAAGTCCCATCAACGTGCCATCAGCAGTGTCCGGTGCGGCGTGCACGAACGAACCACGTCAGGGGTGACCAGAGCGACAGACCATCTGCCACACGCAAGCGGACAGACACCGGTCAAACTACGGACCGTGGCGAATGTCCGAAATGGGGTCCGGGCAGGGCAACCGTGGCCCTGCCCGGAACGCCTCGCGTCAGAAGTTCAGCTGACCGCTGAACTGGAGGATGCGCGGATCCAGAATCGCCGTCGGGGTGAGCCAACTCGCACCGAAGGTCTGGTTGATGGACTGCACGGCGCTGGAGTTCAGCGCGTTGTACGCATCGAGGTTCACCTGTATGTGAAGCCGGCTGGACAGCTGAAAATGCTTCGTGAGCCGGAGGTCGAGCCGCCGGATGCGACCCTCGTACAGCGATTGCGGGGCGATCAGCGGGACGTTGATGGTGCGGGCGCCGCCAGCGAGATTGCGACCCAGCGAGGCGACGACGTCGGCGGTCGGCGCGGCGTAGACGGCTTCGATCGGCATGCCCGAGCCGTCCTGGAAGACTCCGCTCACGGCGAAGCCCTTCGGCAGCGGAACACTTCCGTTCAGCTTGATCTGTAACTGGGCCTTGATCGGCGTGACGATGCGACAGGTCTGCTTCCCATCGATCGTCGTTGTTGTCTGCGGCCCGAAGCTGGCATTGTTATACCCCGCTCCGAACACCGCGCCGGGAACGAACGTGGTGAGGCCCGGCGAATCGACGACGAAGCACTGATCCTTCACCGAGCGCCCGGCGTCCACGCCGCCGCCGACCCGAATGCCCTTGGCCAACCGCGCATTCAGCCCGACCCCGAAGAAATGGTTGCGCCGGATGTCCTCGCCGAAGTTCGACACCGCCTCGACCAGCGTCTGGGCCTGACCGAACTTTTCGGGCTTGACATTGGACAGACCACAGATCGGATACCCGCCGCCGCCGGGCAGCCGCGGATCGAGCGGCGCCGTGATGCAGAAGCTGTCAAAGTCCTCCGGTCCGACCGCCAGGTTGTTGGTCACCCGTTGCGCGCTGTCGGTATTGCGGAAGTACCCACCGGTATTGAAGTAATAGCCGCCGGTCAGCGACAGCCCGCGCGAGAGCTCGTGCTGGATTTCCGTCCCGAACTCCCAGTTGTAATCCCGCACGCCCCAACCCTCGCGCACCTCGTCGCTCCACTGGACGGCGTTCGGGTTGCTCTTGCCGAAGTTCTGATCGCTTATCGCGCCGCACTCGCCGTTGGCGGCAAGGCTGCCCAGGTCGCAGTCGGGCACGTAGTTTTGATTGCCATCGGTCCAGGCGCGGCTCGCGGAATTGACAGAGGTCGCAATCGGGTTGAGCAGCTTGGCGACGTCCACGTTGGTCTTGGCAACGTACCGGCCGAGCGACGTCTTGACTGCGGTCCGCCCGTTGCCGAAGACATCGTAGGAGACGCCCACACGCGGGTTCAGATCCCGCCACGACGGGACCCCGTTCACCCGATCGAAGCGGCGCTCGCCGACCCAGGGATTGCTCAGCGGCACGCCGGGGAAACGGTCGAAGAACTTGTCGTCGGGAACAGCAGGGATTTCCTGGGCGGGTACATGGCCGTTGACGTAGTCGAATCGCAGGCCGTAATTGAATGTGAACTTGTTGAATCGCCACTGGTCCTGGGCGTAGAGCCCGAGATCGTCGGTGCGCTCAAGCGTCAGATACGGCGTGGTGCGCTGGAGGATGCTGATCGGCACCTCGTTGCGAAATGTGTATTGCACGTTGGTGCCGTTCGCGTGCAGGAAGATATCCGAGACGAGGTGCTCCCGCTGGACGCCGATCTTGAAGGTATGCGACCCGGTGACGTAGGTCATCGAACCGCGCACCATGTAGCGGTCCCCGTAGCCGGGATGGGCACGGTAGGTCGCCGCGGCGCCGTAGGTGCGGCCGAGTCCCACATCGGTGATGCTGGCGGTCCCCGCCTGCACGCCGGTCTGCCAGAAGTGATTCCACTGTGACACCGATGCCCCCACCCCGGCTTCGAGCAGCAGTCGGCCCGTCAGCGGCGAGCTGTAGGTGCCCTGGAGGAACCGATTGGGCTCGAACCGATAGCCGTTGCTGACTTCCTGAAGGGAGGCCGACGTGACCGATCCGCAGTTGCACGCGGTCTGGTTGTCGCTGAGGAGGTTGAACTTGTGCTTTGGCGTGGCCTGCCACGTCAGCCGGCCGAGATAGGTGTCGTACCATTCCCACCGGCTACTGAGTCTGTCGAGCGGACGATCGATCCAGGGGGTCAACTTCACCACCTCGATCGCGGCGCCAGGCGGCGTCAGCAGCTCGTTCTGGGTCTTGTTCCAGGTGACGCCGGCAAACTGCCGCGCCATCCCCCATGTACGGATCGCGCCGAAAAACCACAGCTTGTCCTTCTTGATCGCCCCACCCAGGCTCGCCGCCTCGTCGAAGATTTTCACGGTGGTGTTCGGATTCACCAGCCCGCGCGCCCGCAACTCGTCGGTGAGGTTGTCACTCTCCAGATGGTGGTCGGTGTAGAGGCCGTTGGCGATGAATCGGAAGATGTTGCCGCCTTCCTTCGGCACGACGTTCATCACCGGACCGTCGGCATTGATCTCGGCGGAGACGCCGCTCGTCTGGAGCACCATCTCCTCCACCACCGCCGCGTTGATCTGGTAACTGCTGTTGCCGTCGCTGTTCTCGACGCCCATCCCGTCGAAATACACTTTGATGCCGCGCTTACCATGATAGCTGCCGGGCTCGGCGGCATACCGCCCGCCGACATCGGTGACGCCGGTGAAGCCCGGGGTCAGCGTGACCAGTGTGTTGACGTGCTTCGTGCTCGTTGGCAGCGCGTCGAGCAGCTCACGGTTCGCCACGATCTGTTTTCGGACATTCTGCGTATCGACGAGCGGAGCTGCTCCGCTCACGGTAATCGTCTCCTCCAGCGACCCGACCCGCAGGTCCCCGTTCACCGTGGCCGTGAATCCCGCCGACAGCTCGACGCCTTCGCGCCGGACGGTGCTGAAGCCAGGGAGCGAGAAAGTGACGGTGTAGACGCCAGGCCGCAAGTCGATGATGTTGTAGCGGCCTTCACCATCGGTGATGGCGGTGCGGACCTTTTCGATAAGCACCGGGCTGGCGGCTTCGACGGTCACACCGGGGAGCACGGCGCCGGACGGGTCCCGTGCAACCCCGGCGATGCCGCTGGCCTCCTGCGCGGAAACCGGCAACGGACCGAGCAGCAGCAAGAACGCCGCGAGGTGAAACAGACTGTGACGTGTGGATGCCATGGTGACGTTCCCCTTCTGGTTGTCGTCCGGGTATCAACGTGCGGCAATGGTCAGCGGACGCTAGCACCGGTCATTGTGGGTGTCAACGGCGACAAACACGGCTGAAGGCAGCGTATCATCGGCAGTCACGCGGGTGACGGCACCTGCTGACTGCAGAATGGCGCGACGCGATCCGGCGTGGCGACGACCGCGAGCCCGACTATTGGCGGCCACGCGGAGAGGCCGTGTCATCCGCGACCCAGATTCAGACACCGTGACAGAGGAGAACGAGATGCGAAAAGTCGCCTATGCTCCAGCATCAGTAAGGCAGCCGGATGGTAGCGACGGGTCCTTGGCGGTAGTGCGCCCCTCTGTCAGCAAAGGAAACGCGAATGAGCGACAACAAGCAAACCGTCCGCAGGTACATTCAGGCCTTCACCAAGACCAATCATGCCGAGATCCTGTCGTGTCTGACTGACGATGTCGTGTGGGAAATACCAGGGGCCTTCCAGGTGCAAGGAAAGGATGCGTTCGAGAAAGAGATTGAGAACGATGCGTTCGTGGGAAGCCCCACCATACAAGTGACCCGCATGGTTGAAGAGGACAACGTTGTCGTAGCTGAAGGCACTGTCCACTCGGCCAGGAAAGACGGCGGCGCCCTGAATGCCGTGTTCTGCGATGTATTCGTGATGCACAATGCGAAAATAGCGCACCTCACATCCTACCTGGTGGCAGTCAAAGCGTAGGCTGCGCCGTGCGCGCCCCGCCTCTGCCGGGCGAAGCGCGCCGGGAGGTTGTCGGCGCGCCTCGTCTGTCAATGCTCAAAGGGATTCAGTACCTGGACGCCGGAACGAGCGACGTCCTTCACGTTCCGCGTTGCCAGGGTCAATCCGTGAACCTTGGCTGTGGCTGCGAGAAGGCCATCAATCACCGGTAGCGGATCCGGCACGTTCAGTCGGCCCCATTCCTCGGCGACCGGGAAATCCACAGCGAGAATTCGGTCGCTGTGATCGGCGAGCATCCGGCGCAGCCAGCGTTCGAGCGCCCGTGCTGCAGTCGGGTCACGACGGCGCACGCTCTCGATTCCTCGCCGAATCTCACCGACGGTAACCACGCTGAGCAGAATGGCCCCGGGATCCAGCGCTCGGAACCAGGAACGTACATTCGCGTTCGCGCGAGGTCCCTTGCGAATCTCGGCGACGACATTCGTGTCGAGGAGAAACTTCACAGCCTGATCTTCCGCCCTAACTCTCTCGGTCGCTCGAAGTCGGCGTCATCGCCAACGCCCGGCATCTCCAGCAGCACGTCTTTGAGCGTTCGTCGTTTGCGACGCGATGCGAGTGCTTCGCGGAGAATCTCGCGATGCTCCGCCTCGGCGGAGCGGCGCTTCTGTGCCGCCCGCAACTTCAGCGCCTGAATGAGCTCGTCGTCAACGTTCCGCACCAGTAACTGACCCACGGGGCACACTCCCTGACAAAACACCTCGTGATAGCAATGATATCATTCGGCCGCTTGGTGACGAGGTCGATGGCCTGGCGGCTCGCTGGAGGACGTCATCGGGGCATCGTCATCGATCGCAATTTCATGTACGAGAAACGGCCGTGTCGGCTACTGGGCTGCCGGGTTGCGAGAACCGACTCTGTTCGAAACCGGAAGGCCCCGATGCTGATCGCCGATAGACCGCGCCCAGGAGCGGAAGCTGGGGAGCTATGTGACCTGTTTCACGACGGCGACATGCAATCGGGCTGAGGGTCCCGAAGCTATAGCGGTAGAGGCTCTCGCGTGTTGATTGGTGCGCCCTGCAAGACTCGAACTTGCGACCTCCTGGTTCGTAGCCAGACGCTCTATCCAACTGAGCTAAGGGCGCGGAAGGGTCGTCGCCGCCGTTCCGCGCCTCGCCGGCGCTCGGGCGGATGAACGAATCTTGGAGTTTAGCACAACGATCCGCTCTGAAAACAGCCGCTCGTCCCCGAGCGCCACCCGCAGCAACTCGCGCCATTCCTGCGCCCCGGCGGCGTCACCAGGATCGAGTCGGGTGGCGTTCGCGCCCCGCCCGCGCAGCCACGAGAACACCAGCGGCGCCAGCCGGCGCGCCGGCGCACCGATCCCGGGATCGGTCCCGCCGCGGAAGAACCGCCAGACGCGTGGCCCGTGGACCTGGAGATCCGCACCGCTCCTCCGCGTCCGTTGCACGAGTGTCGGGCCCGACGCTCTGGCCGCAACGAGCTCCGCCGAGCCGCCTTCGATTGACGGCACGATCACCACCACGTCGCGGACAAGCCTCGCCGGGATGCCGCGCGACGCCAGCGCCGGACCACCGATCTGCACGTTCACCGGCGGCCGGTGCTCCTCGATCCACTCGGCCTCTCGCAGCAACGCCTCGAGCTCGGACCCGACCTCCAGCCACCTGGCCGCGACGACGCGCGCGAGCTCAGGCTTGATCCCACGCCATCGCCGCATCGCGAAATGCGTACGCAGCCGCCGCCTGATGTTGTTCGACTTGCCGACGTACTGCACGCGGCCTCCGGCATCCCGCAATTGATACACGCCCGGCCCCGTTGGCGCCGCCGCACAGATGCGCTGCCCGATGAGGGCCCACTCTTCGCGCCGATCCTCCAGGACGAGCGCCTGCGCCACCAGGCGCCGGGCAAGCTCGGGCGGCGCGTTGCGGATGCCCAGCACCTCGGCGGCGAGCCGCTGATGATCCGGACGCTCGCCCATCTCGGCTATCCGCGCAACCAGCCGGTCACGGAGCAGCATCGCGACCATCCTATTACAGTCGCGCCGGTGCACTCCCGCAGCGACCGACGGGCGCGCGCAACAGGCGCACCGATCGGTGGCTGCTTCACGTCACGGTGAGCGACACCGCACGGCGGTCCACCCGACACAGCGGCCACGCGATCGCCGATCGGCTCACTGCGTCGGGCCATCAAGCACGGGCCGCGTGATCCAAGGACCTTGATCCTCCAGGACAGACAGGCGATGCAATTCGCTCAGACATCAGCGTGACAAAAGTGAACAGCAGACGGAGTATTGCCCAGCTATCGTCAACCATGGGACAACGAGAACCATGCCTGAGCCCGTTCGAAACGGGGCCAGGACACGCGCCTTCGAGACCGTCAGTCCCGCTTCCGAACAGGCGCCCGTCTCGCCATCACGGCTACCGCGTTCGGCCACCTGGCCGCCGCCGTCGCGCACGACCGCGGCATGTCATCTGAACACCCCGCGGACAACCATGCTTCAGGAACCGCAGCATGACTGGCTTCATGCCGACCAAGGACGGCGACGTCGTGATCTGGCATCGAGACGCCGCGCTGACGGACTACCAGGTGTGGATCGTGACTGCGGACGGTCAGCAGGAGCCCGAGACGGCGTTGCTTCGGACAGTGCGCGTCCCCGACCGATCAGCAGCGGAACAGGTGGCGCTCCGAATGGTCAGTGAAGGCGGCTCCATCCTTCTGCGCGAGCTGAAGTCCGGCCATTGGACAAAGATCACAGGCTGAGACAGCGCGCCAGGCGACAAGCGGACCGGTTCGGGCAACCTTGCGGATTTCGGTAACGGCAGGTCACGACGATCGCCGCCGAGTGCGCTGAGCTCGGGAAGGATCACCACCGAGCGGGCCGAGCTCGAGTAAGCCACATCAAAGTGGTGACGGCCCTCGCAACGTCAGCCGCCGAACACGCGAGCAAACCCATCCACGACACTCGGTTCTGCACAGCCGAGCCTGTCACTCGCGGCACCGCGGCCGCCACGACCAAGCCGCCCGGTTGGTGACTTTCCCCGTCGAGCCCGGCCGTCCGGGGCTAAAGTCGGCTCGCGATGCAGCCGATACGCAGCACACATTTGGCCACCATTCCTACTCGGCAAACTGTCGGTGGGGGCTGAGGGCGTATGAAGCGAACGGGATTGATCACAGACCGCGCGACCGTGCCGCCGTTCAACGCCAGGGATTTTCTCGAGTCCGCCGGAACCGAGAAGACCATCGTGAAGTACGGGCGAGGCGACACCGTCTTCACGCAGGGGGACCCCTGCGACGATGTGATGTACATCCAGGCCGGATCGGTGAAGCTGTCGGTGCTGTCCAAGTTCGGCCGAGAGGCCGTGGTGGCGATTCTCGAGCCGGGGGAGTTTTTTGGCGAGGGATGCCTCGCCGGCCAGCCGGTCCGCATGGGCAGCGCGACGGCGGTCGCACCGAGCGCGATCCTGCGTGTCGAGAAAGAGAAGATGGTTCGGCTGCTGCGCAACCAGCACGCGATGTCCGACAGGTTCATCGCGCACATGCTGGCGCGCAACATCCGCATTGAAGAGGATCTGATCGATCAGCTGTTCAACTCGAGCGAGAAGCGGTTGGCGCGGATGCTGTTGCTGCTGGCGCGCTACGGGAAAGACGAGGCGTCGATCCGCGCGGTGCCACAAATTACCCAGGAGACGCTCGCCGAGATGATCGGGACGACGCGCTCGCGAGTCAACTTCTTCCTGAACAAGTTCAAGAAGCTGGGCTTCATCGAATACGACGGTGAGCTCCGGCTCAAGGTCAACAGCTCGCTGCTGGGCGTCCTGCTGAACGACTGAGACCTTCCATCGCCGGCGGCACCCGTTGTCGCCGGTCGAACCCCCCCAGTGCGGGCTGCGGCGCCTGGCTTCCGCGGCGAACCGCGGACCGTGCGGAGCCTCCATCCAGGCCACCCGGGCCATCCGCGCAACGCCGGGCGCGGCGCAACATCGCGACAATGCCGTTACAATCTCGGCGATGCCCTCCCCCAGCGAGCGCGAGCACAAACAGCAGGCGCCCTCATCGGTGCGCTGCGTCATCGTCACGGTCAGCGACACCCGCACTGAGGCGACCGACAGCAGCGGCCGCACGATCGCCGAGCTGCTTACCGCCTCGGGTCATCACGTCGCCGGCCGCGTGATCGTGAAGGACGATGCGTCGCTGGTGCGGCGCACGATCCAGCAGCAGCTCGCGCAGGCGGACGTCCAGGTCGTGATCAGCACCGGGGGAACCGGCATCACGTCTCGCGACACGACGTTCGAAGCGGTGGACGCGCTGCTCGAGAAACGGCTCGACGGCTTCGGCGAGCTGTTCCGCATGCTCAGCTTCGAGCAGATCGGCGCCGCCGCGATGCTCAGCCGCGCCACCGCCGGCCTCGCCGCCGGTCGCATCATCGTCGCACTGCCGGGTTCGGAGGCAGCCGTGAGGCTGGCGATGGAGAGACTCCTCCTGCCCGAGCTCGGCCACCTGGTGCAACAGGCCACGAAGTAATCGTGCGTCCTTTCACCTCCACCATCCCGCTTGCTGAAGCCCGCGCGCTCTTGACGGCCGGAGTGAAACCGATCGCGCGGACCGAGCGGGTGGCGCTGGCTGACGCGGCGGGACGCGTCGCCGCAGCGGAGGTCAGCTCGGAAATCGCCGTCCCCCCCTTCTCCCGATCGGCGATGGACGGATATGCGGTGATCGCGGCCGACACCATCGGAGCCACACGCGAGCGTCCGGTTCGCCTGCGCATCGTGGAACGGATCTACACCGGCCAGCTGCCATCGCAGGCGGTTGAAGCCGGCAGCTGCGCCGAGATTGCGACCGGAGCGCCGCTGCCCGACGGCGCCGATGCGGTGATCATGGTGGAGGAAACCGGCGGAGGAGCGGGCGGCGAGCAGGTGGACCTGTTCGCGCCGGCGGCGCCCGGCCAGAACGTCGGCCGGCGCGGCGCGGACATGTCCCCGGGCGATCGGGTCGTCGGCTGCGGCGATCTCCTCAACCCAAGCCGCGTCGGAGCGCTGGCGGCGATCGGGTGCGGCGAGATCGAGCTGTTCGAGCGGCCGCGCGTCGCCATCCTCTCGACCGGCAACGAAGTGATCGAGCCGGGCCGCCGGCTCGGGCCGGGACAGATTTTCGACGTGAATCGCTTCACGCTCAGCGCGGTCGTGACGGCTCACGGCGGGCGCCCGGAGCGGCATCCTCCGGCGCAGGATACGCTCGAGGGGCTCGAGACCGCACTCACGGCATGCCGGGGCGCCGATCTGATCGTGTTCTCCGGCGGAAGCTCGGTCGGCGAGCGCGACCTGATCGTGGACCTGATCGCGCGCCGGGGAACGATGATCTTTCACGGCATCGCGGTCAAACCGGGGAAGCCGACCGCGTTTGCCACCGCCGACGGCGTGCCGTTCTTCGGCATGCCGGGCAATCCGACCTCCTGCCTGTCGAACGCCTACATCCTGCTGGTGCCGTTCCTCCGAGCGACGGCGCGGTTGCCGCTCTACGCGCCGAGAACGGTCCGCGTCCCGCTCGCCAGGCGCATCGTCTCGCCCGCCGGCCGCCATCAGTTCTACACCGTGCGGCTGCACGACGGCGCCGCCCACCCGGCGTTCAAGGGATCGGGCGAAATCACGAGCCTGTCGCGCGCCGACGGCTACATCGAGATCCCGGCCGACCAGAGCACCATCGATGAAGGCGCCTCGGTCGAGGTGACGTTGTTCTGAAGTCCGGACGCGGGCCGGGCGCGCTGTGAGCCCGGGCGCGCCGCGCCGATTGGCGATCGGGAGGACCCGGTCTGGCTTCGCCGTGTTGTCGGCGGCAATCGGTGCGCTCAGCGTCGGCCGATCTTGCGCTCGTACTCCTGCTCGAGCACGTCGGCGGTGTGCAGATCGAATGCGGCAGCGGCGCGGGGATAGGCGCCACGAAACTCCGAGTGGCAGCGATAGCAGACGGTGAGATCCTTCAGCCGTCCGTAGACAGCCAGATCGATCAGCGCGGCGCCGCCGAGGACGCCGTAGGCGATCAGGTCCTGGCCGAACCAGTAGAAGACGGCGCTGACGAGCGCGCCAACGATTACCACCGTGAGGCCGAGCTTGGGATCGAAGTCCTTGCGGACATAGAAGTCGCCGCCGGCACACACCGGACACCGGTCGACTGCGCGATCGGCCTGCAGCGCATCGGATACCGCGAGCGGAATGTCGCGTCCGCATCTGCCGCACACGATGGCGGTCGGACGCTCCGCCGCCACCACCGGCAGCCCGGCATCGCAGGCGGGACATTTGACGAGAATCTGCATCCTTCGAAAAGTTTCTCACGAGGCGCGAGCACCTCAGGTTCCAGGGAAGAAGGACGGCAGCGCGAGATCGCGCATCGTGTGCAGGCCGGGCGACGCCGCCAGCACCTTCGGGATCGAGTTCACCGCGATCGACGCGGTGGCGATGTCGCCGTGAATGCCGCAAGCGATCTTCATCGACAGGGCGGGCGATCCCTCGATGTCCACCGAGTCGTAGGTCTCCGGCGCTCCCAGATACGCCTCGAAGTGCAGACGGATCACCGGTTCGCCGCTCCGGTATCCGACGCCGTCCTGGATGATGCCGCAGACGTAGCCGGGATCGACCGCCAGGAACTCGCTGGCAACGGTCACCGCCGCCAGCTTCGGCTGGATGTCGTCGGTGATGCGGTCGAGCGACCATCCCAGCGCGTCGGCAATCATCGCGATTGATTCGGTCAACCCGACGTGCCTGACGCTGCCGTCGCCGACCTTCCACTGGAACTGCTCGGTCGTGAGACCGGCGCCGATCTTCTGCTGGAACGACAGCCGCCGAATGCGCGCATCCTGCAGCCGATTCACCACCACGCGCTCGACCCGCTCGCAGACGGCGGTCAACATGATCGGCAGGGCGTCCATCGCGAATCCGGGGTTGACGCCGGTCCCGAGCACGGCGACCTTGGCCTTCTTGGCCATCGCATGCAGCAGGCGGGCCTGCGTGATGTGCGTGTACCCGGGGTACGACAGCTCCTCGGTGGTCGACACGATCGGCGTCTTCGACTTCAGGATCGTCTCGAGCTGCGGCAGCACGCTTTCGAGCGACGAATTGGTCGCGTGAATCACGACGTCGGGCCGGGCCGACTTGAGCGCTCGCGCGGCATTGTCCTGCACCGCGATCCCGAGCCGCTCGGTGAGACCGGCGACGTCGCCGAGGTCGCGGCCGGCGATGGCGGGATCGACGTCGACCGCGCCCACGATCTTCAGTCCCTTGCGGGCGGCCACCTGCCTGACGATTGAGACGCCGATCGGTCCGAGGCCGAAGTGCAGCACACGTATGTTGGCCATCGGCGCAAATTATAGCGCGGCGCATGGTGGTACCATGCACGGCGATGGCCGGTTCACGAGCTCACCACTTGCGGCTGGTGGCGGCGCTGCTCGCGGCCGGTGTACCGCTGCTGGCGCAGACACAGCCGTCGCCGACCGTCACCGGGTCGGTCAACCCGCCGCGGTCGCCCCGCAACGCCAGCTACACCATCAGCGCCCGTCTCGATGCGCCCGGCCGCACCATCACCGGCTCGGAGACGATCGCCTGGCGAAACATCACGGCGAATGCCGCGACCGAGCTGCAGTTCCACCTGTACTGGAACGGCTGGCGCGACACCAGGTCCACCTTCATGCGGGAACGCGCCCTGAGCAACCCGGCGTCACCTTCGCCGGACGATTTCTCCCGCATCGATGTCTCCACCGTGAGGATCGTCGGAGCCGGAGGCGCCACCGATCTGACGTCGGGCCGTCGCTTCATTCAACCCGACGACGACAACCCGGACGACCAGACGATGATGGCCGTCCCCCTGCCGCAACCGGTCGAACCGGGCGAACGTCTCACGATCGAGATCTCCTGGACCGCGAAGGTGCCACGCACGTTCGCGCGCACCGGCGCCATCGGCAACTACTTCTTCATCGCGCAGTGGTTTCCCAAGCTCGGCGTGCTCGAGGATCGCGGGTGGAACACCCACCAGTTTCATGCCGCCACCGAGTTCTTCTCGGACTACGGCGTCTACGACGTCCAGCTGACCGTGCCTTCGGCCTGGCTGGTCGGCGCGACCGGAGTGCAGCAGGCCGTCCGCGAGAACGGCGACGGCACCGCCACGCATCGCTACTACCAGGAAGACGTGCACGACTTCGTCTGGACGACGAGCCCGGACTACATCGAGCGCATCAAGCTCTTCGACGTCCAGGGCCTGCCGCCGGTGGCGATGCGCCTGCTCATCCTGCCGGAGCATGCGCCGCAGGCCGATCGCCACTTCGCGGCCGCCGAGACGGCGCTGAAATGGTACGGCCAGTGGTTCGGTCCGTATTTCTACGGCCACATCACCATCGTCGATCCCGCCTACCAGAGCGGCGCCGACGGCATGGAGTACCCGACGCTGATCACGGCAGGGACCCGGTGGCTGGTCGGACCCGAGGTGACGCTGGAAACACCCGAGGAGGTGACGGCTCATGAAGCCGGCCACCAGTTCTTCTACGGCATCGTCGGCACCAACGAATTCGAGCACGCGTGGATGGATGAAGGGATCAACACCTTTGCGACCGCACGCGCGATGCAGCAGGATTTCCCGGAGACGTTTCTCGAGCAGCGCTACTTCGGCGGGTTCGTGCCGTGGGTGTTCAACGACATCAGGCTGTCGCGCGAAACCGTCTGGAATCGCCTCCCGACGTATCGGCCGGCGGCGAAGAGCGACCCAGGGTCCGCCGCGTCGTACCGCTACTCGCCGGTTACCGGCCGCTACATCACCTACAACAAGACCGCGTTGTGGCTGAACACCATGGAACGCTGGCTCGGCTGGGAAACGCTTCAGCGGGTGCTTGCCGCCTTCTACACCGAGTTCCAGTTCAAGCATCCGACACCTGACGATTTCTTCAACACCGCGAACCGGGTGTCCGGCCGGGACCTCGGATGGTTCTTCGATCAGGTGCACCGGAGCTCGAACGTCTTCGACTACGGCGTCGAAGACTTGAAGAGCGCGTCAGACGGCGCCGGATACAGGACGACGGTGCTGGTCCGCCGCTACGGCGAAGCGATCTTTCCGGTCGCGGTGCGTGTGAGGTTCGAAGACGGCACCGAGATCACGGAGCAGTGGGACGGCCGCGACAGATGGACGCTGTTCACCTACCAACGCCCCGCGCGCGCTCTGTCGGCGCACGTCGATCCCGACCGTGTGCTGCTGCTCGACGTGAACTACACCAACAACTCGCGGACGCTGCAGCCGCAGAGCGGCGCGGCCGCGACCAAATGGGCGCTCAAGTGGATGGTGTGGCTGCAGGACTCGCTGCTGACATGGGCGTTCTTCGCTTAGAGGCTCTCGTCCGCCGCTTTCGATTCGGTCTCGCGACCGACGCGTGTCTCGCGCCGCCAGCCAGGTTCGCTGCCGCAGCAGATTTCCCGCCCGTGGCTCGCGGAGGCACTGACGCCGGGCGAGGCTGGCGTGCAGGGGCGGTTTTGCTTCGAACGCAGATGGCGCGATGCTGAAAGCCTGGCGCGACGGGATCGGCCGTGTGAACCGCGCCCCGGCGATCCTTTTCGGCCTCTGGATCACGACGGCGCTGGTGAGCGTGCCGCTGACGCTGGAGATCCGCGGCCGGATTCAGGATCATCTCGGCGCCAGCCTCGAAGCCGGCAGCGCCGCGAGCGACGTGAACTACGACTGGCTGCAGGAGTTCATGGGCCAGGCCGGGGGCCTCTCCCGGACGGTTACGCCCTCCGTCGTCGGCTTCGCGGCGGTGCTCGACAACCTGTCGGCCCTCGTCGATGCCACCCCTCGGCCGGCGGTCGTCGCGGCGGCGGCTGCGCTGTACGTCGTGCTGCTCACCTTCTTCTCCGGCGGGATCATCGACCGCTACGCGCGGGATCGCGCGGTCCGCGCGCACGGGTTCTTCACCGTATGCGGCGTTTTCTTCTTTCGCTTCCTGCGGCTCGGGGTCCTCGCCGCCGCCGCCTACGGATTCCTGTTCGGCTCGTTTCACCCGTGGCTCTTCGACGACGTCTATCCGCGTCTCACCGCTGACGTCACCTCGGAACGGACCGCCTTCTTCACGAGGCTCGGGCTCTACCTGCTGTTTGGCCTGCCGCTCGCGGTGGTGAACCTGCTGTTCGACTACGCCAAGGTGCGCGCGGTGGTCGAAGATCGAAGGAGCATGATTGGCGCGCTCGCCGCCGCCGGGTCGTTCGTGCGCCGCAATCTCTGGAGCGCATCGGCTCTGTACGCGCTCAACGCGGCGGCCTTCGTCGGGGTGCTGGCGGTGTACCGGCTGATCGCGCCGGGCGTCGGCACGGCGGGACTCTCGATGTGGCTGGCGTTTGGCGTCGGTCAGCTTTACGTGGTCGCGCGGCTATGGGTGAAGGCCGTGTTCTGGTCGTCGGAGACGGCGCTCTTCCAGAGCCGCCTCGCACATGCCGGTTATGTCCGAAGCCCCGAGCGGCTGTGGCCCGAGTCGCCAGCCGCCGAAGCCATCGCACGCTGACTCAACCGGAGTCCCACTCGCAGTTCGCACACCAGAAAGATTTACTCAGAGGCCTGAACGTCAGCGCCGTGCCGCGGCGCCGACGCCTGGGCGATGACTGCCTTGATCGCGTCGGCGTCGAGCGATTCGACCACCAGCAGCTCCTCGGCCATGGCGCGCACCGCAGCGCGGTTCCTGGCGATGATCTGACGCGCCGTTTCGTAGCCGCGCATCACCAGCTCGCGAACCTCGTCGTCAACGCGCTCGGCCGTGGCTTCGCTCATGCCGGCGCCGCGGTCCGGGCCGGAAGCGTTGCCGGCCGATCGATAGGCCAGCGGACCGAGCGCCGACATGCCGAACTCGCACACCATCCGGCGCGCGATGTCGGTGGCGCGCTCGATGTCGCTGCCGGCGCCGCTCGTCATCTGGCGGAGGAAGAGCTCCTCGGCGATGCGGCCGCCCATCAGAATCGCAATCTGCGCTTCGAGGAAGTCGCGGGTATGGGTGTGCCGATCGCCCTCCGGCAGCTGCATCGTCACCCCCAGCGCGCGGCCGCGCGGAATGATCGTCACCTTGTGAAGCGGATCGGCGCCCGGCAGCAGCGCCGCGACCAGGGCGTGACCGGATTCGTGGTAGGCGCAGGTGACCCGCTCGTGCTCGGTCATCTGCAATGACTTGCGCTCGACGCCCATCAGCGCCTTGTCGCGCGCCTGATCGAGATCCGAGGCCTCGACCGTGCTCCGGTTGGAACGCACGGCGAACAGGGCCGCCTCGTTGATCAAGTTGGCCAGCTCGGCCCCCGAGAACCCGGGAGTGCCGCGCGCGATCTGCCGCAGGTCCACGTCTGAACCGATGGACACCTTCCTGGCGTGAATCCGCAGGATCTGCTCGCGCCCTCGCACGTCGGGCGCGCCGACCGTGACCTGCCGATCGAACCGCCCCGGCCTGAGGAGCGCCGGATCGAGGATGTCGGGCCGGTTGGTGGCAGCCACGATGACGATGCCCTGGTTGGGCGCGAAGCCGTCCATTTCGACGAGCAGCTGGTTGAGCGTCTGTTCGCGCTCCTCGTGACTGAGCGAGGCGCCGCCGCGGCTTCGCCCGACGGCGTCGAGCTCGTCGATGAAGATGATGCAGGCTGCGTGACGGCGGGCATCCTTGAACAGCCGGCGGACGCGTGACGCGCCGACGCCCGCATACATCTCGACGAAATCCGAGCCGCTCGCGAACAGGAACGGCACCCGTGCCTCGCCCGCAATCGATCGCGCCAGCAGGGTCTTACCCGTCCCCGGAGGGCCGACGAGCAAGATGCCCTTGGGAATGCGGCCGCCGATGGCGGAGAAACGACCAGGCTCGCGCAGGAAATCGACGAGCTCCTTCACCTCCTCTTTCGCTTCATCGACGCCAGCGACGTCGGCGAAGGTGACGTTCGACGCCTCGCGATCGGCTGTACGGGTCTTGCTCTCGAGCGCGGGAATACGCCCGGTCGTGACGCGGTAAAGCGTGAGGCCGAGCATGCCGACGAATGCCAGGCCGAGGACGATCGCGCCGTAGCTGTACGCCGATGCCTCGGAGAGGGGGCGCACGTCGATGCGCACGCCTTTTTTCGCCATCTCCGAAACAAAGGCCGGGTTGGCGGTGACGTAGTTCGACGGCGCGATGGTCCGGACGATGCGGCCGTCGGTGTGTGTAATGTCGAGCTGATCGCCTTTGACCACGACCTCGGCCACCACACCGCGGTCGGCATCCCGAAGCAACTCGGAGAAGGCCACGCGCGGCGGTTCGGCCGCGGCGCGGCTGCGGACGAACAGCACGAGCAGGACGAGCGCCGCCGCGACAGCCGCGGCGATGCAGATGGCGCGCGGTCGAGACCACTTTCGAGACACCACGTCAAACTCCGGGCGCATCGACGGGGCCTACAGCGCCGCGGGACACGCGATTGCCTGATTTCGGTTGTAGAGAGGAATTCCCACCGGTGAGCGGGAATGCAGAAAAATCATACACGACCAGATTTTGAATGTAAATGGAACGTTCTCATAGACTTACCACATCATCGCCAGCTGAGCACATTTGCGGCTGGCTTCTGCTCGACCAGCGTCTCGAGTTCAACAGCTCTTTGTATAGCCGGTCTGACTATCGGCCGTCCGAGGCCTCGACATTCGCATACTGGCGAAACCGGGTGCCGAGAGGGTCGTCTTACGCAGCAAGGCCAGCCGTTTCGTGAGCTGGTCGCGCTCTCTGCGGGTTCGGCGGATTCGGCGGGTTCGGCGGTTCGGCGGTTCGGCGGCCAATGATGGCAGTCGAGCGCGACCGAACAGCGCGAACGGGACGCCTCAAACGTCGGCGAACTTGTAGCCGACGCCCCAGACGGTGAGCAGATACCTGGGGACGGCCGGATCGGCCTCGATGCGGCGGCGCAGGCGCTTCACCAGCGTGTCCACGCTGCGAACGGTGACGAAGGTGTCGCCGCGCCAGATTTTCCCCAGCAGCGCTTCGCGGCTGAACACAATCCCGGCATGCGTCGCCAGCAGGTGCAGCATCCGGAACTCCTGAGCGGTGAGCTCGATGTCGCGCTGGTCGATCCGCACCCGGCGCTTCGGCACGTCGATCTCAACGCCGTGGATGCGAACGATGCCCTCTTCTGTCGCGTGCGGGCCTGCGCCTGCCGTCAGTGGAGGACGCCTGAGCAGGGCGCGGGCTCGCGCAACCAGCTCGCGAACCCCGAAGGGCTTGGTGAGATAGTCGTCGGCGCCGCTTTCGAGCCCGACCACTTTGTCGGACTCCTCACGGCGCGCCGTGAGCATCAGGATCGGAGCATCCTTGTTGAGGCGGCCATTCCGCACCGCCCGGCACAGCGACAGGCCGTCGAGCCCCGGCAGCATGACGTCCAGCACCATCAGGTCGTAGCGCACGGCGCCGGCACGCTCGAGCGCACGGATCCCGTCCGCTTCCGCGTCGCAGTCATACCCCTCGTGCCGCAAGTGCAGACACACCAGGTCCCGGATATTCGGCTCGTCCTCCACCACCAGGACTCGCGCCGGAGCAGTTGCCATCAATTTTTCACAGTCCGTCCACGGCGTCGCCACGCTGTTCCCGTCCAATCAGACAGTGACACAGTTTGGAGGACAGCCATGAGAGCAACGATCACACGACTCGGATTCGCCATCGGCGCCCTGGCGGTCGCGGTGAGCCTCGCCGGAGGGGTCTATGCCGCGGGCCAGAATAACAGCTCAACACAGGGCCCGGATGGCCAGCGCCGGTTCGGCGGCCCTGGCCGCATGATGGGGCGCGGCGGCCCGGGAAGTCCCATGAGGGGTGTGCTGCCGCCGATGGTGCTGCAGCGGCTCGACCTGACCGACGCGCAGAAAGAGCGCGTGAAGACGATCGTGGAATCACATCGGGACGAGATGAGGGCGACCTTCGACCGCGGCCTGAAGGCGCGAGCGGCGCTCGACGTGGCGATAGGAGGGGACACTTTCGATGAGGCGACGGTCCGCACGAGAGCGGCCGAAGTGGCCACGATCGACACCGACGCGGCCGTGAGCCGCGCCCGGGTGTTCAACGAGGTCTACCAGATCCTCACCCCCGAACAGCAGACGAAGCTGCGGGAGATTCAGGCCGAGATGCAGAAGCGGATGGAGAACCGCCAGCAGCGGCGCGGCCAGCGCTGAGCCCTCCGGCCACGACGACACGGCGCTCGGAACAGACCTGCTCTCGTGAAACGTCCCCGCGTGGACCAGCCACGCGACACGACGTGAACCGCGGAAGCCGCCGAGCTCGCAGAGATCTTCCTGGATCGTTCTCTCTGCGGAGCTCGGCGCGCCGATGCCTTTCTTCGCGCTCATCGTGAATCTAACGTGCGGCCTTGGCGGCGTTCGCCACGCTCCGCACGGCCTCGACGATGTGGCTGGCGGAGATGCCGAAGCGTTCGAGGAGCTCGTCTGGCTTGCCGCTGCGGGGGATTTCGCGGACGGCAAGCCGGTGCACGCGGATGCCCGATCCGCCGACCGCCTCGGCCACGGCGTCGCCGATGCCGCCGGCGGCGTAGTGATCCTCCACGGTGATGATCGTTTTGCCGGTCGCCGTGCCGGCGGCGACCAGCGCCGTGCTGTCGATCGGCTGCAGCGAGTAGAGGTCGATCACCCGGATCGCGACGCCGGACGCCTGCAGCAGGTCGTGCGCCTTCAACGCTTCGAACAGCGTGACGCCGGCGCCCACCACCGTCACGACGTCGTTCTTCGACTGGCGCAGCACCTTCAAGCCGCCGATCGTGAATGTTTCTTCGTTCCGGTAGATCACCGGCGTCTTCGGACGGCTGGTGCGCATGTAGGCCGGGCCCGAGTGGTCGGCCATCGCCGCGAGGAGCCGTTCCGTGCTGACCGCGTCGCACGGATACAGCACCGCGTAACTCGGCTGCGCCCGGAACATCGCCAGGTCTTCGAGGGCCATCTGAGACGGCCCGTCTTCGCCAATCGAGACGCCGGCGTGCGAGCCGGCGACCTTGATGTTCACGTCGCTGATCGCCGCCATGCGGACGAAGTCGGCCGCCCGGGTGAGGAAGCAGGCGAAGGTCGAGGGGAAGGGAATCGCGCCGCGCGCCGCCAGCCCCATCGCCGACCCGAGCATCACCTGCTCGGCGATGAAGTTCTGGAAGAACCGGTCCGGGGAGACCTTCTCGAACTTGTCGCTGAACGAGGAGTTCTTCACGTCGGCGTCGAGCGCCACGATGCGCGAGTCGGCTTCGCCGAGCTTCGCCAGCGCCGTGCCGTAGGCCTCCCGGGTCGCCACCTCGTCACCGATTTTGTATGACGGAGCGGCGACCGGCTTCCGCGCCGGCGGTTCGGCCGGACGCGCCGGCGTCGGGATCTGTCGCGTCAGATCCACCGCCGCGGGCGCGGGCACGAATTGACCCTCCAGTTCGGCAATCGCGCGATTCATCTCGTCGCCCTTCTTGAAGGCGCGACCGTGCCAGCCCGGCAGCCCCTCGGCGAACGACACACCCTTGCCCTTGATGGTCCGCGCGACAATCATCGTCGGCTGGCCCGAGGTGGCCCTCGCTTCGGCATAGGCGTCGAGGATCGCCGTCATGTCGTGGCCGTCGATCACGATCGCGTGCCAGCCGAAGGCGGTCCAGCGCCGGGCGAACTGATCGAGATCGTGCCCCCACATGGTGGACCGGCTCTGGCCTTGCGCATTCACGTCGGTGATGGCGCACAGATTGTCGAGGCGCTCCGAGGCGGCAACGTGGGCCGCCTCCCAGACCGAGCCCTCGGCCGACTCGCCGTCGCCGATGAGGCAGTAGGTCCGGTAG
>WHSN01000194.1 GCA_009380045.1 Luteitalea sp.
AAGATGGTCGACTGGCCGCTGTTTCCGGGCTATTGTTTCGCGCGTTTCGATCCCGCGCTGACGCTGCCGGTGCTGAAGTGCACCGGCGTCGTCAGCATCGTCTCGTTCGATGGCAAGCCGGCGCCGATTCCCGACATCGAGCTGGAAAGCATCCGCGTGCTGACGAGCAGCGAGCTGCCGTTCGACCCGTGTCCGCTGATTCACGAGGGCATGACCGTCGAGGTGATCCACGGGCCGCTGCGCGGCGTCGTGGGACGGCTGGTCCGCAAGGACGCGCAGCGATCGCGCCTCGTCCTGTCGGTCAATCTGATCGGCCAGGCCCTCAGCGTCGAGGTGGACGCGGCCGACGTGCAGCCGTACTGAAGACGTGATCCGGCAAAGACGGATTCGCCACGAAACGCACGAGCGCTCGAATCACGATCGTGACTTTCGTGGCACGGCAGGGCGCATGAGACAGGTTCTGGTGTGGCATTCATGAAGATCGGTAATCTCGAGCTCGAGTCGCCGTTTGCCATCGCGCCGATGGCCGGTATGACCGACACGGCGTTTCGCCGGCTCGTCAAACGGCACGGCGGGTGCGGGCTGGTGGTCTCGGAGATGGTCAGCTCGGAGGGGCTCATTCGCGGGATCGACCGCACGCTGGAGTTCGCCGACTTCTCGGAGGAGGAGCGCCCGGTGTCGATCCAGATCTTCGGCGGCGATCCGGCGACGATGGCCGACGCCGCCCGGATCGTCGAAGGGATGGGCGCCGACATCGTCGACGTGAACATGGGATGCCCGGTCCCGAAGATCGCCAAGCACAACGCCGGTTGCAGCCTGATGCGGGAGCCCGAGCACGCCGCCGCCGTCATCAAGGCGATGACCAGGGCGGTCTCGATTCCGGTGACCGTGAAGATGCGCGCCGGGTGGAACGAGACGCAGAAGAACGCGCCGGCGCTGGCGAAAATGGTCGAAGAGGCCGGCGCCGCGGCAGTGGCGGTGCACGGTCGAACCGCCGCGCAGAGTTACACCGGTGCGGCGGACTGGACCATCGTCGCCGACATCGCCGACCGTTTGAGCATCCCGGTGTTTGGCAGCGGTGACTGCGTGGAGCCGGAGCAGATCACCGGCAAGCTCGAACAGGGAATCGACGGCGTCCTCGTCGGCCGCGGCGTCCTGCGCAATCCCTGGATTCTGGCGCAGGCCGCCGACCTGGCCGCCGGGCGGCCGATGCGTCACGTGACGATGGAAGAGCGCGGACGTTTCCTCCTCGATTACGTCGATCTCCTGCTGCACGAACGGGTGCGGGATGACGAGCGCAACCGGCTGAAGAGCCACGACCGGTGGGTCGTCAACAAGCTCCGGGCCCTGGGCGCGTACTACACGAAGGGGTTCGAGCACGGAGCGCAGCTGCGCACCTGTCTCAACACCACGACATCGATCGCCGAGCTGCGGAGCCTGATTTCCGGGTTCTTCGTTGAAGCTCCAAGCGCGTTGCAGAACGTTTCCTAGTCCACGTCTCTCTCGCCTGAGTCATGCCACTGCGCCTTGCGTTCGACATGGATGGAGTCCTCGCCGACATGGAGGGCGAGCTGGTCCGCCACGCGGAGCAGCTGTTTGGCACCAGCACGGCGCGCCGCGCCGTCGATCCGCCGCCAGCCGACGTCACCGACGAACCGGACCCGATCGTCGCCGACATCACCCCGCCGCTGGTGAAGCTGCGGCTGACGCCGCGCCAGCAGCGGCGCCTCTGGCATCACGTTGAAACCGTCGACAACTTCTGGGAGACGCTGCAGGAAATCGAGCCCGGGTCGATCGAGCGTCTGGCGGCGCTCGCCGCCGCACGGCGCTGGGAGATCATCTTCCTGACCAAGCGCCCGGCCAGCGCCGGCGTCACGTCGCAGCGGCAGACGCAGCGCTGGCTGCAGGCGAAGGGGTTTACGCTGCCCAGTGTCTTCGTGGTGCGCGGATCGCGTGGACGAATCGCGCAGTCGCTGGGCCTCGACTTCGTGATCGACGATCGCCCTGAAAACTGCCTCGATGTGGTCGTCGACTCGCAGGCGCGGGCGATTCTCGTCTGGCGTGAAGACGAGCGGCAACTGCCCGCCGCCGCACTGCGCCTCGGCATCGGCGTCGTGAAGACGGTCGGCGAGTGCCTCGATATTCTCGCCCAGGTGGACACGCCGTCGCCTGACCGGTCAACGGTGATCGAACGGGTGTTGCGTCTGCTGGGACTGAAAGAGCCGCCGGGCCCGACCGCGCCGGCAAACCAGATCGGTCGCGGCCACTAACGCGATCGAAGGAGATGTCGTCAAACGCGGTTGCTGTCGACCCGTCAGTCCCCACTCTCGTCGCGATCACGTTTTTTCTGGCTCGCGTCACCGTTCGACATCGGGGGGCTGAACGTCTTCGGCGGGCGCCGCGTCTCCGGCCGGAATGGCGGCCGGTCGGATGGCTTGGGGCCGCGAGGCTTCGCCGACCAGGGTCGAACCTCACTCGCGGGCGAACGCTTCCCCGTCGAAGGAGTTGGCGCGGTGGCAGGGCCGGGTTTGCGCCCGACCCCGGCGGCCGCCGGGCCCCTGGGTTTCGCCGACCATGGACGATCTCCACCTTTGGGAGGACGCGCCTTGGGCATCCAGGGACGGTTGCGATCGCCGGAGCTTCCTTGCGGCTGACTCCCGAAAGGTTTTCCGCCAAATGGCCGGCGATGCGGCGGTGCTCCGGTCGGGGGGCCTGGGGGCCGTGCGCCCACCGGCTTGTCATGAGGCCTGGCGCTGAAGGGTCTGCCGCCGGGCCTGCTCCGGAAACGATCGCCGTACGGCTTGTCCGGCGGCCTCGATCCGGGAGGCTTGATCAGTCCACCGCCCGCCGGATGGCCGCCATGCGGTTTGCCGTGAGGCCGCGGGCCGAACGGTTTGCTGAAGAATGCCTTGTTGGATGGGCGTCCCTGCCGGGTGTCGAACGGCTTCTTGAACGACGGAGGGGGCCGGCGATCCGCGGGCGGTTGGGGTGGCGCGATCTGCTGCCTGCCGCTGCTGTTTCGCGAGACCCCGGACGTTCCACCATGACCCGCGATCGGCTTGCCGCGCGGGTTCCGCTTCTTGCGCTCGAACCTCGCACGTGGATCCTCATGGCTGCCTCCGGGGCGCCAGTCGCGCCCGCGGCTGTCGGCTCGTCCGTCCACGTTCCGTGTCGCCCACTGCGCCTGCTCCGGGTTCTCCCAGATCTTGCCGCGGGCAAACCACTTCATCACGACGTCCGTGTTCGTGCGCTGCAGTTGCGCGAGGGTTGGCAGCAATTCCTCCTGCTTCGTCGCGCGGAACGCCGTCGGCTTGCTGTCGATCAGGATCGTCCAATACGCATGACGCGGAGGCATGGTCCGATTGTAACAGTCAGCAGCCGCGCGTTACGGGGGCTCGAGCCGCTTCAATTTCTCGACCAGCGTCGTGCGCTTGAGGTGGAGCAGCCTCGCCGCCTGGTTCTTGTTGCCGCCCGTTCGCTCGAGCGACCGCTGAATCAGCTCGCGCTCGATGCCTGCAACGAACGCGTCAAGGTCGAGTCCGTCCTCGGGCAGCAGAATCGGCGTGCGCAGCGCCGGCGTCTCGGGATTGGCGAGCTCCGACGGCAGATCGGCGACCTCGATTTGCGGCTTGCCGCCGCTGAACGCCACCGCGCGTTCGATCGCGTTCTCGAGTTGCCGGACGTTTCCGGGCCAGTTGTGGGCCATCAGGCGGCGCATGGCACTCTGCGACACGGTGACGGACGGCTTTGATGCCGGCCCGCTTTCCCGCGGCGCTGAGCCGGTCTTGACAGGCTGACCGTGCTCAGCCCTCGGCGGCGGCGCATACCTGCCGAGAAAGTGCCGCACCAGGAGCGGGATGTCCTCCCTCCGGTTGCGCAACGGCGCCAGCTCAACCGGAATGACATTGAGGCGGTAGTACAGATCGTCTCGGAACCGCCCGTCCGCCACCATCTGCGCCAGATCGCTGTTGGTCGCGGCAATGATCCGCACATCCACCTTGATCGTGTGTGAATCGCCGACACGCTCGAACTCGCGCTCCTGCAGCACCCGCAGCAGCTTCATCTGGAGCGCCCCGCTCATCGTGCCGACTTCATCCAGGAACAAGGTTCCTCTGTGCGCCTGCTCGAGGCGTCCCTGTCGATTACCGACCGCGCCGGTGAAGGCGCCGCGCACATGACCGAACAGCTCTGCTTCCTGCAGCGGTTCGGGGATGGCGCTGCAGTTCAGCGCCACGAATCGGTTCACCCCCCTCGGGCTGTTATGGTGGATCGCCCGCGCCACCACTTCCTTCCCGGTGCCGGTCTCACCCGAGATCAGAATGGTGCTGTTCGACACTGCAACCGTTTCAAGCGTCTGCACCAGCTTCTTCATCGCCGGGCTCTTGCCGATCAGCGTCTCGAACCGATACCGATCGTCGAGTTGCGCGCGGAGGTATGCGTTCTCCGACTTGAGCCGCCGCTGCTCGAGAGCGGCCGCGACCGTGTGCAGCAGCTCGTCGATCTGAAACGGTTTGCTGACGAAGTCCCACGCTCCCCGCTTGATCGCCTCGACCGCGTCCTTCACGGTCCCGTAGCCGGTGACCACGATCGCCACGATGTCGGGGTAGCGCGCGACCGCCGCCTCGACGACGGCCGCACCATCGATCCCGGGCAGGCGCAGGTCGGTGACGATCAAATCGAAAGCGAAATCGGCCAGACGCGCGAGGGCTTCCTCACCTGTCGCGGCCTGCTCCACGTCGTATCCCCGCCTGGTCAGCTGGATAGCCACCAGCTGGCGGAGCGGCGCCTCGTCTTCGACCAGAAGCAGATGTTTCGAGTTTCCAGTCATTTAGCGGACATCGCCAAGATATTGACACAACCGGGACGCCGGGGAAAACAAAGCGCGGTTGCCGAACCGCCCGTTCTCCTCTGCAGGCGTGTGAACGAGGGACCGATACTGCTCTGCGGAGGCGATGCAGTGGAAAGAAAAACCATCTCTATCATGAAGGCCTGCGAGCTCGTGGGGGTCAGCCGGCGGACGATCTACAACTGGTTGTCCTCCGGCAAGGTCGAGTACGTCCGGACCGCCGGCGGGTCGGTGCGCATCTTCGTCGAGACGTTATGGCGCGACCCGCAGCGCACCGATCGAACGGCGCCGGCTGCGGCGAGCGGCGTGTGGCAGCAGCCACTCGATCGGAGCTGACACCGGAAAAAAGCCCTTTGCGTGCGCGGCGGTAGACGTCTTGTCCTGGAGGACCGGCTCATCGAGGAAGCTGCACGAGCGGCCTGTCCACGCCGATCATGCACCGTCTTCGGGCGGGCTTCCCTCCTCCGCCCCAACGCGGCTGCCGGACTGGGAGCTCGGCGGCTGACGGTGGCTCCGCGCTCACAGAGCGCCGACGGCCCCCAGCCGTCCGGGCGCCGCACTCCCGACATCGAGTCGTCGCCGTTCGGTGGCGGCGGGCCAGGAGTGCCGGCCGGTGCGCGTCGAGAACCGGCGCGCCGCGCCTCCTGATCGCTTGGCGCGCTGAACGACCCCGCCGACATTCGACCATTGACCGGTGCCCCGGCACGGCACACGCTCGGTCCCATCACGTCAGAATCGTAATTTTTGCGTCAAAACATTGACGATTACCTGTCAAAAAACAGCGCGCCCATGGCCTGTTTGCACGCCATGGCGCACCGGTCGCCGCGCCTGCACCAGTTCGCTTCACAGAGGTAAGATCCGCTGATTCAGCAGGTTGTGGGCAGATACGTGAAGCCGCTGCAACCGCACGATTCCGCGGCGCCGCCGGCTGGTACCGCCGTTGCGGGACGGCTAGCGGCTCCAGCGTCGGTAGCCGAGGAGAATCGCGCATGCCTGCCCTGCCTGTCGCCCCGACTCAGAATCTCCGCATTGTTGCCGGTTTGCCGTTCGTTGAGGGCCTTGCCCGCCGGATGGCGTCATCGATGCCGCACTCAATCGACATCGGCGACCTGGTTCAGGACGGGATGCTCGGCCTGATCGACGCCGCCCACCGGTTCGACGAAGGCCGCGGTATCAAGTTCGAGACTTTCGCCGAGCGCCGTGTCCGCGGGGCGATGATCGACGCGCTTCGGCGCGACGCCTGGCCGCGCGGCGTCCGTCGTCAACGCCGGGAGTTGGACGCGGCGCGAGACGAGCTGCGCCGCGAGCTGGGACACGAGCCGTCGATGGCCGATCTGGCCGCCCGCGTTGGATCCGACGAGAAGCGCCTGAGCCGCATCATCGTGCGCATCAACACCATCGAAGCCACCTCTCCGCTCGCCACCGGCGAACACTTCGACGAGAGCTCCCTTCCGACCGCCCTCGTGCCGTCCCAGCCCGACTCGCCGCACAAGACGTACGAGAAACACGAAACGCGTGAGCGCATTCGCAAGGCGATGTCGTTGCTGCCCTGGCGTGAGCGGAAGGTGATTGGCCTCTATTACTACGGAGAAGTGACGATGAAGGAGATCGGCGCCGAGATTGGCGTCAACGAATCGCGCGTGTCGCAACTGCACGCGCGGGCGATCCGGCGGCTTCGTGAGGCGCTCGGCGAAACCGGACCGCAGCACGTGGCCGAGATGCACAGCGCGCTGGTCGCGTTCGCCACGAAGAAGGCCGCGATGGCGAAAGGGTCGCTGACCAAGGCGCGACTGCCGGTGCAGCGGGCCGGCGAAGCGGGTGCGCCGCAGGTCGCCAAGACCGTCGCCGTGGTGCTGCAGTACAAAAAGGCGAGTGCGCCGCGCCCGGCGCTCGCACGCACGACCATCAAGGCCAGCCGCACGCGACAGGCCCTCGCCGCGGCGCGATGAACGTCGCTTCGTCCAATCAGCCGCGAACGGTTCTCAGTGCGCGTGCTCGGCGGTCGGCGGTACCGGCGTCGGCGTCATCGACGGGAAGTTGGGGACGAATTCCTTTTCGACCGCCGCCCGAATGTCGCTGAGCGAGGCGCCCGACGCAAGCATCTGACGCGACCGCGTCGCGACGTCGATGCACACCGCGCACTCCACGCCATGCTCGTCCCATTCGATGACGTCGCCGTTCTCGGCGCGGGAACGGACGAAGCAATCGTGATTGCCCTTGTGCCCGCTCTGCTGACAACCGCAGAAGCACGGCACGTAGCTGAGGACCTCGGGATGTTCGGCGGCGAACTGGAACGCCGCGGCGACCACTTCAGGCGGCCGTGGCGGGGTATAGCCACGGAAGGGAATTGGCGGCAGGTTGGCTTGTTTGTGCGGCCCCATCGACGCGACCACTGCGGTGCTGGCTTCGATCTCCGGCGTGGGCGGTGTTTTGACTGCGCCCTGGCTCGCCGGCGCCGCACTCGCCGCGCTGGCTGACGCTGCCGTGGCTGGCGCGTCGTTGCCGCGCCAGAAGGCAAAGACGCCGACGCCCAGCACCGCCACCACGATCGCGCCGAGCAGAAGAGGACTCAGGCCCTTTTTCGGCGCCGCTGGCGGCGGGGCCACCGGTCCATGACCTTTCGACGAAGATTTTCTTCCCATGAGCCACATTCTACCCGCAGATCGGCGTCGGGCGGGGCGCGGCGTGATATGTCTAGTGCAGGCCGACGTGGATCGGGCGGGTCCTCCAGATCCGCGCTCCCAGCCACATGCCTTTCCTTCGCACACGGTCGCGCGCCTACTTGGCATGGGTCGTCGTCTGCCTGGTGTGGGGCACCACCTACCTCGGGATCCGTGTCGCGCTCCAGACCATCCCGCCGCTCATGATGGGGGCGCT
>WHSN01000073.1 GCA_009380045.1 Luteitalea sp.
CCCTGCAGGTACGGCTCGAGCAGGTCGATGACCTTGATCCCCGTCTCGAACATCTTCAGCTCGGTCGACTGGTTCTCGAGGGTCGGCGGCGGGCGATGAATCGGCCAGCGCTCCTTCGACTGCACCGGGCGATCGGGAAAGTCGACCGGCTCGCCGAGCACGTTCAGCACCCGCCCGAGCGTCTCGGGACCCACCGGCACGGAGATCGGCTCGCCGAGATTGATCACGGCCATGCCGCGCTGCATGCCGTCGGTCGGCTTCATCGCGACCGCGCGCACGCGATTCTCACCGAGGTGCTGCTCGACTTCGACGATGACGTCGATGACCCCGGTGTCCTTCGACTCGGAACGGATGTGCAGGGCGTGGTAAATCTCGGGCAGGTGACCCGCCTCGAACTCGACGTCCACCACCGGCCCGATCACCTGGACGATTTTTCCGACGTGCTCATTGGCCATAAATACTCTGCTGTCGCCTGTTGATCCAACCTAGAGCGCCTGGGCGCCCGACACCACTTCGATGATTTCGCGGGTGATGGCCGCCTGCCGCACCTTGTTCATGTACAGAGTCAGGCTGGCGATCATGTCGGCGGAGTTCTTCGTCGCGGTGTCCATCGCCGTCATCTGCGCCGCGAAGAACGCCGCGTTCGACTCGAGCAGCGCGCGGTAGACCTGAACTTCGACGTAGCGCGGCAGCAATTGATCGAAGATCGCCTGCGGCGACGGCTCGTAGAGGTAGTCGATCTGCGACGCGCCGGCCACCGGCGCCGCCGGGGCCGCGGCATCGACGTCGGCGCGCGAGATCGGCAGCAGTTGATCCACCACGACGCGCTGGGACATCACCGACCTGAATTCGTTGTAGACCAGCACCACCCGGTCGACCCGGCCCGCCGTGAACGCGTCGACGGCGAGGTGCGCTATCGCCTGCGCGTCCTGGAAGCGCAGCTTCTGGAAAATGCCAATCCGCTCGAACAGCACGTCGTAGGCGCGGCGGCCGAAGTAGTCGCGCCCCTTCCGCCCGACCAGACCAATCGAGGCGGTCCTGCCGGCCTGCTCCTCGATGTAGGTCACCGCGCCCTTGATGGCGTTGGTGTTGAAGCTGCCGCTCAGTCCCTTGTCCCCGGTCACGACGATCACCAGGGTCCGGCTCGCCGCCCCCGAGTCGCGGACGGTGAGCAACGGGTGGACTGACGGATCGACGCGGGCCGCCACGCTCGACAGCACGCGCTGCATCTGCGCCGCGTACGGCCGGGCGCCGATGATGCGCTCCTGCGCCCGGCGCAGCTTCGACGCGGCGACCATCTTCATCGCCTTGGTGATCTGCTGCGTGTTCTTCACCGCCCGCACGCGGCGCCGGAGATCAATCAGTGATGGCATGAATTTTCGGAGCGCTCCTGCACCGCCAAGTCACGACGCGCCGGCGGTCTTCCCGACCGCTGCGTCGCGGTGAACCGAGGTTACGCCGCGGCCGCCTTCCTCGCCGAGAAATCGCCCGAGAACTCCTTCACCGCCGTATTGAGCGCCGCTTTCAACTGATCGTCGAGCTGCCTCTTCTCCGCTATGTCGCGAAGCATCTGCGGATAACGCGTCTCGAGGAAGCCGTAGAGCTCGCTCTCGTAGGCGCCCAGATCCGGCAGCGGCACCGTGTCCATGTAGCCATTGGTGCCGGCAAAGATAATCGCCACCTGCTTCTCCACCGCCAGCGGCTCGTATTGCGGCTGCTTCAGAATCTCCACCAGGCGCGCCCCGCGCGTCAGCTGCGCCTGCGTCGACTTGTCGAGGTCGCTGCCGAACTGCGCGAACGCCGCCAGCTCGCGGTACTGCGCCAGGTCGAGGCGAAGCGTCCCGGCCACCTGCCGCATCGCCTTGATTTGCGCCGACCCGCCGACCCGCGACACCGAGTTGCCGACGTTGATCGCCGGCCGGACACCCTGGTGGAACAGGTCGGACTCGAGGAAGATCTGACCATCGGTGATCGAGATGACATTGGTCGGGATGTACGCCGACAGGTCACCCGCCTGCGTCTCGATGATCGGCAGCGCCGTCAGCGATCCGGCGCCGAGCTCCGCGTTCAATTTCGCCGCCCGCTCGAGCAGCCGGGAATGGAGATAGAACACGTCGCCGGGGTAGGCCTCGCGGCCCGGCGGACGGCGCAGCAGCAGCGAGATCTCGCGATACGCCTGCGCGTGCTTCGACAGGTCGTCGTAGACGATCAGGGCGTGCCGGCCCGAGTCACGAAAGAACTCGCCCATCGCGCAGGCGGAGTAAGGGCTGATGTAGAGCAGCGGCGCCGGGTCGGCGGCAGTCGCCGCGACGACGATGGTGTAGCGCATCGCGTCGGCTTCTTCCAGGGTCCGGACCACCTGCGCGACCGTCGACTGCTTCTGGCCGATCGCGTTGTAGATGCAGAGGACACCGGTCTCCTTCTGGTTCAGAATCGCGTCGATCGCCACCGCCGTCTTTCCGGTCTGCCGGTCGCCGATGATCAGCTCGCGCTGGCCGCGGCCGATCGGCACCATCGCGTCGATCGCCTTCAACCCGGTCTGGAGCGGTTCCTTGACCGACTGCCGATCGACGACGCCCGGCGCGATGCGCTCGATCGGCGAGAACTGCTTGGTCAGGATCGGACCCTTGCCGTCGATCGGCGCGCCGAGCGCGTTCACCACCCGCCCGAGCATCTCCTCGCCGACCGGCACCGAGATGATGCGCCCGGTGCGCTTGACGACGTCGCCTTCCTTGATCTCCTTGAACTCACCGAGCAGCACCGCGCCGACGCTCTCTTCCTCCAGGTTCAGCGCGATGCCGAACACGCCGTGCGGGAACTCCAGCATCTCGCCCGCCATCGCGTTCTCGATCCCGTGCAGCCGCGCGATGCCGTCTCCGATCGAGATGATGCTCCCGACTTCGGCGACGTCGACGTCAACTGCGAAGCTGCCGATCTGGTCGCGGATGATCTTGGAGATTTCTTCCGCTTTGATGTCCATGTTCAGACGCTCTCCTCCAACCGCTGTTTCATCCGCTGCAGGTGATTGGTCACGCTGCCGTCGTAGACCGTGCTGCCGACGCGGGCGACGACACCGCCGATGATCGACGGGTCGACGCGCGTCGAGAGGGTGACGCTGCGGCCGGTGGCGTGGGCGATGCTCTGTTCGATCTGTTTCGCACGCTCCGCCGGCAGCGGCACCGCCGTCGTCACGTCGGCGCGGACCACATGCTGCAGCTCGAGCAGCCGCTCGCGGAACGCCGCGATCATATCCGGAAGAATCGCCCACCGGTCCCGCTCCGCGAGCAGCACGAGCATTCGGCCGACCACGGGCTGAAGCTCGGCGCGGGTGACGAGCTCCGCAACCAGCGCGCGCTTGCGTAATGCCGGCACGGCGGGATTGACGATGATCTTCGCGAGCGACTCGTGCTGTGCGAACAGGCCGGCGAACTCCGTCAGCTGGGCTTCGATCTGCGACAGCTCGGCCTGCTCCTTGACGGACACGTCCAGCAGGGCGCGGGCATAGCGGGCGGCAGCGGTTCGGTTCGTCACGATTCGGCTCTGGCTGGTCTGCTCACGAGGCGGCCTGTCCTTGATGTATCGGGCGCGGCCTCTGACACCGATCAACGCCGGCGCGCCGGAGGTTGCGGAACGCGCCGCGCGAAATCCGCGGCGTGCTCTGCGATCCCTGGCAGCCGGCGTGACACGCCGGACCGGGTTGTCGCCGACGGTTCGTCGATGAATCGCCGCCGGCGCGCTTGCGCCTAGTTTCACAAGCGCGGAACAGGGATTTATACCATTAATACGGCCGGATCTCCAGCGTGTCGGCTCGGCGGTAGTGGGTCAGTTTGGGTTATACAGGTCCGATGTCGTTTCTAGTCGCTGGGCGAGGCCGGCCAGATCCGACGCTATGTCGTCGAGTTCTCCCGAATCAACGGCGAACTTGGGCAGGTCACGCGCCAAAATTCTGATCATCTCGGCAATCAATTTAAGGCCAGGATTGTTTGCATTCATAATTGGAACCCACGTCAGGCGGCTAACGCCCCGATTTCTTCGATGCTCCAGACATGATCGGCAACGCCAGCTTCCATCGCCTGGCGTGACCCGCAGCGTCTGGGTGGTCAGTTTGAAATTTTGCCCTTACGATGACCGTATCCGGCAGGCGCTTGGTCTGAATAACCGTTCTGCGCCGCAATTCTTCGTAAATCGCCGCCGGTCAATCTGCTTGTGGTCTTGTTGCGGCCCCATGTGTCATTCACGTCAAAAATCGCGTCCAGGGCCTTGAGAAGATCGCGGACCCCCTCAGGGCTGGCCAAACGCTTACGAGAAAAGTGGATGATCTGGAAGAGTACCTCGGCAGATGTGGTGAGGTCTTTTAGGAAGATCTCATAGCTGGGTTGTCCAGGTTCCCTGAACACTGATGTCTTTGACTCCTGGAAGACGAGCCTCGCGCCACCAGGAGAGGTCGCGGTCCATCTCCACTCCCCCCACCGCTTCGCCGGCCTCTGTTTGACTGCGAGCGTAAATCCAAGCGCTCGCATCTGATCGCGTCGTTTTTTCTTCGACAAATTTTTGGGCAATTCAGCCTTCGTCCATCAGGGAAACGATTTCGTCAATCGACCAAGCGCGACTCGCGATACCAGCCTCCATCGCAGGAGTCACGCGGAGCGTCTGGTGAATGCGGGCGAAATTGTAATACATGAAGTAGAGGGCCACCATCGCCGCGTGGTTCTCCAGTTTTTTGCTGAAGCCGTTCGTGAGGCGCGTGAAGCGCCGCATGGACATCCGCATGGTGAGGTTCTGACGCTCCACGTAGCTGGTGGAGATGTGCTTCGGGTCCGGTGAGCCGGTGATGTCATGGGGAATGCACCCAAGGCATTTGGCGGGGCTGTAGCGCGTCTCGTTCTCGCCGGACGATCCATACAGCTTCACGAGCATGGCGTAGTCCACGTTGTCTCCGAACGCATCCTCAACGGCCGCCAGATACGGCTTGTGGCCGTCAGTCGTGAGCTGCACGCGGTTCGCGAGACGGCCAGCGAGATCGCTCATGAAGTCGTAGGCCGTGGCTGCATCACGCGGACCAAGCCGCCACGAGATCATGAGCTTCGTGTCCGCATCCAGCGCCGTCCACGTCCAGCAGTCGCCCCATTTACCCTGCTTCGTCTCGGGGACGTTCTTCGCCTTCGCGCCGACGAACGCCCAGATTTCATCGCACTGCACGCGCTGTGAGCGAACGCCACGAATCGTCTCGTCCTGATATTTGGAGCACGCCGCGCCGAGATCCACGAGCAGCTTGGCGACGGTGTTCTTGGCAACGCCGGTCATGCGCACCGTGGCGCGGATGCTGTTGCCCTCCACGAGGCTCGCCACCACTCGCGTCCGATCGGCCGTGCTCAACCTGTTCATAGTGACCATTATGCTTACTCGATAAAGGTTTGTCAATCAGTTTGTCAGGCTGTCATTGACAAGCTGACAAACCTAGCTTAGGCTATCCCCTGTGTCCGACGAAACCTCAAAAATCCAAGGTTCTACAGGGGAGCACCCAGGCAAGATGCTTCGCCAGATGGCCGAGGCACGCGGGTGGGGCGGTGACGAACTAGCGGATATTACCGGCTTTGCTCGACAGCACCTCAGCAGCGTGATGTCAGGCAAGACGGGTGTGTCGCCGGATATGGCGGTGGCTCTTGCTGCCGCCTTCGGGAACACGCCGGCCGAATGGCTGCGATGGAACGCTGAGCATCAGTTGTCGATGGTGTCCGTTGATCCAGCCGAGGTAGAAGCGCGGGCGGAGCTGTACGATCTCGCGCCAGTCCGCGATATGCAGAAGCGGGGATGGATCAAAGAGACGAAGACATTCGAGGAACTGGAAGCGGAGTTGACGCGCTTCTACGGGGGGTCGCCGAGGAATGGCGTGACGTTCCCCGTATCCGCTCTCAAGAGCGATCCGCTTGCCACGCTAACCCCAGCTGAAAAAGCGTGGTGTTTCAGAGCGAGGCAAGGTGCCGAGCGGTCAGTGCACGTCGCCGTGTTCGATCCGACACGATTGGATGCTGCGGAAAAGAAGTTGCGCCAACTTGCCGCATACCCAAAAGAGATCGAACGACTGCCAGAGACGCTGGCGTACTACGGTATCCGCTTCGTGGTGGTCGAACTAATTCCGGACGCGAAGATCGACGGGGCCGCGTTTTGGATTGGCGACTCTCCGGTCATCGCGATCTCCGCCAGATGGGATCGGATCGATGCCGTGTGGTTCACCATCATGCACGAGTTCATGCACATCAAGAACGGCGATGCCGTGTCGTTCGATGTCAACCTCGTGCGAGACAGCGACCACGGCATCATCATCGCGACATCAGACAATGCGGCCGAACAACGGGCAAACGAACAGGCGGCGGACGTGCTCGTCCCGGTGTCTGAGCTCGACTCTTTTATCAAACGACAGTCGCCCCGCTACGCGGCGGAGCGGATTATCCAGTTTGCGAACCGGATCAAGATGCACCCCGGCGTGATCGTCGGCCAGCTGCAACACCGTTGCGAACTGAAATACAGCGCCCACCGAGACTTTTTGGTGAAGGTGCGAAACATCGTAACAGACGTAGCTCTCACGGACGGTTGGGGACGCACCATCGGCAACTGACAACGAAGGAGTGCATCGTGGCGGACAAGAAGAAAACGGCGATTGCGGTCGGTTCACCGAGGCGGCACACGCGAACCGACGCACATATGGATTTCCTGCTCGGAAAGTACCTGGAAGCGCACCCGGACCACGACGGACCGCTCGACGCTGACGAAATATCAGGATGGGCGCTCGAAACCGGTATCGCTAGACACAAGCCGATCTCGCCTCGTGAGGCGCTGAAGCGCAGGATTGCCCGACACATGGGCCATCGCTACCTGATCGATCCACAAGACCGCGAGGTTCGCGCCCTTCACGCGCTCAGGTATGAGGAAATCACGCCGAAGGGCGTGAGGCAGGGCGTCAAGTATTACCCGCTTTTCACGACGGTAGCGGACATCATCAAGGAAACGTTTCAGATCAGGAAGGGCTGGGCGTATAACCGTGTCGAGCAGATCGAGACGGACCGCCTGTCCTATAACGACAACAACGTCTTCGGCGCGACCATCGACCAAATGAGCTTCGACTTCGACAAGGAAATGTTGGACCGAAGCCAGCCAACAACATACCCAGCCGCACCGCCGGACGACATCGACAGCGAAGACGACTATAAGCCCAGCTAGCTGCGCCAGCGGGCCTTAGCGGCCTTCTTCGCGATCTCAAGACGACGGGCCTTGGAGAGATTCTTGGCCCTCGTTTGCCCACCCTTGGATGCCCCCAACTTGGACAACGCAACGGCGGCTGGATTGCGTGTGTCGGGCGGTTCAGGCGGCAGCGGCGAGCCGTCCAAGCGCTCGCCAATGGCCTGTTCAACCACTCGACGAGCAACAGCGGTAAAATCGCGGGCGTCGGGTTTCGATTTCTGCCTGCTTGCACGGGAAGGCATAGCCCATTCTGCCATGAACCGGACGAGCCGAACGAGTCAGCCGATTTCAAACTGACCCACTACCGGCTCGGCTCGTCATCCCCGCCCGGTCAGCTGCTCGAAGATCCGGATCAATTCTTCTTCGGAGACGAAGTCGATCTCGATCCGCCCGCGCGTTCCCTGCCGCACGATCCTCACCCTGGTGCCCAGCAACAGTCGCAGCTGCTCCTCGGCGGCCCGGGTGTGTACGTCGGCAGGTGCCGCTGTGGCGGCGGCGACCGGCGGCTTCGCCAGGTCCGTGGCCTTCTTCACCAGCGACTCGGTCTCGCGGACCGAGAGACTTCGTGCCATCACATCGCGGGCGGTGCGTCGTTGGTCCGTCGCGCTGGCGAGGCCGAGCAATGCCCGCGCGTGACCCATCGACAGGTTGCCGGCAGCGACTTCCGCGCGCACATCCTCCGGCAGCTTGAGCAGCCGCAGGAAGTTCGCGACGGTCGCCCGATCCTTCCCGACCGCCGCGGCGATTTCGTCCTGGGTGAGGTGGAATTCGTCGCTCAGGCGTCGATAGGCGAGCCCCTCGTCGATCGGGTTCAGGTTCTCGCGCTGAATGTTCTCGATCAGCGCCATTTCGAGCACGGAACGCTCCTGGCCGGCGGCAACCTCGCGCACGGCCACCGGAACGCGGAGAAGGCCGGCTTTGAGAGCTGCCCGCCAGCGACGCTCCCCGGCGATGATCTGGAAGCGATCGCCGATGCGGCGGACGACGATCGGCTGGATGATGCCGTTGGCCTTGATCGATTGTGCGAGCTCGGTCAGGCGGCCATCGTCCATGGCGGCTCGGGGCTGGAACGGATTCGGCGTGAGGCGATCGATCTCGACCTCTACCTCCGTGGCGCGAGACTCCGGTGCGTCGGGAATGAGGGCGCTCAGGCCCTTGCCGAGCGCGGGGCGTTTTTCCATAAGGGCAATTGTTCCCGGTCGTGCAGCCAGTCGTTCAAGCAGCCGTGGCCGCGCCCCGTTCGAGGACTTCCCGTGCGAGCGCCAGGTACGCTTCGGCGCCGCGCGACTTTCCGTCGTAGACGATCACCGGCATTCCGTGGCTCGGCGCCTCACCGAGACGCACGTTGCGGGGAATGACGGTGCGAAACACCTTTTCCTTGAAGAACCCGCGAACGTCACTCGCGACCTGCTGGCCGAGGTTCGTGCGCTCGTCGAACATCGTGAGCAGCACTCCTTCGATCTCGAGGGAGGGATTGAGCGCCGCCCGCACGCGTCGGATGGTACCGACCAGGTCGGCAATTCCCTCGAGCGCGAAGTACTCGCAGTGCAGGGGAATGAGCACGGTGTCGGCCGCGACCAGCGCGTTCAACGTCAGGAGACCGAGTGAGGGCGGGCAGTCGATGAAGACGTAATCGTAGTCGTCGCGGACCGGCGCAAGCAGGAGCCGGAGCCGTTCCTCGCGACGGGGCATCGGCACCAGCTCTATTTCGGCGCCGGTGAGGTTCCGATCGGCGGGGACCAGCCACAGGCCGTCGACGCCGGCGGGGATGATGAACGATCGGATATCGGGCGGCGGATCGAGCTGCGTGAGGGCGTCGTACATCGTCCCGTCCGAGGTCGCCTTGCCCTTCTGACCAACACCGCTGGTGAGATTTCCCTGCGGATCGGCATCGACCAGCAGGACGCGACGACCGGCCAAGGCAAGCGAGGCGGCGAGGTTGATGGTCGTGGTGGTCTTGCCGACGCCGCCTTTTTGATTCGCAACCGCGACGACTCGAGTGGCCATGTTCTGTTGAATGCCCTAAATTGAGCCAGTTCGTCGGCAGGTGAGGCGGAGGATACCGCGGAAGCTGTCGTCGGTCAACCGCGGACGCCGTGTACGCCGGTCCTGTCTGATTGCGTGATGCTTCGGTTCAGCCAGCGCACGCTAGCCAGGGGGAGGGGGAGGGTTCAGCGGAACGCCAACGAATGAGGATCTCAACGTTCCACGTGGAACGTGGAACCTATACCGCCCGTAGGACGACAATGCTTCCACTGGAGTTCGGCAGCGGGACCTTCTCAACAACTTCGAACCCGAGGACCCAGGGAGACGACGAGGCGGCGGCAGCAAAGACGAGCATACGGCCGTTGTTTTTGAGCATGTGCCGAGCTGCCTCGAGAAGCGCCGTATCGATCCGAACCGCACGGATTGTGATCAGGTCAAACTGTCCCTTCTCAGCAGGAGACACTGCCTCTGCCCGACGATCGACGACGGCGATGTTCTGTAGCCCGAGCGCCCGCACAACCTCGCGCAGAAATGCCGCCTTACGACCTTTCGACTCAACCATCGTGAGAACGACCGACGGCGCCACAATCCTGAGCGGAACCGCTGGGGACCCCCCGCCAGAGCCCAGATCGGCCCATCCCAACGCGGGACGGTCGAGGAGCGTTACTGCGCTGAGCGGTTCGACGAACAGCCGATCGATGGTCTGGTCTTCCAGCGTGTCGAGAGGCAGCGCCGTGAGATTGATGACGCGGTTCCATCGGCGCAGTAGATCGAAATACTGCGCCATCTGCGCAATCTGATCGTCAGCGAGGTTTGGCAGAGGCCAGCCGCCCTCGGATTGACGCTGCGCCAGGGAGAGACGGGAGAGCAGGCGATCGCGAAAAAGACCGAGCGGCGTCACGCGTCCGGACGCAGCCGGCGGCTGACATACGCGCCGAGGACAGCGACGGCCGCCGGGGTGATACCGGGAATCCGCAACGCCTGGCCGAGCGTGTCGGGCCTTACCTGGGTGAGGCGCTGGACCACCTCGGCTGACAGCCCCGGGACCCGGTTGAAGGCAAAGTCAAAGGGAATCCGCTTCCGCTCGTCACGATGCCCTCTCTCGATCTCGCTTTCCTGACGCCGAAGATAACCGGCGTACTTGACCGTGGTTTCTGCACTGGTCAAGTCGATCGTCGGACGCTCGGCATCGATGTCGAGGAGAACCTGACCTGTCGCCAAAAGATCGGCCAGCAACATGTCTGGTCGCTTGAGCAACCGCGACGCGGTGACACGATCGCCGGAGGGTGAGCGAACGAGGGTGCGCTCGAGCGCGTCCACGTTCCGAGCGAAACGCTCGCGCCGCGCCGAGAATATCTCCCAACGGTCGTCGTCCACGAGACCCACCGTCCGACCGCGCCCAGTCAGCCGCAGATCCGCATTGTCGATCCGCAGCAACAGCCGATGCTCAGCCCGCGACGTGAACATACGGTACGGCTCGAGACACCCCTTGGTGATGAGGTCGTCAACCAGGATGCCGATATACGCCTCGTGCCGGCCCAGCGCGAGCCCTTCGCCGCCGATACTCAGCGTCGCCGCGTTCAGGCCTGCCAGAAGCCCTTGAGCCGCGGCCTCCTCATAGCCCGATGTGCCATTGATCTGCCCCGCCAGGAAGAGTCCCGTAACGCGCTTAGTTTCGAGACGCCGCGTCAATTCAGTCGGCTGGATGAAGTCGTATTCAACGGCATACCCAGGCCGCAGGAGCACGGCATCCTCCAATCCCGGCAGCGCGTGCACGAGATCTGCTTGAATCTTTCGTGGGAGGCTCATCGAAAAGCCGTTGACGTACACCTCGCGCGCATTCACACCTTCGGGCTCGAGAAAAATCTGGTGTCGCTCCTTGTCGGGAAATCGGACGATCTTGTCCTCGAGGGACGGGCAATACCGGGGCCCTACACCGCGAATCTGGCCATTGAACAAGGGAGATTGGCCGATATTCGCCCGTATCAGGTCCCGCACCCGGTCGTTTGTGTGAATCAGGTGACAGCTCACCTGCGGACGATCATCGATGCCTGAAGTCAAAAACGAAAAAGGCACCGGCGGCCGATCCCCGGCTTCGACCGCGAAGACTCCCGATGCAGTGTGACGCGCGAAGTCAATCGTGTCGCGATCCAGCCGCGGCGGTGTCCCGGTCTTGAGCCGTCCCCACTCGAAACCGATCGATTTCAACGACTCGGCGAGGTCGCGAGATGGCGGCTCCCCGGCCCGCCCTGCCGGGTGCTGCTCGGGACCGATGTGGATCAGACCATTCAGGAAGGTGCCGGTCGTAATGACCACCGCCGGGCATTGGAGCGCCTCGCCTTCCTCGAGCGCCAACCCGGCGACCCGACCGTGTTCGATCAGAATGCGGCCGGCACGTCCGATCACCCAGTCGATGTTCGGCTCGCGCTCGAGCTCGGCGCGCATCCACTCGCCGTATGCCTTCTTGTCCGCCTGTGCCCTGGGCGACCAGACCGCGGGCCCGCGACTTCGGTTCAAGAGCTTGAACTGAATGCCTGTCGCGTCGATGGCGCGTCCCATCAGCCCGCCGAGCGCGTCGATCTCGCGCACCAGGTGGCCCTTCGCCGTTCCTCCGACGGCCGGGTTGCACGGCATGTGCGCGACCGTTTCCCGAGAGAGCGTACAGAGGCCCACATGGGCGCCCAGCCGGGCGGCCGCAAACGCCGCCTCACAACCCGCGTGCCCGGCCCCGACCACGACGACGTCAAACTTCATTTCCCGATGCAGAACGTCGAAAAGATGTGGGTCAGCAGGTCGTCGGGTGCCCGCTTGCCTGCGATCTCTTCGAGAGCGCCCCTGGCCTCCTGCAGATCGGCGAGCACGAACTCCTCTGGCATCGATCCCCCTTCCGCGATCGCGGCGTTCCTCGCGCGGCGGAGGGCTGTGTCGGCGCGTTCCACGAGCCTGATGTGTCGGATGTTGGTGATCTCCGGCCGATCGTACGCGGGCTCCACGTCCATTGCCTGCAGGATCCGTTGACGAAGATCATCTAGACCAGCACCTGTCGTGGACGAAACATCGACACACTCCGCGCGCCGCCAGGCAGCCGGCAAGTCGGCCTTGGTCGCCACCAGCAGGGTCTTATGCCGCTCGACCAGAGGATCGAGCGGTTGAGGCGAGAACGGCTTCGAGCGATCCAGCAGCAGCAGCACGACGTCGGCCACGCCGACCGCGTTCCGCGCCCTTGCGATGCCCTCGGTCTCGATCACGTCGTCAGTCTCACGAATGCCGGCGGTGTCGACCAGGGTGACGCGAACACCGTCGATGTCGATCGTCTCGGTGATCAGATCTCGTGTCGTGCCCGGCACTTCGGTGACGATCGCGCGGCCCGCCCCGGCAAGGGCGTTGAACAGGCTCGACTTGCCCACGTTCGGCGCCCCGACGATCGCCACCTGCATCCCTTCGCGCAGAAGGCGGCCGCGGCCGGCATCGGCGAGCAGCCCGCCGGTGCGCCGCAGAATCCCGTCGATCGACGTTGCCAGCGTGTCGGCCTCGAGAAAGTGATAGCCCTCCTCGGGGAAGTCGACCGATGCTTCGAGCTGCGCAATCAGGTTGAAGAGCGCCCCGTCGATCGCCGCGATCGTCTGGGTCAGCGTCCCGTTCAACTGGTCGAATGCGGCGCGGGCCTGCTGCGGTGTGACCGCGTCGATCAGATCCGCCACCGCCTCCGCCTGCAGGAGGTCGAGCCGGCCGTTCAAGTATGCGCGCAAGGTGAACTCGCCGGGCTCGGCGACTCTCGCGCCGGCATCACACGCAAACCCCACGATAGCCTTGAGCACGACCGGGCTGCCGTGCGCGCTGATCTCCACCACATCGTCACCGGTGTAGGAAGCGGGAGACGGGAAGTAGGTCACCACGACGCAATCGAACGGGCCGCCGCTCTCACCGGCGCCGTTCACCGGCCGGCGAATGGTTGCCAGCGTGGCGTGGCGCGGTTGCAGCAGAGCGTGGCGGTCGATCAGCCGCCGCGCCAGGACGTGGGCCGATGGCCCGCTCAGGCGCACCACGCCGATCCCGCCGCGTCCGGGCGGGGTGGCAATGGCGACGATGGTGTCGGCGGTGGAGAACACGGAACGCGCGCAGCGGATCTGTCCGATCTGTGAGCGGGCGTGACCGCCTGACGGCTGGACACGCCGCCCGGGGTTCTACTTCCGCAACGAGATGTGTACCGTCTTCGAAAACGCGTCGCCGATGCTTTCGGTCGTCACGCCTGGAATCTCGGCGACGGCCATGTGCACGATCCGTCGTTCGTACGGGTTCAACGGACCCAACTGCTGGTCCAGTCCGGAATCTTTCGCCTTCGCCGCCAGCAGCTTCGCCATCTGCCGCAGTTCGACGTCTTTGCCCTTCCGGTAGGCCAGCGCATCGACGAAGATCCGTTTCTCGTCATCGAGGTTGCGTCCGAACGCCATGTCGACGACGTGCTGGAGCGCCTTGATTGGCTCGCCGCGGTGCCGCGCCAGGAGCTCCGCCTCTTCACCGGAGAAGTTCAAGCGGGGACCGTCAGGGGTCTCTTCGACGTCGACCGGGGTTAGGATACCGAGCGCCGCCGTGAACCGATTCAGGAACTCGACAATCGGTTGGGTCGCGTCTGCCATCTCAGCTCTCCTTCGCTGCGCTCTCTGTCTTGCCGCTGCCCACCCGCTTCAAACGCCGCTCGGCCGCCGCGTTCCCCGGGATGCGGACCTTCGGCGGGCCGATCATATAGTTGGTCAGCTGCATCTGCCCGACGCGCCACACGTTGCCAACAAACCAGTAGATGAGGGCGCCAGACGGCGTGGACACGAACACGAAGATCAGGACGATCGGCATGATCATCATCATCTTCTGCTGCGTCGGATCCATTCCGGTCGCTGGCGTCATCCACTGCTGCCAGACCTGCGACAGGCCGACCAGGATCGGCATCGCGTAGTAGGGGTCCGGCTGTGAGAGGTCGTGAATCCAACCGACGAACGGCGCGCCGCGCAATTCGATGGCGGTGGTGAGCAAGGCATAGAAGGCCAGGAACACCGGCAGCGTGAGGAGGATGGGGATGCAACCACTGGCCGGACTCACGCCTCGCTCCCTGTAGAGCGCCATCATCTCCTGGTTCATCTTCTGCTTCGCGGGATCGGTCGCCTTGAGCTTCGAATAACGCTCCTGAATGGCCTTCACCTCGGGCTGAATCTCGGCCATCTTCCGCATCGAGACGACGCTCTTGTGGTTCAAGGGGAACAGCACGAGATTGATGAACACCGTCAAGACCAGGATCGCCCAGCCGTAGTTTCCGACGTAGCCATAGATCCAGTTCAGCGACCGGAGCAGCGGGACGACCAGCACCGAAAACCAACCGAAGTTGATCGCCTTGGGGAAGTTGACATCGATGCTCGCGAGGGCGTCGAAATCCTTCGGCCCCACGTAGAAGGTGAGCGCCTCGCCGGGCTTCGCGGGCTCGATCGTGTATGCCATCAGGTCGCGAGCGGCGCTGTTCGAGCCTGCCGCTGGCGGCACAGACGCCGGCTGGAAGGTGACCTTCGCTCGCCCGGGCTTGACGGCGGCGGTCATGAAATAGTGGTCGTCGACGCCGACGTATTCGAAGTCGTCCTCGTAGGTCGGCTGCGTCGCGACGGCGCTCGCGGCCAGACGCGTGATCTCGCCGCCAACGGAGAAGATCCCGCCGGGTTTGACCGCATACTTCGCCGCCTGGGAGTCGTGGTCGCCGAGCCCGGGGCCCCATTCGATCGCCGGCATCAGCGGTTGGTCATTCTGTGATGCCGTGCCGCGGAAGGTCAGGGTGTAGGTCTTCGGATCGACCCGGAATTCCTTGACCGCGTGGAGGCCGGCGCTGTCGCGGTACTCGAATGCAACCGACGTATCCGATTGGCTCGCCGCGTACAGCGCGCCGTTCAGCCGGTCGGTCGTCACCTGGTCCGCGACGCGCCACGAGAAGGGCAGTGGGTGTGAAGCCGCGAGCTCGGTCGTCACCAGCTCGAGGGGAGCCCGATTCGCGTCCTGATAGTCCTTCAACCGCCAGCTCTTCAGTAGGCCTCCACGATTGGTGAAAACGGCGACGACGTGCTCGGTTTCGATCCGGATGTCACGGTCGGTCGGCTCCGCCACCAATGTGGCGACCGCGGGCATGGACGAATCCGGCGCCGGTGAAGAGGCGGCGGGAGGTTCCAGCTTCACCGGCGAGCTCGGCGCTGGTGCGGGCCCGGGAGTGGACGTCGATACGGAAGGGGGCTCGGGCGCGGGCGTGACAAACAGCGCTTGCCATGCATACAGCACCACGAAACAGAGAAAGATCGCGAGGAGGACTCGGCGTTCCATTTAATGCGGGACCGGATCGTAGCCGCCCCGACAGAGGGGCTGGCAGCGTGAAAGGCGCTTGAGCGCGAGCCAGGTTCCGCGCCACACCCCATGCTGCCGGTACGCGTCGCGAGCGTAGTCGGAGCAGGAGGGGACGAACCGGCAGGCCCCCGGAAACAGCGGGGACAGCAGCAGCTTATACCCGCGGAGCAGGACGAGAGCGACGGAGACTGCGGTCGAGGGTCTGTCGGAATTCGATTTCAATGGCAGTCAGGCTGGCGTCGAGCAGTTCCCGCTTCGGCACGACGACGAGGTCCATGCCAGGCGCGATCTTGTTGCGACGGAAAACCTCTCGAATTAGTCGTTTAGCTCTATTTCTGACGACGGCGCCGCCGAGTTTTTTGGTGGCCGCAATTCCCAGGCGGCCCACCTGGAGCTCGTTCGGCAACGAGAACAGGGTGAACAGCCTTCCGTGGACGCGGTCGCCACGGTCGTAAATCTGCTGGTATTCGACGCGACGGCGGATGCGTTCCTGCCGGCTGAACCCGGTCACTCCGTGCGGCTATTCGCTGCTGACGGTGAGCCGCTTCCGGCCCTTGGCCCGGCGACGCTTCAGCACCAACCGGCCGTTCTTGGTTGCCATCCGAACAAGAAACCCATGCGTGCGTGCGCGATGCCGCGTATTGGGTTGAAAAGTGCGTTTCCCCTTGGCCATGTCCAACTCCGGAAGATTCGTAGTGCAAACCGAACCGTCCATGTTAGCGAACGGGTTTGGACCGTGTCAACGCGATTGGCTTGTGTTAGAGTCGGCGTCCTTCTACCTCACACGCTGACCCCAGTCGGTGCATGCGCGTTTGGTCTGTCACCAGAGTTTTCCACACCTGTGGAAAAAACTGTGGAAATCCGCGAGATCGATCAGGTCAGGCCTGAAAGTGCCGAAGTTACACCGATGTGCGGCAAGGCGAAGCTCGAAAACCCCACTCAATCAGGCCACGCGGCCGGCTGCGGCGCGCCCTGCCTTGCAATACCGCGATGTTTGAGGGGCGAAACCCAGCCGAAGGGCCTTTTTCGAAGCAAATGAATGTTTGGGACCAAGTGCTGGCGCGGGTCGAAACCAAGGTCAACCGCCACAGCTTCTACACGTGGTTCAGGCCGACGAGCTTCGTCTCGGAGGACGCGACAACCGTCACCATCCGCGTCCCGAACGCCCTTTTCAAGGATTGGCTCACGAAGCATTACTCGGGCGTGATCAGCGAGGCGCTCGACGAGGTTAAACGGTGGGGGCTGGAGATCCATTACCTCGCCGACACTCAAGGCGAGGTGGCGCCGGTGGTGCTCATTCCGGACGAAGCGGTCCCCCACGACAGCGCACCGGCAGTCACGATCGCCGGAGCAGCCGGATTGAATCCGCGCTACACGTTCGACACCTTCATCGTGGGTTCATCGAATCAGTTCGCGCACGCGGCGTCGAGAGCGGTCGCCGAGGCGCCGTCTCGTTCCTACAACCCGCTGTTCATTTACGGCGGGGTGGGTCTCGGCAAGACCCATCTGATGCACGCGGTGGGTCAGTACGTGCTGCAGCACGATCGCAACCTGAAACTCACCTACATCTCGTCCGAGCGGTTCATGAACGAGATGATCAACGCCGTCCGCTTCGATCGGGTGATCGATTTTCGTGAACGGTATCGCTCGGTGGACGTGCTGCTGGTCGACGACATTCAGTTCCTCGCCGGCAAGGAAGGCACGCAGACCGAGTTCTTCCACACCTTCAACGCGCTGTACGACTCGCAGAAGCAGATTGTTCTCAGCAGCGATTGTCCGCCGCACGAGATTCAGGCGCTCGAGGAACGGCTCCGTTCGCGGTTTGAATGGGGTCTCATCGCCGACATCCAGTCGCCTGACCTGGAGACCAAGATCGCGATTCTGAAGAAGAAGGCGGAAAGCGAATCGGTCCCTCTCCCCGACGACGTCGCCATCTACATCGCCGGCAAGATCAAGTCGAACATCCGTGAGCTCGAAGGCTCGCTGATCCGGCTGATCGCCTACGCCTCGCTGACCGGACAGGAGATATCGCTCCCCCTGGCGCAGGACGTGCTGAAGAACATCCTCGATCACGAGGAGCGGGCGGTGACGATCGAGATCATCCAGAAGTTCGTCGCCGACTACTACAACCTGAAGCTGACCGAGCTGAAGTCGCGCAACAACTCGAAATCGGTGGCGATGCCGCGGCAGATCGCGATGTATCTCTGCAAGTCGCTGACGCACGCGTCGCTGCCGGAGATCGGCCGCAGCTTCGGCGGGAAGCATCACTCGACCGTGATCCACTCGATCCGGAAGGTCGAGGATCTGCGAAAGCGGCAGCTGGATTTCAACAGCCTCATCAGCAATTTCCTGGAAGGTTTTCGATAGCCGCAGGGCTTTTCCACAGACGGCCGCGCCGGGCCTGCGGAAATCCTGCGGTACGCTTCCGCGAGCTCATCAACTATGCTCATCCGTGAGCCGATCGAGCACGTTTTTTCCACAATATAACTTGTTGAAAATAAATCACTAACCAGCACGGGCCACTTTTCAACAGACACTCTTCTCCTATATAATTCATTCATCTCTAATCTCACTCTCTCCTTAGGGGATCGCGCGTCGGAATCCCGCGCATTCGAGGTCATCCCAGCATGGAATTCGTCGCCCGCAAGAACGATCTTCTGCGAGAACTGCAACTTTTTCAGGGCATCGTCGAGCGCAAGAACACGATCCCGATTCTTGCCAACGTTCTGATGGAAGCCAAAGGCGACGAGGTGCGGTTTTCCGCCACCGATCTCGAGGTGGGTCTGCGGAGCAAGTGCAAGGCGTCGGTCACCAAACCGGGCTCCATCACCCTGCCGGCCAAGAAATTCTACGAAATCGTCAGGAGCCTTCCCGACACCGACATCCGGGTCGCCGAAGACAAGAGCGGCGTGAAAGTGGCGGCCGACCGGTTCGACTCGCGGATGCAGACGCTGCCGAAGGAAGACTTTCCAACGTTGCCGGAGAGCGGCGGGGCGCCGACCGTCGGTTTATCCCCCGTTTCCATGAAGGAAATGGTGTCGAAGACGCAGTTTGCCATTACCGGGGAAGACACACGGTATTTTCTGAATGGCGCGCTCTTCGTGCTGCGGCCCGACTCGATGAGCCTGGTGGCCACGGATGGGCATCGACTGGCGCTGGTGAACGTGAAGCGCGACGGCAACCCGTCGGCGAACGGCGACGAGAACAAAGCGATTCTCCCGAAGAAGACGCTCGGTGAGCTCGGCCGTTTACTGGGCGAGGGCGACGGCGACATCAGCTACGAGCGAGGAGAGAATCACCTGTTCTTCACCGTCGGCGACCGCATGCTGATTTCCCGGATGATCGACGGACAGTTTCCCGCCTACGAGCGTGTCATTCCAAAAGGCAACGACAAGCACATCGAGTTCGAGCGCGACCGTCTGACCAACGCGGTGAAGCGTGTGGCGCTGCTCTCGAACGAGCGGTCGCGGGCGGTGAAGTTCCAGATCGACCGGGGCAAGGTCGACATCACCTCGAGCAGTCCGGAGCTTGGCGAGGCGAAAGAGACGCTGCCGGTCGAGTACTCCGGTGGGGAGATGCAGATCTGTTTCAACGCGCAGTACGTGCTCGATTTCCTCTCGGCGGTGACGACCGATGTCGTGGCGCTGGAGCTGAAGGACGAAGTGAGCCAGGCCGTGATGACGCCGGTCGGGGCGGAAGGCTACGACTACACCTACGTCATCATGCCGATGCGAGTCTGATGGAACGAACGGACCAGAAC